>JAHEAZ010000014.1 GCA_024642505.1 Gammaproteobacteria bacterium
TTCGCCAACGCAGCCGAGTCGCTGGTCGGTCGCGCAGTCGGCGCCAGGGATCCAGCGATGCTGCGGAAGTCGATACGCCTCTCGGCCGAATGGACCCTGGGTGTCGCTGCGCTGCTCGCCGTAACCTTCGCAGCAGTGGGTTGGCTCGCCATCGACCTGCTGACGTCGCAGCAGGAATTGCGCGAGCTGGCGCGCAGCTACCTTCCCTGGCTGGTGATCACGCCGCTGGTCGGCTGCTGGGCGTATCTCTTCGACGGCGTGTTCGTCGGCGCGATGCTGTCACGGCAGATGCGCGACACCATGCTGTTCGCGGCGCTCGCCATCTACCTGCCCGCCTGGTACCTGCTGCGGCCGCTGGGAAACCATGGCCTGTGGCTTGCGTTTACCCTGTTCCTGGGTGCTCGTGGCGCCGCCCAGTGGTGGCTGTTGCGCCGGCTGGAGCGCGGCGGTCGGCTGCTGGCAAGCTGACTTCGCCGCAGGCTGGCCGATAAGCTAAGCTTGCGGTAGAACAGACCGGGAGCAGACATGAGCGAGAGCATCCTGCAGCGCGACCACAAGAACACCCGCGGCACCATTCTCTACACCAGCAACAAGCCCGAGCGCCTGGGACAGGAACGCGGCCGGGAGTATTTTTTGATCAGCGTCCACGCGGATGGCGGCCGCACGGTGAGCGCTCACTGCGAGATTGATGACCGGCCCGCGGTGATGCGCGACATCACCTATTCACTGGACAGTAAATGGATGCCTACCGACTGTTTCGTGCGCATCAGCGTCGCCGATCGCTTCATGGGCTCCGGCTGGTTCCGGTTCCACCCGAACTACGCCGAGTGCGAGACCTATACCGCACTGGAAGGCCGTGTGAGCCAGCGCATGGACCTTGCACATCCGCTCAGGACTTTCCAGAACCATGCAATCGCCTGCGATGCCTGGCATCTACGTCTGTTCAATCGCAGCCAGCCGGGTGCGGTCCAGGCGCTCGACCAGATCCTGCTTTCCTCGCCCGACCATCGTGGCGCAACGGGACCACTGCTGTTCTCGATCGGACTGCACGTAAAGTACGTCGGCGAGGAGACTGTCACCGTCGGCGCCGGGACCTTTGAGGCGCTGCACTTCCAGTTCGTCTCGGCACCCGGCCTTCCTACCGAGCATCCACCCTACGACGTCTGGTGTACGGCAGACGGCGAATTCCTGTTCCTCAAGGGCGGTGTAGCCGGCTACATGCAGACCCATTACGAGCTGGTGGAGCTGATCCGCGACTGAAGAGCCAGGGGACCAGGGATGGGGACTGTCTCCTTTTGGCCGCTTCTTGTGCGGCAGGTCACAGAATTGCGCTTGCAGCCGGCTCTTCAGCTGCCGTTAAGTCCTGATCAACGAATCTGTCCTCGAAGCTGCGGGAGAATCCGTAGGCATAGAGAGGAGAGATGCCATGTTCCATCGAACCCGAACCGTCTCTGCGACCGTCGCGCTGGCACTGAGCGTACTTCTTGCGGTGCCCGCGGCGCTGGCCGATCCCCCGGCTCATGCGCCGGCCCACGGCTGGCGCGCCAAGCACGACCCCTACTACCTTGGCTATGCGGGCAACCATTGGGAGCGTGACTATGGTGTGCGGGCCGGACACTGCAACCGCAATGAGGTTGCAACGGTGGTGGGCGCGATGGTTGGCGGCGCGATCGGATCAACGGTCGGCGAGGGCGACAGCAAGCTGATCGCAATCCTGGTTGGCTCCGCGATAGGCGCCGTGATCGGTCGTGAAATCGGCCGCGACATGGACTCCAGTGACAGGGCCTGCATTGGTCATGCCCTGGAATTGGCCGAGGATGGTCATGGCGTCCGCTGGTCCGGCGCGACCGCGGGACTTTCCTATGAGTTGACACCCACTGCCGGCTTCGAACGCAGCGGCCAGCCGTGCCGGCAATTCACTCTGCTGCGGCAACTCGACGGTCGCAGCCGCAAGGAAGCGGGCAGCGCCTGCCGTGTCGGCAACGGCGAGTGGCAGCTGCTGGGCGGCTGACGAAAAAGGGATTGCCCCGTTTCGCAAGTCGTTGATCAGGGTAGTTCGGTCGTCCCCATCAGGAAGCGGTCGCACTCGCGGGCGGCGCCGCGGCCTTCATTGATGGCCCAGACCACGAGGCTCTGGCCCCGGCGGCAATCGCCGGCGGCAAACACCCCCTTTACGCTGGTTGCGAACTCACCATGTTCGGCCTTGATGTTGGAGCGCGCATCGCATTCGACACCCAGGTCTTTCGCAAGCGGCTGCTCGGGCCCCAGGAATCCCATCGCCAACAGCACCAGCTGCGCGGGCAAGCTCCGCTCGGTACCCGGCTGTTCGACCGGCACCAGCTGCCCGCTGGTGTTCCTCTCCCATCGGATGCCGACGGTGACCAGTTCCTTCACCGCGCCGTCAGCATCGCCCACCAGCCTCTTGACCGTGACCAGGTAAGCCCGGGGATCGGCGCCGAACCGGGCCGCGGCCTCCTCCTGCCCGTAGTCGACCTTGTAGACCTTGGGCCATTCGGGCCATGGATTGTCGTCCGCACGCTCGGCAGGTGGCTGCGGCATGATCTCGAGCTGCGCGAGGCTGCTGCAACCCTGTCGCATCGCCGTGCCGACGCAGTCGGTGCCGGTATCGCCGCCGCCGATGACCACGACTTCCTTGCCGCGGGCGTGGATGGGGCTCGCGTCCGGGCCACCATCGAGCAACGCGGCCGTGCTCGCGGTCAGGTAGTCCATGGCGAAATGCACGCCCTTCAGTTCGCGACCCTCGACAGGGAGATCGCGTGGCACCGTGGCGCCGGTACACAGCACCACGGCGTCGAAATCCTTCAGTAGCAACATGGCCTCGACGTTGTCACCCACGTTGGCGTTGCAGATGAACCGCACGCCCTCCATCTCCAGTTGCGTTATTCGACGCTGCAGGACTTCGCGCTTGTCCAGCTTCATGTTGGGAATGCCGTACATGAGCAGCCCGCCCGGCCGGTCCGCGCGCTCCAGCACGGTGACCAGGTGGCCGGCACGATTGAGCTGCGCAGCCGCCGCCAGCCCCGCGGGACCCGAGCCGACGACGGCGACCTTCTTGCCGGTGCGGACCTTCGGTCGCTCCGGCACGATCCAGCCCTCTTCCCAGCCACGGTCGGCAATCGAATTTTCGATATTCTTGATGGTCACCGGCGGGTCATTGATTCCCAGCACGCACGATCCTTCGCAGGGCGCCGGGCAGACACGTCCGGTGAACTCAGGGAAGTTGTTGGTACGGTGCAGCCGCTCGAGCGCCTCGCGCCACAGGCCGCGGTAAACGAGGTCGTTCCATTCCGGGATCAGGTTGTTGACCGGGCAACCGGAGGCCATGCCACTGATCAGCGTTCCGCTGTGGCAGAAAGGAACGCCGCAGTCCATGCAGCGGGCTGCCTGCTGTTGCAGGTGCCTGTCTTCCATGTTCTCGTGGAACTCGCGCCAGTCGCCGACGCGTTCCAGCGGCGCGCGGTCAACCGGCGTATCACGCATGTACTCGATGAATCCGGTTGGCTTGCCCATATGGATGCCCTACTCCGCTCAGTTGCCGCCGACACGCGCGACGTCGCGCGCGTTCTCCTCGAACGCCACCATGATGGCTTCGTCTCCGGTGAGACCCTGGTCGTGCGCCCGGCGGATACAGGCGAGCACGCGCTTGTAATCCTTCGGCATGACCTTGACGAAGCGTGGAACCGACTCCTCCCAGCCTTCCAGCACCCGTCTTGCCTTGTCGCTGCCCGTGTACTCCAGGTGCCGCTCGATACTGGCGCGCAACCCGGCAATTTCTTCGGCATCCTCCAGCGCCTCGAGGCCGACCATCTGAGCGTTGACCTGCTGCTCGAAGTCACCTCGCTCGTCGAGCACGTAGGCGACGCCGCCCGACATGCCGGCGCCAAAATTGCGGCCCGTCGCGCCCAGGACGACCACGCGACCGCCGGTCATGTACTCGCAGCCATGGTCGCCCACGGACTCGACCACCGCGTTCACTCCGCTGTTGCGCACGCAGAAGCGCTCGCCGGCCATGCCGCTGATGTAGGCCTCGCCAGCGGTGGCACCATACAAGGCGACGTTGCCGACGATCATATTCTCCTCGGCCGCGAACGGTGAACCCGCGGGCGGATAGACCACGAGCCTGCCGCCGGACAGCCCCTTGCCGAGATAGTCGTTGGCATCGCCCTCGAGCAGGAAGGTCATGCCGGGGGGCAGGAATGCGCCGAAGCTCTGGCCGGCCGAGCCGTGGAAGCGAAGCCTGATGGTGTGTTCCGGCAGACCCGCCGCGCCCCACTTCTTCGTCACCTCGCTGCCCGTAATGGTGCCGACTACGCGATTGACGTTACGTATTGCGAGCTCGGCCTCGACGCGCTCGCCGCGCTCGATGGCCGGAGCGCACAGCTCTAGTAGCCGGGTCACATCCAACGAACCTTCGAGGCCGTGGTCCTGCGCCATCTGGCAGTAGCGGCCTACCTCAGGGCCGGCATCCGGCTGGTAGAGGATATCGCTGAAGTCGAAGCCCCGCGTCTTCCAGTGGTCGATGGCGCGGCGCGGCTCGAGCCGGTCGACCCGGCCGATCATTTCGTCCACCGTGCGGAAGCCGAGCTCCGCCATGATCCGGCGCAGGTCCTCGGCGATGAAGCGCATGAAGTTGACGACATGTTCCGGCTTGCCGGCGAAGCGGGCACGCAGCCGCGGATCCTGGGTCGCGACGCCCGTCGGGCAGGTATTGAGGTGGCAGACCCGCATCATGACGCAGCCAACGGAAACGAGCGGTGCGGTGGCGAAGCCGAACTCCTCGGCGCCGAGCAGCGCGGCAATCGCGACGTCGCGCCCGGTCTTGAGCTGGCCGTCTGTCTCGACGACGATCCGGCTGCGCAGGTTGTTCAGCACCAGCGTCTGGTGAGTCTCAGCCAGCCCAAGCTCCCAGGGCAGGCCGGCATGATGAATCGAGGTCTGCGGCGATGCGCCAGTACCGCCGTCGTGTCCGCTGATCAGCACCACGTCGGCATGCGCCTTGGCTACGCCCGCCGCGATGGTTCCGACGCCCACCTCTGCCACCAGCTTGACGCTTACCCGCGCATCGCGGTTGGCATTCTTGAGGTCGTGGATCAACTCAGCAAGATCCTCGATGGAGTAGATGTCGTGATGCGGCGGCGGTGAGATGAGGCCGACGCCCGCAGTCGTGTGGCGGGTCTTGGCAACCCACGGGTAGACCTTGGTCCCCGGGAGCTGGCCGCCCTCACCGGGCTTCGCGCCCTGCGCCATCTTGATCTGCAGCTCACGCGCGTTGACCAGATATTCGCTGGTAACGCCGAAGCGCCCGGAGGCTACCTGCTTGATGGCTGAATTCTTCGAGTCGCCGTTCGGCAACGGCCGGTAGCGCTCAGGGTCCTCTCCGCCCTCGCCAGTGTTGCTCTTGCCGCCGATCCGGTTCATGGCAATGGCCAGCGTTTCGTGCGCCTCCTTGCTGATCGAGCCATAGGACATCGCGCCGGTCTTGAAACGCCGCATGATGTTCTCGGCCGGCTCGACCTCCTCGAGCGGTATCGCCTCGCCCCTCTTGAACTCGAGCAGCCCACGGAGGGTGGAGAGATTCTTCGACTGATCGTCGATGAGCTCTGCGTAGGCGCGGTAGGTCGCGAAGCTGCCGCTGCGCACCGCTTTCTGCAGGCGGTGAATCGACTCAGGGCTGAAAAGGTGCTGCTCGCCCCCCGCTCGCCACCGGTAGCGGCCGCCCTCGGGCAGCGTGTGGCCCTCGCCATCGCGCGACGCGAAGGCGGCGGCGTGGCGCATCAGCACCTCCCTCGAGATGACGTTGATGCTGATGCCGCCGATGCGCGACGGCGTCCAGTTGAAGTATTCGTCGATCACGTCCTGCCTGAGCCCCAGGGCCTCGAATACCTGGGCGCCGTGATAACTCTGCATCGCCGAGATACCCATCTTCGATGCGACCTTGACCACGCCCTTGGTCGCTGCCTTGACGAAATTGCTGCAGGCAGTCTTGTGGTCGACGCGGGTCAGCAAGCCGTCGAGGATCATCCCGTCCAGCGTCTCGAAGGCCAGGTACGGGTTGATGGCACTGCAGCCATACCCTATCAGCAACGCAAAATGGTGTACCTCGCGGGCTTCGCCCGTCTCGAGCACCAGGCTGACCTTCAGTCTGAGTCCTTCGCGAATCAGGAAGTGGTGCAGACCCGATACGGCCAGCAGTGCAGGGATCGGCGCGAACTCCTCGTTGACGCCACGATCGCTGAGGATGAGTACGTTGATCTCCTCCTCCTCGATCATTCTCCGCGCCATCAGGCGCAGTTCCTCCAGCGACTTGACCAGCCCTTTTTCACCTCGTGAAACCCGGAACAGGATCGACAGGACGCCGACCTTGAGGCCGGGCAAGTCCAGGCGGCGAATCTTGGCGAATTCCTCGTTGGTGATGACCGGACCCGCCAGCTCCAGCCTGCGGCAGTCTCCCGGCCGCGGCTGCAACAGGTTGCCTTCCGAGCCCAGCCACACTTCCGAGGAGGTGATGATTTCCTCGCGGATGCTGTCGATCGGCGGGTTGGTCACCTGCGCGAAGAGCTGCTTGAAATAGTCGTAGAGGAGCCTGGGCCTGCTGGAGAGCGCTGCCAGCGGCGTGTCATTGCCCATCGAGCCGATCGCCTCGACACCGCTGCGCGCCATCGGGTCGAGCACCACGCGCTCGTCCTCGAAGGTGTAGCCAAAGGCTATCTGCCGTTTCTGCAACGAATCGTGGTCGGGCAATGGCACCGTTGATGCCGGCGGCAACTGCTCCAGCTGCACCAGATACTGATCGAGCCAACGGCGGTAGGGGCGCTCGCGGGTTACCTGCGCCTTGATTTCGGAATCATCGACGATGCGCCCGAGGCCGGTGTCCACGAGGAACATGCGCCCGGGCTGCAACCTGCCTTTGCTGACCACGTCCCCGGGTGGTAATTCCAGCACGCCAGCCTCGGAAGCAAGGATCACCAGGTCATCGCGGGTCACGTAGTAGCGCCCCGGTCGCAGGCCGTTTCGATCCAGCACTGCGCCGATGCGGGTGCCGTCCGTAAAGGCAACACAGGCTGGCCCGTCCCAGGGCTCCATCAGGCTCGAGTGATACTGGTAGAATGCCCGCTTCGCATCGTCCATGGTGTCGTGGTTGGACCATGGCTCCGGCACCATCATCATGACGGCATGCGGCAGGGAACGCCCGGCCAGCACCAGCAACTCCAGGACGTTGTCGAACATCGAGGAATCGCTGCCGTACTGGTTCACGATCGGCGCTATCTTGTTGATGTCCTCTCCAAAGGCCTCGGACTCGAACAGGGCCTCGCGCGCCTTCATCCAGTTGACGTTGCCGCGAAGCGTGTTGATTTCGCCGTTATGCGCGACATAGCGGTACGGATGCGCGCGGTCCCAGCTCGGGAAGGTGTTGGTCGAAAAGCGCGAGTGCACCATGGCCAACGCGGTTTCCATCAACGGGCTACGCAGGTCGGGGAAGTACTGGTCGAGCTGCATCGTGGTCAGCATGCCCTTGTAGACCAGTGTCTTGTACGAGAGGCTGGCCACGTACCAGTACTCGGACCCGCCCAGCGTCGATACGCGGATCTCGCTGAAGGCGCGCTTGCGGATGACGTAGAGCTTGCGCTCGAATGACTCATCGCTCTCGGTCTCGGCGCCGCGGCCAATGAACACCTGGTGAATGGACGGCTCGCTGCTGCGCGCCGTCTCGCCCAGCATCGAGTTATCCGTTGGCACACGGCGCGAGCCTAGGAAGATCTGGCCTTCGGACTGCACGACGCGGGCGAAAACCTCCTGGATCTTGCGGCGCTGGGTTGCGTTCGGTGGCATGAAGACCAACCCGCAGGCGTACTGCCCCGGGGCCGGCAGGGTGATGCGCGCCGAGCTTGCGACATTTTCCAGGAAGGCATGCGGCATCTGCATCAGCACGCCGGCACCATCGCCGGTGTTTACCTCGCAGCCGCAGGCGCCGCGGTGATCGAGGTTCCGCAGCACCTCGATGGCCTGCTGCAGGATGCGATGCGACCTCCGGCCCTTGATGTCGACGACGAAGCCCACACCGCATGAATCGTGTTCATTGGCCGGATCGTACAGACCCTGCGCGGCCGGGGGCCCGAGCCGGGCTCGCCCGTGGCCGGGAGTCATCTCGCGAGGTGACTGCTTCATCGGGTCACTCCAAGAAAGTTGAGGATGCCGCTGGCCGCCTCGCGGCCCTCGAACACGGCGGTCACCACGAGGTCCGAACCACGCACCATGTCGCCGCCGGCGAAAATCTTGTCGTTCGTCGTCTGGAAGCGATGACGAGGACCGGTAGTCACCCGCACGCGTCCGTTCGGGTGCAGCATGATGCCGGCGCCTTCGAACCAGTCGGGCGGGTCAGGCTGGAAGCCGAAGGCGACTAGCACCGCATCTGCCTCGATCAGCTGCTCGCTGCCGGCAACGGCCTCGGGCGTTCGCCTGCCGCCCGGTCCCGGCGCACCGAGCTTGGTCTCCACCACCTTGACGCCTGCGACCTGGTCGGTCCCGACAATCTCCACCGGCTGCCTGTTGAACAGGAAGGTGCATCCCTCCTCCCTGCTGTTCCGGTAGTCGCGGCGCGAACCAGGCATGTTCTCCTCGTCGCGCCGATAGGTACAGGTTACGCTCTCCGCCCCTTGCCTGAGCGCGGTGCGGATGCAGTCCATGCCGGTGTCGCCACCGCCCAGCACCACTACGCGCTTACCACGCAGGTCGATGAACCGGCCGGGATCCCGCTCGAGCCCGAGTTCGCGATTGATGCTGGAAACCAGGTAGGGCAATGCCTCGTGGACGCCCGCCAGGTCCTCGCCGGGGAAGTCGCCCTTGACGTACCGGTAGGTGCCCATGCCGAGAAAAACGGCGTCGTAGTCGTCGACCAGCCGCGCGAAGGCCAGATCGCGCCCGATCTCGACTCCGAGCCGGAATTCCACGCCCATGCCCTCCATCAGCTCGCGGCGCTTCTCGACGACCGCCTTCTCCAGCTTGAAGGGCGGGATGCCGAAAGTCAGCAGGCCGCCAATGCGCGGATAGCGATCGAAGACGACCGGCTTCACCCCGTTGCGCGCGAGAATGTCGGCGCAACCGAGGCCCGCCGGCCCGGCGCCGATGATCGCTACGCACTTCCCGGTGGCCCTGACGCGCGAGAGATCGGGCCTCCAGCCCTGCCTGAGGGCCTCGTCGGTAATGTATTTCTCGATCGAGCCAATGGTGACCGCGCCCAGTCCGTCGTTCAGGGTGCACGCCCCCTCACAGAGGCGATCCTGCGGACAGATACGGCCGCAGACTTCAGGCAGCGAATTGGTCTGGTGCGACAGTTCGGCGGCTTCGAACAGCTTGCCGTCGGCGATCAACTGCAGCCAGTTGGGAATGTAATTGTGGACCGGGCACTTCCATTCGCAGAACGGGTTGCCGCAGGAAATGCAGCGGCCTGCCTGTTCCGCCGCAGCCGTCTCGTCAAACTGTGCGTAGATTTCACGGAAGCCCTTCAGGCGATCGCTCACCGCCAGCTTTTCCGGGTCGCGGCGAGGCATTTCCAGGAATTGCAGTGTGCGGGTGGTCATGCGGCCCGCCTCAGGTTCTCGATCAGCGAGTCGATGTCGGCGGCCTTTGGCTTGACCAGCCAGAACTTGGGCGCGAAGCTGCGGAAGTCGTCGAGTATTTCACGGGCCCAGACACTGCCGGTAGCACGCTGGTGGGCCTCGATCAGCATGCGCAGGTGCTGGTAGTGGGTCTCCATGCCTTCTGACTGGATCCGGTGGATTTCGACCAGTTGGTGGTTGTAGCGGTCCACGAAACCGCGGTCCACGTCGAGCACATAAGCGAAGCCGCCAGTGAGTCCCGCGCCAAAGTTGACGCCGGTTCGCCCGAGCACCACCACGACGCCGCCGGTCATGTACTCGCAACAGTGGTCGCCAGCGCCCTCGACGACGGCGACTGCGCCGGAATTGCGAACCGCGAAGCGCTCGCCCGCCGTACCCGCTGCAAACAACTCCCCGCCCGTCGCCCCATACAGGCAGGTGTTGCCCATGATGGGAGTATCTCGCGCGACGAATGAAGCGGCCCGCGGCGGCGCAAGCACGATGCGGCCGGCCGCCATACCCTTGCCGACGTAATCGTTGGCGTCCCCCTCGAGTTCGATGACCAGTCCGCCGGCGTTCCACACGCCCAGGCTCTGGCCGGCGCTACCGCGTAGCTGCACCGTGATCGGCGCGTCTGACATCCCGTAGTTTCCGTGTCGGCGCGCGATCTCGCCCGAGATGCGCGCTCCTATCGACCTGTGCCAGTTCCTGACCTCGTAGTCGAAGCTACCGCCGGACCTTGACTCGATTGCCGGCAGCATGTCGCTGACCATGCGCTCGGCCAGCTCACCCTTGTCGAAGGGCACATTGCGTTCATCGAGGCAATACTGCGGCCGGTCGTCGGTGAGGCCGGCGGTCGAAAGAATCGGCGTCAGGTCGAGCTTGCGCTGCTTTTCCGATTCGCCCGCAACGATGGTCAGGAACTCCGTGCGACCGATCAGGTCGGCCATGCGACGGACGCCGAGGCTGGCCATGATTTCCCGGCATTCCATTGCAACGAAACGGAAGTAGTTGGTCACCATCTCGGGCAGACCGATGAAGTACTTCGAGCGCAGCACCTTGTGCTGGGTCGCGACCCCGGTTGCGCAATTGTTCAGGTGGCAGATGCGCAGGTACTTGCAACCCAGCGCGACCATGGGTGCGGTGCCGAAACCGAAGCTCTCGGCCCCGATGATCGCCGCCTTGACCACGTCGAGGCCTGTCTTCAGCCCGCCGTCGGTCTGCAGTCTCACGCGGTGGCGCATGTCGTTGATGCGCAACGTCTGGTGAGTTTCGGCCAGGCCAAGCTCCCACGGAGTTCCCGCATACCTGATGGAGCTGATCGGCGAGGCGCCGGTCCCGCCATCGTGGCCGGAGATGGTGATCAGGTCCGCGTAGGCCTTCGCCACGCCGGCGGCAACCGTGCCGACGCCGGGCTCCGCCACGAGCTTGACCGACACCAGCGCCTGCGGATTGACCTGCTTGAGGTCGAAAATCAGCTGGGCAAGGTCCTCGATCGAGTAGATGTCATGGTGCGGCGGCGGCGAGATCAGCCCGACTCCCGGCCGGGCGTAGCGCAGTCGCGCGATCATCTCGTTCACCTTGTGCCCGGGAAGCTGGCCGCCTTCACCGGGCTTCGCGCCCTGCGCAATCTTGATCTGCAGCACCTCGGCGCTGACAAGATATGCGGGAGTGACACCGAAGCGGCCGGAAGCGACCTGCTTGATCTTCGAGTTCCGCTCCGTCCCGTAGCGTTCGGGATCCTCGCCACCCTCTCCGGAGTTCGAGCGCGCACCGAGCCGGTTCATGGCTATCGCGAGTGCCTCGTGGGCCTCCGGCGACAACGCCCCGAGCGACATTCCGGCACTGTCGAATCGGGCAAGGACATCCTCGAGCGGCTCGACTTCCTCCAGCGGAACGGGCTCGCGACCCGCGACCAGCCGGAACATGTCGCGCAGGCAGGACACCGGGCGCTGGTTGACCAGCGACGCGAACAGCCGGTACCTGTCGTATTCCCCCGTCATCACTGCTGACTGCAGGGTTGCCACGACGTCCGGGTTGTACATGTGGTATTCGCCGCCATGCACGTACTTGTGCATACCTCCCCGTTCGAGCTCCTCGCCGGGATCAAAGGCGCGCCCGGCAAGGTACAACTGATCCTGCTCGAGGTCGGTGAAATCGGCGCCCTGGACACGACTGACGGTCCCCTTGAAACAGAGCTCGACCACGCTGTCGGCCAGCCCGACGATCTCGAACAGCTGCGCGCCGCGATAGCTCATGATCGTCGAGATGCCCATCTTCGACATGATCTTGAACAGACCCTTCTGGATGCCCCTGCGGTAGCTGCGGCCCAGCTCCAGCCGGGCCTGGGCATCCATCTTCACGGCGCCCTTCTTCATCATGTCGAATAGCGTCTGGTAGGCCATGTAAGGGTATACGGCCGTTGCGCCGTAGCCGATCAGGCAGGCGAAGTGGTGCGAATCCCGTGCTGTGCCGGTCTCGACGATGAGATTGCACTTGCAGCGCAGCCCGGTCGCCACCAACCGGTGGTGCACCGCGCCGGTCGCCAGCAGGGCGTGGACCGGCAGCCTGCCGCGAACCAGGTAGCGGTCCGAGAGCATGACGACGGTCTTGCCGGAACGCACTGCTCGCTCCGCCTGATCGCAGATCTGCCGGATCGCCTGCTCGAGCCCCTGGTCCGGGTCGTACTGCAGGTCGACCTGCTCGTGATTGACGCCAAGCTCGGAAAGCGCCAGCACCTGTCGGAGCTTACGCTGCGACAGGACAGGCGAACTGAGCACGATGTGCCGGGCATGCTCTCGTGTCGGCACGAACACGTTGCTTTCCGGCGCGATCATCGTCTGCAGTGACATGACGATCGACTCGCGCAGTGGATCGATCGGCGGGTTGGTGACCTGCGCGAACTGCTGGCGAAAGTAGTCGTACAGGGAGCGCGCCCGGTGTGACAACACCGGCATCGGCGTGTCGTCACCCATCGAGCCGACCGCCTCGCTTTCATCCTCGGCGAGCACACGGATGATTTCGTCGCGTTCCTCCGCGGTGACGTTGTACATCTTCTGGTACAGCGACAGCGTGTCCCGGTCCATCGGCTGGGCTGCGAGCTGCGGGTCGATCAGGTCCGAGTCCAGGTGGCGAACGCCCTTTTTCAGCCAGTTCTTGTATGGATGGCGGCTCTGCAGCAGGTCATCGATGCGCTTTGAATCGAGCAGCTCACCGGTGTGCAGGTCCAGCGCCAGCATTTCTCCCGGGCTCATGCGTCCCTTGCGCACGACGTCCTCGGAAGGGTAGTCCCAGACGCCGATCTCGGAGGCAACCGTCAGATGGCGATCCCGAGTGATTACCCAGCGTGCCGGCCTGAGGCCGTTGCGATCGAGGGCACAGGCCGCATAGCGTCCGTCGGTGAGCACGATCCCCGCCGGCCCGTCCCAGGCCTCGAAATGCGCGGCGTAGAATTCGTAGAAGGCCCGCAGGTCAGGCTCGAGGTTGTCAACATTCTGCCAGGCGGGCGGGATCAGCAGGCGCATCGCGTGCATGATGTCCAGGCCGCCCATCAGCAATACCTCGAGCATGTTGTCGAGACTTTGCGAGTCCGAGCCCGTCAGCGATACCAGCGGCTGGATGTCGGACAGGTCCGGCAGCAGCGGTGAACGAAACAACGGCCCGCGTGCCACCGCCCAGCTGCGGTTGCCCTGGATGGTGTTGATCTCGCCATTGTGCGCGAGGTAGCGATAAGGGTGTGCCAGGCGCCACTGCGGCAGGGTGTTGGTCGAGAACCGCTGATGGAATACTGCAACCGAGGTCTCGAGCCGCGGATCGGCGAGATCGGGGTAGAATTCCGCCAGATGCGCGGGCATCACCATGCCCTTGTAGACGATTGTCGAGGCTGACAGCGACGGTACGTAGAAGACCGGATCCTTGCCTTCCAGCGCCTTCTCGGCCCGCCGCCTGGCAAGAAACAGCATCCTGTTGAACGCCGCCTCGTCAACCTCGTCGAGGCAATTGACGAACACCATTTCCATCCGGGGCAGCGTCTTGAGCGCCTCCTCGCCGCAGGCCTCCGGGTTGGTTGGCATGACCCGCCATCCCGCGACCTGCATGCCTTCACGCTGGAGCTGCTGTTCGAGCGCGGCCCGGGCCCGTTCCGCCTGCTCATCGAACCTGGACAGGAAGACGACGCCCGCTGCGAAGCGCTCCGCGAGTTGCATGCCCGCCTCCTGCGCCACGGCACGCAGGAATCCGACCGGCTTCTTCAGCAGCAGGCCGCAGCCATCACCGGTCTTGCCGTCGGCGGCGACTGCGCCACGATGCGTCAGGCGCGAGAGGGCCGTTATCGCCGTTTCCACCAGCCAGTGGCTGGACTGGTCGTCGAGGTTGGCGATCAGGCCGAATCCGCAGCTGTCGCGCTCAAAATCCTCCCGGTACAGGCTGCTGCCCGGGCTCGAATGGAATTCCGTCATGGGATGGCTCCAGATAGGCCAAAGGCAGAATAGCCTGCCTCGTCGCAGAGTCAATGCTGCGATGCAACACTCATGCTGCGTCGCCGCATTTCTAGCCACACGACGCCTGCCGTTCATCCCGGAGGTCGCATCAACAGCGTATCCTCGCTAGATGAGCCCGGATGCAGTGCTGGAGTACTGGTTTGCTGACGTGCGCGACGACCCCTCGGCGCTACCCGGACGGATGCGGCTGTGGTTCGGCGGCGACGACGACACGGCAACCGACGTCGCGGCCCGGGACTCGTCGCTGGCGGAACGTTTTGGCCCGTACATGGCAGCCCGTGACATGGGCCAGCTGGATCACTGGGCATCGAGCGCCAGCGGCAGGCTGGCGCTGATCCTGCTGACCGACCAGTTTCCCCGCAGCATCTACCGCGGCCTGCCCGAGGCGTTCGCGCGGGACGCAGAGGCGCGCCGCCTGTGTGTCGCCGGCCTCGACCTTGGCCAGGACCGGGAGCTCGGGCCCTTCGAACGTGCTTTCTTCTACATGCCCCTGGAACACTCCGAATCGCTGGCGGACCAGGAGCACTGTGTTGCGCTGTTCACGGCCCTGGCGCACGAGGCGTCCGAGGGCCTGGGCGATGCGCTTTCCGGGTTCACGCGCCATGCGGTCTTCCATCATGACATCGTGGCGCGCTTCGGGCGCTTTCCGCACCGCAACCGCACGCTCGCGCGAACCAGCACCGCCGAGGAAGCCGCGTATCTTGCCGGGGGCGCGCCAAGCTTCGGCCAGGGCTGACGCGGCACCCTACCCGCGTGACACGATCATCACGCCGGTGACCGCCATTGCGCCGCCGACAAGCATGCTCGGTAACAACGGTTCGTCCAGCAGCAACACGCCGAATGCGGCACCGAAGACCGGCACGAGGTTGTTGAAGATTACCGTGCGCGCTGGTCCCAGCCGCTGCACCGCACGGCAGTACCAGACGAACGCCACGCCGGTGCCCAGCAAGCCGAGATAGAGCGCCGGCAACACCACCTGCGGCGACGACACCGACGCCGGATCGAGGTGCCGAAGCTCGCGGGCCGCTGCAATTGCGAGCATCGCCGTGCCGAACAGCGAGGCGTAAGCGGTCGCCGCCAGCGGCGTCAGGCCGCCGAGTACGCTGCGGCCGATCAGTGTGAATGCGGCCCAGGCACATATGGCCCCGAACATCATCATTTCTCCCGGACCGACGGCGCCGGCGATGGAGCCGAAGGGATCGCCGCGGGAGACGACGACCCAGACGCCGGCGAGCGCCAGAAAGACGCCGAACCAGCGCAGCCTGGCTAGCCGTTCGTCGAACAGCCATGCGGACACCATGATTGTGACCACCGGATTCAGCGCGACGATCAGCGACGTTCGACTGGCCGGCAACCTGGCAAGTGCGCCGAGAAAGAACAGGTTGTATGCCAGTACGCCGGTCGCGCCGAGCGCAATGGTCGCCGCAAGCTGACGGCGATCGAGCCGCGGCAGGCCGCCCTCGAGTAGCAGCGCCGCGGCCAGTAGTACTACGCTGGCGACCAGGAACCTCAGCAGCGCGCCGACGGTAGCCGGAACCGCAAGCGCAAGGGCCCTGCCTGCGATGAACGTACCGCCCCAGATCACCGGCACCGCTGCCAGCCTGAGATATGTCCCCGTCGTTCCCGCAGCTTCTTTCATGCAATCGCTCCGAGGCGGCCGCAGCGCCATCCACGCTGGACGTCGCGGCAGATTTGGGACCAAAGCGGCTGCGTTCGCAAGGGCCGTGGAAGTGGGAGACGATGCTTTGGTCTGGCAGGCGGTTGCGCTAGCATGGTCGTCCCCGGACGACCGACTGGCGGAAACCGGGATCTCCGGAGCCCCGCATGCAGAAGACGGCCGCCTGGCTCGTTCGTTACGCGCTCGAACAGATCGGGGTCCAGTTCACGTTCGGAATCCCGGGCGTGCACAACACCGAAACTTACGACGAGCTGGATTCGTCCCCTTCGATCACGCCGGTGCTGGTTGCCCATGAAGGCGGCGGCGCATTCATGGCCGATGCCGTCAGCCGTACCGGCGCCGGGCTCGGCACCCTGCTGATCGTGCCGGCCGCGGGCGTGACCCATGCAGCAAGCGGCATCGGTGAGGCGTTTCTGGACGGTATCCCCATGCTCGTGATCGCCGGCGGCGTCCGCCGCGACACCGGGCGTGCCTACCAGCTCCACGACATGGACCAGCACGCGCTGCTGAAGCCGATAACCAAGGGCACCTGGCGCGTCGCCACGCACGCCGAGGTCGTACCGACGCTGTTCGAAGCCTACCGAGTGGCCATGAGCGGCGAGCCCGGACCCGTCTTCGTCGAGATTCCGGTCGAATTGCAGCTGATACCCGGCGAAGTCGGTGAGCTGCCACCCTTTCCGGGCCCGCCGACCAGGGGCATGAGGGCGAGTGTCGCCGAACTCGAACGCGCCGCAGCGCTGCTGCGCCACGCACAGAAGCCGGGCATTTTCTGCGGCTGGGGCAGCGTGGACGCGATCGCGACGCTCGAGCAGCTGGCCGAGCGCCTCGGGGCGCCAGTCGCGACGACGTTGCAGGGCCTGTCGGCGTTTCGGGGCAATCATCCGCTTCATGCCGGCTTCGCCCTTGGTCCGTCTGCCGTCCCCGCCTCCAGGAACGCCTTCAAGGACTGCGACTGCCTGCTCGCCATCGGCACCCGCTTTGCGGAGATTCCAACCGGCAGCTTTGGCTACCAGCCGCCGGCCAGCCTGATCCACGTCGACATCAACCCGAAGGTCTTTGGCGCCAACTACCCGACTGCGGTGTCGCTCGAGGGCGACGCGCAGGAAGTTCTGGCGGCATTGCTCGAGCGGCTCGGTCCCATCAAGGTGGGCGAGGCACGGGCTAACAAGGTGTCCTCGCAGATCGCGGCTGACAAGGCCGCGTATGCTGACGAGTGGCTGCGTCACGATTCACGTGGTCGGGTCAATCCGGGCAAGTTCTTCCGCGCGCTGCGTGAACGCCTGCCAGACGACGGCATCGTCGTGGCGGATGACGGCAACCACACTTTCCTGGCGGCCGAGCTCATGCCCATGCATGCGCCGCGGACGTTCTTCTCCCCGTCGGACTTCAACTCCATGGGCTACTGCGTGCCTGGCGTCATCGGTGCCAAGCTCGCGCGGCCGGACCGCGTGGTGGTGGGGATCGTTGGCGACGGCGCGGCGCGCATGACCGGACTCGAAATGGCCACCGCCGTCGCACAGCGGGTTGGCGTCGTCTGGTTCATCTTCAACGACGGAGAGCTGGCCCAGATCGCGCAGGCCCAGCAGACGCCCTACAACCGCAAGACCTGCACCGTCCTGCCGGCTCTCGACCTCGAGGGGCTGGCCCGGGCCAACTGCGTCGCGTTCGAGCTGATGGAAGGCGATGCGGCCATCGGGCACGTAATCGACCGGGCGCTGGCTGCCGCGGCCCAGGGCCGGCCGGTGCTGGTCGACGTTCGTATCGATTATTCCCGGCGTTCGTGCTTTACCGAAGGCACGATAAAGACGAACCTGAAGCGCTTCGATCTCGGCACGAAGACCCGGCTGATCGGCCGGGCGCTGTGGCGGAAACTCGCCGGCGCGGACACTGGAGGCACTCGATGAAACGATTCCTGGCAACCCTGACAATGGCTGCAGTGCTGCATGCCGGCGGAGCTGGCGCCGCGCCACGCCTTCCACCACTGGTGGACCCGCCGACCGGCCTGAGAATCCCCGGAAAGTTCATCTGGTTCGACTTGGTCACCGCCAGTCCGGACGCGGCGCGCGCCTTCTACGGAAAGGTTTTCGGCTGGAATTTTCAGGCTGTGGCCGACGGTGACGACTATTCGCTCATCATCGCCGGTGAACGGCCCATCGGCGGTATCTTCCAGCCAGCGGCGTCGGCTGCGGGGACGCGGTGGCTCAGCTTCGCGTCAGTGGGCGACATCGACGCCGTGCTCGCCAAGCTGGAGCGAAACGGCTTCGTCAAGCTGCTGCCGGCGACGGAAGTGCCGGGCCGCGGCGCGCAGGCCATTGTTCGCGACTCCCAGGGCGCCATCGTCGGCCTGATGCGTTCGGCAAGCGGCGATCCGCCTGATGAGCCGGTCGCGCCTGGCGAGTTCTTCTGGGTGGACCTGTACACGCACGATACCTCAGCAGCAGCAGCCGCCTACGCGGCGGTCGGCTATACCGTCGTGCCGGCAGACGAGCATGAAGGCAACCGCATGTTCCTCGAATCGCGCGGCTATGCGCGCGCAGGCATCACACCGCTGCCACCGGAGGAAAGCCGGGCAGGCTGGTTGCCCTACGTGCAGGTGGAGGACGTCGCGGCAACGACCGCGGCAGCCGTTCAGGCGGGCGGCAAGGTGCTGCTGGCGCCGGACCCCGCAGTGCTCGATGGCAACCTTGCCGTGGTCGGCGACCCTCTTGGGGGCGTGATCGGGATCATCCATTGGACGCCAGTTGATGCGCCGAAGGATCAGCCATGAACCGCAACATCATCCGTCGCACCATGCTCACGGCCATTGCAGTGGGAGGCACTCTGGTGCTTGCCGGCTGCAGCGATTACGACAACGTCTCGATGCACGGCAGCGTCGGCATGTACTACGGGGCCGGAGGCTACTACGACCCGTGGTACTACGGTCCAGGCTATGGCCCCCCTGTGGTGGTGGTTCCGCCGCCCTCGTCCAGGCCGCCCCGTCCCGAGCGCCCCATCGCCCGGCCACCCGTTGCAAGGCCTACGCCGCTGCCCACGAGGCCGACACCACGACCGATGCCGGCACCACGACCCATGCCGCGCGGCAGGTAGAGCAATGGGCGCCGCGGCCCGCGGCGGTCGTGCAGCGGCGCGGGAGCGGACCTGGGGAACCGCGCCTGAGCAGGCGGCCCTGTCAGTGGCTTAGCGCGACGCGCTCGAGCTCGTAGCCGACGACCTCGCGCGATTGCGGATCGACGATAGGCTTGCCGCGACGGAAGCGGTCAGTGCTGGCAGCGCGCTGTACCAGCCGGTCTTCGACGCCCATCTGTTTCATGCTCACGTTACCGTGCGAATCACGCAGGATGACCGTGGCACGCTCGGCACCCTCGTCGTCATATCCCGCCACCAGTACCGCAATGACTTCATTGTCGTCCATGCTGTTACCGCGCCTCTTTAATCCCTTGAGTTGCCTTGAATGAAGCAAGGGTCGTGCCAGCGCGATGAGGCGCCAGAAATCAGCAACTTGGGACTGGCAGCCGCGGAAAAGTGACGCCGAGCGTCACTAAGTGACGTCACGCCGACGCCATGATCGATCAGCCGCGAACGAGAATGCAGGCTTCGCCGCGCGAGATGAGTGCGGCGCAGATTTCCTTCGCGCGTGCCTTGCCAAGCGTTCCCGCCTGCAGGCGCCAGAGGTTCTGGCCACTGCGCGTGATCATATCGACGCGCGGCGACAACGATCCGAGCAGGTCGCCATGCTTCCCGCTCAGCTGGCTCCAGGCCCGTCTGGCGGCTGCCTCGCCGCCCCTGAAAGCGCCGAGCTGGACCCGGTAATCGCCGGCAGCGTCGGCGGCGGCGATCAAGGTTCCGCCTGCCGCAGGCGCCTGCATCCGGGGCTCGGATGACGGACTCGCGTCGTCCGGTGCGCGCGCCAGCAGGAAATCCGACAGCTTGCCGCGCGCGGCTGTTGCGTAACGACCGTCCGGATAGCCGGAGAGGTAGCGCTGGTAGGCTTCGGGCGTGTTGAACCGCAGGGCCCGCTCCCACTCCTGCTGCTCGCGCAGCTCAGCGAGTCGCGCCTGCGCCTCGCCGGTGTGCGAACCCGCCGGATAGTCGCGAAGGTACTCCTCGTAGGCGGCGACGGAGTCGTGTGTCCGGGAGCTGCGCCACGCGGACTCCTGGCGGCTGCAGCCAGCGGCCGCCAGCGGCAGGATCAGCAGCCAGCACAGAATTATCCGGCCGGTCACGGCTGGTCCTCATCGCGCCGCCACTGCGGCAGGCGCCGGTGCAGCGCAGCCGTGGCGATCAGGTGGGCGCTCACGGGCGTAGTCATGACCACGAACAGTATGACCAGGAGTCCGCCGAGCGACGGCGCGCTCGTGCGTATCGTAAAATAGACGACGGACGCGAGCGCCGCGCAGCCGACGCCCAGCGTGGTTGCCTTGCTCGGCCCGTGCAGTCGCATGAACACGTCAGGCAACTTCGCCAGCCCCAGCGAGCCAAGCAGGCAGAACAGGCCGCCGAGCACGGCCAGCAACGAAACCACGAAGTCGCCTACGGCATTCACTCGATGATGTCTCCGCGCAGCAGGAACTTGGCAAAGGCCGTAGTCGTCAGGAAACCGAGCATGGCGATGATCAGGGCAGCCTCGAAGTGCAGCAAGGTATCCATGCGAATGCCATAGACCAGCAGCATCACACAGGAGTTGACATACAGCTTGTCGATCGCGATGACCCGGTCCACCACATCCGGCCCGCGCAGCAGGCGCCAGAAAGCCAGCGTCATCGCCGCGCCGATCAGCGCCATGGCAAGATCAGTCGCCATACCGATCACCCGAAGATCTCCACGAGCGGTCGCTCATAGCGCGCCTTGATACCGGCGACCATTTCCACGGGATCGGCCTCGTCGAGGTAATGAACGATCAATTCCAGCCGGTCTTCCGTGAGCTCGGCACTCAAGGTGCCGGGCGTCAGCGAGACCGCGCTGGCCAGGATCATGATGCCGGTATCCGAGCGCACATCCAGCGGTACCCGGGCGAAACCCGGGCGCAGCCTTTCAACCGGGCCGAGCACCGCGACCGCCACACGCAGGTTGGCGGTCACGATGTCCACCATGAGCATGCCAGCGTAGGCCAGCAGGCGTCCCGGCCGGGACAACCGTTCACGCTCCGGCCAGAAGCGCCGGGCGACGAGCGGCAGCGCGATACCGAAAAGCGAGCCCAGCAGCAGGTGCCCGGGCCCCAGCGAATTGTTGAGCCAGAGCCAGAACAGCGCGAGTGCCAGACTCCAGAGCGGATGTGGAAACAAGCTGACGCGCATCAGGAATCTCCAGCAGCGCCGACACCGAGCACGGCCCGAACATAACTGTCGCGATCGAGGAGCTGCAAAGCAATCTCGTCGGCCTGCTCGAACGCGAACCCAGCGAACAAGGCAAGCATCGCCAGCGCGACCAGCAAGACCGCCACGCCGGAAACTGCCAGCGGGCGCCAGCGGGGAATGTCGACAACCTCGCCCCGGTCCTGGCCGACCTTCCAGAAGACCGTGGTGCCAGCCCGGGCCAGGGCGACGATCGAGAACAGGCTTGCGCTCAGCACCGCGGCGAACGTCCACCCCGCACCTGGCGCCCGTAACGCCGCATCCAGGATAGCAAGTTTGGCGAGAAATCCGCCGAGCGGCGGCAATCCCGCCACTGCAACTGCCGCGAGCAGGTACGCGGTTGGCAGTGCCGCCCTGCCGCGAAACGCCGGGCCCGCAACAAGCAGGTCGCCGGTCTCCCCACGGACCATCCCGATGCGCGCACACACCAGGAACAACGCAGCTGTCGCCAGCGTGCCATGCGCGATATAGAACAATGCAGCGGCCAGCGCTTCACGCGTAAATAGCGCGACGGACACCAGCAGGACGCCGACTGAGACGACTACGGCGTGTGCAGCGAGTTCCGACAGCCGGCGCGCTGCCATCATCCCGGTGAATCCCAGGACCAGCGTACCCAGTGCAGCCAGCCATATCGCGGGGCCGATCTCGATGCCGGGAAATATCAGGCTGCCGCAACGCACGATCGCGACGACGCCGACCTTGGTCAAGACCGCGAACAAGGCAGCGATCGCGCCATCGGCTGCGCCGTAGGCACCCGGCAGCCAGAATCCGAGTGGTAGCAGCGCGGCCTTGAGCGCAAACACGACCACCAACAGCCATGCGCCAGCCTGCCAGAGACCCAGCCGATCGGCCGGCAGGGCGGCGCCCCGAACCGCCAGGTCGGCAAAATTGAGCGTGCCGGCGGCGGAGTAGAGACAGGCCACAGCCACCAGGAAGACGGTCGAGCCGAGCAGGTTGAGCACCGCTACCCGTATTGCAGCCATGGTCCTTTCGGGACCCGCGCCGTGGCTCAGCAGCGCGTAGGAGGCGATCAACAACACCTCGAAGAATACGAACAAGTTGAACAGGTCGCCTGCCAGGAACGCGCCATAGATACCGAGCAACTGCAGCTGGAAGAGCACGTGAAAGTGGCGCCCGGATTCGTCGGCACGGCCGATCGAGAACAGCAATGCGCCCGCCGCGACCACCGACGTTACCAGGATCATCCAGGCTGCGAGGCGGTCGAGTACCAGCGTGATGCCGAAGGGCGCCGGCCAGCCACCCAGCGCATACACTGCAATTCGTCCCTCGGCCGCAACACCGAACAACCAGATCGCGACCGGCAGCATGAACAGGGTGGCGACGATGCCGGCGACACGCTCGGCCTTCGGGCCCGCCCGGGCGCCGAACAAGGCCAGCAGGCCGCTCGCGAGCGGCACCAGCAGCGGCAGGAGCACCAGGTTACTCATGCGCGCCCTCACCAGCCCCTTTGTCGGGCTCATCGTCGACGCGATCATGTCCACGCTCGTTCACCGCCCGCAGTGCGAGTACGATCAACAACGCCGTCATGCCGAAGCTGATCACGATGGCGGTCAGGACCAGCGCCTGCGGGAGCGGATCTGGCCAGGGCCCGGGCCGGTCGGTCAGCGGTGCCGCATCGGCGAGCACCGCGCCGCTGGCCAGCAGAAACAGGTTCACTGCGTAGGACACCAGGGTGATCCCCAGCAGGATCGAGAACAGCCGCGGCCTCAGGGCGAGGTAGACGCCCGCCGCGACCAGCGCACCGATGGAGATTGCCAGCAGCAGCTCCATCAGCCCTCCTCCACGAAGCCGTGCTGGCGCCCGATGGTCGCAAGAATCGACAGAACGACGCCAATCACGGCCAGGTAGACACCCAGATCGAACACCATGGCGCTGGCAAGCTCGAACTTGCCGACGATCGGCCAGGTGACGTAGCCGAAGGTCGAAGTGAGGAAAGGCGCGCCGAAGAGGAGCGCGGCAAGTCCGGTCAACGCAGCGATGGCGATGCCGGCGGCGGCAACCGAGGTGTAATGCGGTGGCAGCCGCGCCTCGACCCAGGCATTACCATGGGCCAGGTACTGGATGAGTATCGCGGTGCCCGTGACCAGGCCGGCGATGAACCCGCCCCCCGGCAGATTGTGACCGCGCAGCAGCAGGTAGACGGAGACCAGGAGCGCGAGCGGCAATAGCGGCCGCGACAGCACCTCGAGCAGCAGCGACTGCCCATTCGCCCAGGGGCGACCGTCCCAGTCCAGCTTGCGGGCAGGTAGCTCGATGCCATCCAGGATCGCGGCGATTGCCACGGCCGCGATTCCGAGCACGGTAATCTCGCCCAGCGTGTCGAGCGCCCGGAAGTCGACCAGGATCACGTTGACCACGTTGTAGCCGCCGCCGCCCGGCTTGGCCTGCTCGATGTAGAAGCCGGACAGGGTCTCGCCGGGCGCGCGCAGCATGGCCCATGCCAAGGTCCCAGACCCCGCGCCCGCCGCAACCGCAACAATTGCATCCAGCAGCCGTCTCGGGTTCGAGCTCTCACGCGGCGAGTGCTGCGGCAGGAAATACAGCGCCAACAGCAACAACAGGACCGTGATCACCTCGACCAGCAGCTGGGTCAATGCGAGGTCGGGCGCCGACAGCTTCACGAAAGCCAGCGACACGGCCAACCCGATGACCCCGACCGGGATGATGGCGAGCACGCGTTCCCGGTGCATCAGGACGGTCGCCGCGGCCGCGGCCAGGACCACGACCAGGTTGAGCCAGCCGCCGACGTCCGCGACGATCGGTGCCCGGGTCGCTACCGGTCCGCCGGGACCGAAGCCGATGGCCCCTGCGGCCAGCACCACGAACAGCAATGCCAGCAACGACAGGCGCAACCCGCCGCGCTGCAGCGCATCGTGCAGCGCGGCCGACGCTGACGATGCCTGTCGCAGCAGAGCCTCGGTGATGTGCCGGCCGGAGACCGCTACGCTGCTCTCTTCGTGAAGTTCCCACAGGTAGCGTCGGGCGAAGTACAACGACGCGCCGCCCGCCAGCGCAATCAGGCTCATGCCGAAGGGCAGGTTGAAGCCATGCCATGGCGTGAGCGAGAACGGCGGCAGTGGCTGCTGCAGCAGAGCCGTCGCGGCGAGCCGCAAGGCCGGTTCCACGATCAGGCCCGGGGCCAGACCTACCAATAGGCAGATCACGACCAGGATCTCGACCGGCACCCGCATCAGGCGCGGCGGCTCGTGCGGACGCCGGGGCAGGTTCTGTGCCTCGCCTCCGAAGAACACGTCGTGCACAAAGCGGGCCGAATAGGCGACCGAGAACAGCCCGCCGAGCGTCGCTGCAAACGGCATGAGCCACGACCATGGCGGTGACAGTGCAAAAGTCTCGGCAAAGAACATCTCCTTGCTGATGAAGCCGTTCAACAAGGGCACGCCTGCCATTGCCGCGGCCGCCACGATCGCGAGCGCCGCGGTGGTCGGCATGTGGCGTGCCAGGCCCGACAGACGTCGCATGTCGCGGGTCCCGGTCTCGTGATCAATGATCCCTGCCGACATGAACAACGATGCCTTGAACACGGCGTGATTCATTACATGGAACACGGCGGCAATCTCGGCCAGCGGCGTTCCAAGCCCGAGGAGCAAGGTAATCAGGCCCAACTGGCTGATGGTGCTGTAGGCGAGCAGGCCCTTGAGGTCGTGCTTGAACAGCGCGACATAGGCCGCGAACAGCATCGTCACCAGGCCCACGCCGCCGACCGCCCAGAACCACTCGGGCGTACCCGCCAGCACTGGCCAGAGGCGCATCAACAGGAAGATGCCGGCCTTGACCATGGTCGCGGAATGCAGGTAGGCGCTGACCGGCGTTGGTGCCGCCATCGCATGTGGCAGCCAGAAATGGAACGGGAACTGGGCCGACTTGGTAAATGCACCCAGCAACACCAGAGCCAGCACCAGCGGATAGCGCGGATCGGCTCGCACCAGGTCCCCGGCCGCCAGGACCTGGACGAGCGAATAGCTGCCGACGATGTCGCCGATCAGCAGCACGCCGGCCAGCAGCGCGAGCCCACCGGCGCCCGTGACCAACAGAGCCAACCTTGCGCCTTGCCGTGCTTCTTCCGCGCCGCGCCAGAATCCGATGAGCAGGAAGGAACTGAGGCTGGTGAGCTCCCAGAAGACCAGCAGGAGCAGCAGGTTGTCGGCGGTGACGACGCCAAGCATCGCTCCCATGAAGAGCAGAAGGTAGGCGAAGAAACGGCCGCTACGGTCCTCATCAGACAGGTAGTAGTGCGCGTACAGGATGACCAGCAGGCCGATGCCCACGATCAGCCCGGCGAACAGCAGTGACAGTCCGTCGAGCCGAAGCGCGAAATCCAGGCCGATCGTCGGTGCCCACGGCAGGGCGACAAGGACGGTTTCACCCGCCACGACCCGCTGCGCCACGATCGCGAGCAGCGCCGCGGTACCCGCCGCGACCAGTCCCGCGGCTGCAGCCGGCGGAAAGCGGAGACGTTCGAGCAGCGCCGGCAGCAGCGCAAGCAGGAATGGCAGCAGGACTGCTATCGCGAGCAACACGCGTGGCACCCGGTTCGTTCCATCGGAGCCGAGACGTTACACGACCGCGGTGGAAGGCGTCGACCACACCCGCATCGGCGGCCCCGGCTGCGGCCGGCCCACACTATACTCAGAGGCTGGAAGGCTTCGCGAAGGAGCGCCCGCACAGGTGCAGCAACCGCAGCCCAATGCGCCCCGGGTCGTCGCGCACCGCGGCAATGCAGCGGATTTCCCGGAAAACACGCTGCCCTCCCTGGCTTCGGCGCTGGGGTCCGGCTTGCCCTGGATCGAGATTGACGTCCAGCTGTCGGCCGACGGCGTGCCGTTCGTTATCCACGACGCACGACTCGAGCGGACTACCAGGGCGGTGGGCGACCTGCGCCGGATGACCGCCAGTGAACTGTCGATGGTCGACGCGGGAGAGCCGCGGCGTTTCGGTGACGCCTTTGCCGGAACGCCGCTGCCGCGGCTGGCGGACCTGGTACTACTACTCGGCCAGCACGAACAGGCCGGGGCGTTCATCGAACTCAAGCGGGCGAGCCTCATGCGCCATGGCCGGGAACTGTGCGTTCAGCGCATGCTGGAGGCGCTGGATGGTGTCGCCGATCGCTGCATACCCATTTCCTTCGACCAGGCCGCGGTCACGATGGCCCGCGCGGCCACCGGCCGACCGGTAGGCTGGGTGATCGAATGCTTCAGCAGCTCGCAGCTCGATCTTCTTCAGGATCTGCGGCCGGAATTCGTGTTCTATGACTACCTGAAGCTGCCCGGACCGGATGCACCGCTTGCCAGGGGGCCCTGGCGCTGGGTCGCCTATGAGATCAAGGACGCGACGCAAGCCAGGATTGAATTTGCGCGCGGCGCCGCGCTGGTCGAGTCAATGGCGCCGCTCGCACTGGCGACCGCGTTGCAGGCCGACGGCCCGCCGCGGTGAACGCGGGCCGCGACGTCGTCGTCGCGATTGACCAGGGCGGCCATGCGACGCGCGCCGTAGCCTACGACCTGCATGGCCTGCGGCTCGGCTCCGCAATGGCCAACGTTGACACGGATCGCAATGCCCTCGGCTACGTCGAGCATGACGGCGAAAGTCTCATCGCCGGTGTCCGCGACGCGCTGAATGAACTGACCATGCTGGTGTCGGCGGAACGATGGCTGGCAGCCGGGCTGGCCGTGCAGCGATCGACGATCGCATGCTGGGACGGCGACAGCGGTGCGCTGCTCGCCCCGGTCATCTCATGGCAGGATCGACGGCAGGCAGCGTGGCTTCGCCGCTTCGATTGCGTCGCCGGGGAGGTCCACCGATCCACTGGGTTGCCGCTTTCACCTCACTACGGCGCCAGCAAGCTGCGCTGGTGCCTCGATCACGTCGGTGCCGTCCGCCAGGCCCAGGCGACTGGCAGGCTTTGCGCCGGGCCGCTCGCCAGCCTGGTGCTTGCCCGGCTGATCGAGGGCAAGCCATGCGTCGTCGACGAAGCCAATGCGTCGCGAACCCAACTATGGTCGCCCATCGACCGCCGCTGGTCGCCCAGGCTGCTCGAGATGTTCGGCATACCCGAAGCGATCTTACCCAGGCTGGTTCCAACCGAGGGCGATTTCGGGACACTGCGGATGGCCGCGAGATCGGTGCCGGTGGTCGTGTGCACTGGCGACCAGGCGGCGGTGCCGTTCGCATCCGGTCAGCTCGACACCGAGGCTGCCTACGTGAACCTGGGCACTGGCGCTTTTACGTTGCGACCCATGACGCGGGCACTGCTGGCGCCGCCGTTACTGACCAGTGTCCTGCGATCAGATCGCCAGCAGGTGAATTTTGTGCTCGAAGGCACCGTCAATGGTGCCGGCAGCGCGCTCGACTGGTTCGAGCGCGAGGAAGGCCTGCCTGCGGCGCGAATGCTGGCTGGCCTGGAGCGCGCGGGGCCCTGCGGACCCGATGCGCCATTCTTTCTCAATGGGGTGTCGGGCCTGGGATCGCCTTTCTGGGCGCCACAATTCGAGTCGCGCTACGTGGGCGATGCCCAGCCTCATGAACGGTTTCGTGCCGTCGTCGAGAGCATCGTCTTCCTGTTGCGGGCCAACCTCGATGAACTTGCGCTGCACGCCGGGCGGCCGGCACGGATCATCGCCAGCGGAGGTCTTGCCGGCAGCGACTTCCTGATGCACGCGCTGGCAGCGGTGACCGGGTTGCCGGTCGATCGCCTTGACGACGCCGAGGCGACTTCGCGCGGTCTCGCATTCCTGGTCGCCGGACAGCCCGTGCAGTGGGAATCGCCGACGCTGGCAACATTTTCGCCAGAGCCGCGAGCAGACCAGCTGCTGCGCGCGCGCTACCTGAAGTGGCTGCAGCTGCTCAAGGAGGCACTGCGCCGCTGATGGGCGCGCGTTCGCACAGGGGCGTTCGATTTGGGCCAGCGCTTGCGGTCAGTCGCGCAACAGCTCGTCGACGATCTCGCGGTCGATCCACGTCGCACCCCCGAAACGGTCAAAGAAACCGCAGTGTCCACCGCGCCGGGTTGCGGTGACGGCCAGCGCCGGCACGCGCTTCAGCCGCGCGAGATCGCCTGGCAGGATCATCGGGTCATCCAGCGCGGTGATGATCCTGCTCTCGGTCTCGAGGCTCGCCAGGGCCTCGCCGGTGATCGCATATCCGGCCAGGTAGCTCTGCAGGTCCGGGTACTCGGTGTAGTCCCGGACCATGCGGGCGGTCATGCCGGTGAGCGAACGCTCGCGCACGAGATCGCCGAAGTCGTAGTGTCCCGGCCAGGCTGCCTGCTTCTTCTTCAGTGAGCGGCGCCACTTCAACATGAAGTATTCGCGATAGATGGCCGGCCCGAGTTCCAGGGCCTCGAGCGTCACGGCTGGATCGAGTACCGGGCAGACGGCAACGATGCGATGCAGCGTGAGCCCAGCCGCCGAAGCCCTCGCCCCCACACGCAGCGCAAAATTGCCACCGAGGGAGAACCCCGCCAGCGACACCTCGTGCCCGGGATTGAGTTGCTGGATACGGCCGATCGCACCGACCACCTCCGGTATGCGGCAGGAGTGGAAAAGTTCCTGGTTGAGGTGATGCGTCGGCCCGTGGTCTCGCAGGTTGAGGCGGATTACATCGAAGCCAGCGTCCAGCGCGGACTGTCCGAGCGACAGCAGGTAAAGCGAATCAGCGCTTCCTTCCCAGCCATGCTGCAGCACCACCAGCCGCCGTGACGCCGTGCGGCCCAGGTCCTGCTGGGTCACCTGCAACGCCAGCAGGCGCACGCCATCGCCGCAGTCGAGTACCAGTTCGCGGCTCGCATCGATCAGCTGCCGCGCGCGCCGTTCGACCGCCGGGCGCCGCGCCGGCAGGCTGGGCAGCACCGACTGCACGTGGCGATTCCTCAGCCACACCGGCGGTTCGAACGGCAGGATGCGCGCGATGTCGTCCATGGCGGCGGGCAGTGGGCGGGTCACCGTGACAGGACCGAGATCTCCAGTCGATTATTGGCTGCAGCCGCTTCATTCCATGCGCCGGCGGTCGCTCTTTCGAGCGGTGGATAGGCTGCCACGACGTGTTCCGGCAAGCCCTGCGCCAGGGTGAGTTGAATCCGCCCCTCGGTCCGCTGGCGTACCGACGCCGCCAGGTTCGCAAACGCAAGCGGTTGTCTCGACGCGCCGGTCAACGACTCGTCGAACGGGTTGCCACGATAGTCGCATTCTCCGGCTGGCTGGTCCGGCGATGCGAGCGCGTAACCCGCCTCGGCGCCGCCCGACAGGCAGAAAGCACCGGCAATCGTTTCAACCGCCACGGCGCCCCGGAATCCGCCACGTTCGAGTCCAGCCACCAGGTTGCGGACCGCCTCGAGCCTCGACGGGGCAAGCGGAGCCTCGCCATACGGCACCTGCAGTACCTCGATCTGCGGTCCCGGGCCCGCCGCTGGTTGGGCAGCCGGGCGAGCGCTGCCCGCATCGCGAACCTGGTCGAGAGTGAAGCGGAGCGCAGCAGATTCCAGCTCGAGTCTTGCCCGCGCCCGCTCGACCTCGCGAGCCGTGTCCAGCGACTGCCGGTAGAGGCCACCCAGGACTGCGAGAGCGACGAGCATGACGACCAGCGCGCCGATCCAGCCCCAGGGGCGGACTGGTTCCCCGGCGTCCGGCTGCGCCGCCGGCACCGGTTGTGGCTCCGGCTCCGGCACTTTCAATTCCGCGACAAGTCGCTGGGCGTGGCTGTCGAGCGTCGCGACCATGAATCGCCGTAACTCCAGGCTTTGCGACTTGAGCATCGCCTCCACGAAACCGCGTGTCCTGGGATCCAGCGTCGGCTCCTCCGCCTCGTCCGACGGGAAGCCTTGCTCGCCGCGCTCGCCGACTGGCTGCAATGGGGAAGGAACACCATCCCGCCTGTCTGGCAGCAGCTTGAGCTGGTATAGAACCTTGGTGACGTCGATCGGCTTGACCGTCTTGGGCAGGACACCGATGGCGCCCAGCGCGCGCGCCTGGCCAACGTACAGCTCGCCCTCCTGGGACGTGTACATCATGATGGGGATGGTCGCGGTAGCGGGATCCGCCTTGATGATCTGGACCGCCTGCAAGCCGTCCATACCCGGCATCAGGTGATCCATGAAGACCACGTCCGGGCGTTCACGCTTGAGGTAGTCGAGCGCCGCCTCGGCAGAGTCGGCGGTGTCCACGGCGATTCCGTACTTCTCGAGCATCCTGCTCAGAACGACCCTCGCTGACTTCGAGTCGTCAACAACCAGTGCCCGCTTGGCCGACATCTGAATCCCCTGATTTGGCCAGTGCGAGTTTAGCGCACCATGAGCATCGCGCGGCGTCAGTTATCGCGAGCTATCGACTCGAAATCACTTGCCCAGCGATCCAGCTGCCGGCGCAGCCGCCGCCTCTGGTCGTTGGACAGCGACCCATCGATGTCGGCGATGAGATTCAATACCCGTTCCCGATCCTCGTCGAAACGCCGTCGGTACTCCGGTTCCCAGAACGACTCTCCGTCGGCCAGCAGTCGTTCAAGCCGGGGCGTGAACATCGCCATGTCATCGCGATACGAGATTGCCTCGCGCAGTGCTTGCCGCCACCGCTGGCGGCTATCGAGCCAACCCTCGGGTTCGGCGCGCATGTCCCTGGCGCAACTCGCCACCATGCTGCGCTGCGCGGCGTCCAGATTGCCGACCCAGCGCTCGATCTGGCGCCTGAGCGTTCGCTCTCGGCGCTCGATCCGCTCGGCAGAGCTCCTGGCCAGCACCTTCTCGGTGAACTCGCGGTCGTCTTCCACGATCCCGGCGAATATCTGCTCGATCTGCGCGTCGTCCAGGTCCGCGAGCAGCGCCGCCGCGTCAGGCACGAGGCGACCCACGACGTCGTCCCAGAAGACCTCGAGATCCATGCGGGCGGCGCGGATCCGCTCGCGACCCAGGGGACTGGCTGCTTCCCGCTCCAGGTCGCGAAAGAAAACGGCGTAGCGGCCGACCTCAGACTCGCGGTGCCAGACCAGTATCGAGTCGATGGCCCGCTCGAGCTGCTGGCGCTGGCCCGTGTCCAGCTCGACGTAGTCGCGGAAGTACCACGGCAACAGCACGTCGAGCTGTTTATAGGCCAGGCGTGCGCCGCTGCAGCCGGCGAGCAGCAGGCCACCAAGCAGGCCCACGCACAGCGTACCTGCCCAGCGCTTGACGCCGGCCGCGCACCAGAGGCTAATCACACCATGGAGAAGCCTCATGCGGAGCACGGATGCGACCCCGGGCGTCGGCTGCCGTGGCTGCCGGTCCTGGCCGCACTGGCGCTGGCGAATCCGGCACAGGCGGGCAGCAAGCTCATTGCTTCCGCTGGCAGCATCGAGTTCGGGGGCCTCACAGCTGGCCAGGTAGAGATCATCGTTGCACCTGTCGGAGCCTCCGGGCTGGAGGCCAGATTCTACTCAGGGAAGATTGACGGTCTCGAGTCCCTGGGCCGGCTTGAGGGGATCTCGCTCGCATGTGCCCAACTTTCGACCTCCCAGGTGGGTGTGGAGTGCGCCCGCGGCAGGCTGTCTGGCGATTTCGGCGAGGCAGGCAGGCAGGACACGGCGCTCGCCTTCGGGCTCGACGCTGGCGGCACCACGCGATTCGCGTTCGACCGGCTGTTGATCGCCGGCGGAAACGTCGCTCTCAAGGGGCAGCAGCGCGGCGACGACTGGTCGATTGACGCAACCATTGACGGGGTCAGTATCGCTGGACTCGGGGCCATTGGGTTCTTGCGCGACGCGTTGCCAGGCGGATTGCAGGCCGAGGGATCTGTTTCGGGTCCGGCGATGGTCGCCGGCCATGGCCGGCGACTGGACCACGCCGAGGCCCTCCTGCAGGTTCTGGAGACGGGGTTTTCGGACGAGTCGGGCGCGCTGGCCGGCGAGCAGCTGCGCGGCAAACTGGGCGTCTCGATCGATCGGTCGCCATCGCCGGTCGGCTGGTCGATATCGGCGCGGCTCTACGTCGACGGGGGACAGGCGTACCTGGAACCCGTCTTCCTTGACTTTGGCGAGTACGCTGCTGAAGCAGATTTCGACGCTTTCCTGACGGATCAACTCGATGCCCTGACAGTACACCGATTTAGTTTCCACCAGAAAGGGGTCGGCGCGACTTCCGGTACGGCTGAGCTGGACCTGGTCGGCGAGACCCTGCTCAGGCGAGTGCGGGTCCGGTTGGCAGAGGTCAACCTCGACAGGCTGGTCGGTATTTACCTGCGCCCGTTCCTGATCTCCACGCAGTTCGCGGACCTGGCCGGCTCAGGCCAGATCCATGGCGAGGCCGACCTCGATGCCGGGCTGCCCAGCCGCCTCGAACTCGAGCTCGACGATGCGACGCTCGACAGCCCCACCGGCTCGCTCTCGGTCGAGGCGCTGGCCGGCCACTTCAGCTGGTTCGACGAGCAACTGCGGAACGACCTGGCCCCACAGGTCGACAGTGCGCTGTTCAAGTCGCGGCTCGCGTGGCGAGCGGCCCGGCTGTGGGGAATCGAGTTCGGTCCAGCGGAGATTCCTTTCACCACCACCGGAAGGCACTTCAGGCTGCTCGACCCGGTGCTGTTGCCGGTTTTCGACGGCAGCGTGGCGATTGAAACGCTACGCCTCCGCCATGCGGGGACACCGCAGATGTACGTTCGCTTCGATGCCGAGCTCAGGCCCGTCAGTATCGCGCTGGTGGGGCGCGCGCTCGGCTGGCCGGAATTTTCCGGCACGATATCCGGGCGCATACCGCGCCTGGAGCTTGCCAACGGCCTCGTAACGCTGGGCGGCAACCTCGAGGCGCAGGTATTCGATGGCACGATTACATTGCGCGGCCTGCGCATGCGGGATCCCCTGGGCCAATACCCGCAGCTGTACGCTGATATCGACATCGAGGGTCTGGACCTGGAGCGCGTCACCGACACCTTTGAATTCGGCCTGATCACCGGAAGGCTGTCCGGCCAGGTCAGAGCGCTCGAGATGTTCGACTGGATGCCGGCAGCCTTCGACGCAAGCGTCTACAGCACGCCGGGCGATCGCTCGCCCCGGCGCATCAGCCAGCGCGCCGTGTCCAATCTGTCCAGCATCGGCGGCGGCAGCGGCGGCAGCGTGGCGGCCGCACTGCAAAGCGGGTTCCTGCGCTTTTTCGACAGCTTTCGCTACGACCGCCTGGGCCTGTCCTGCAGGCTGGTCAACGACGTCTGCCTGATGGACGGCGTCGCACCGGCCCCGAACGGCTACTACATTGTCAAGGGCTCGGGCCTGCCGCGCATCGACGTGATCGCCAGCCAGCGCCGGGTAGCCTGGACCCGCCTGGTCCGGCAGCTCGCCGCCATGACCGAGTCCGCCGGCCCGGTCATAGAGTGACCGGACCACTGGTGTGATACCGGACTTCCCCTCGGGCTTCAACTCGCGCCCGGTTCGGGTAAGCTGGTCATGATTCATGATTCGTTCAGCTGACGGGGCCGACCATGGTTCCCCAACATCCGAAGAGGAGCCTGTCAAAGATGACGCGCTGGATTACCACCGCAATCGGGACTGCCGCGCTGGCGCTTGCCGCTTGCGTGACTATCAACGTTTACTTCCCCGCCGCCGCCGCCGAGAAGGCCGCGGACCGCATCATCGAGGACGTCTGGGGCAAGGAACCGGCCGGCCAGGAGCAGTCCGCGTTGCCCGTTGAGGACAGGGGCATTGTGCTGGCCACGGTCAAGCGCACTTTCGAGTTGGTCGTCCCCGCCGCCAATGCACAGGCAGACCTCAATGTCTCGACGCCGGCTATCCGCACGCTGACCGCCTCGATGGAGTCGCGCCACAGCCAACTCGAGAAATACTACGTTTCCGGTGCGGTGGGTCTGACCGCCAACGGACTGATTGAGGTGCGCGATGCCAACGCCGTGCCGCTGGCCGAGCGCAATGCCGTTCGCAAGCTGGTTGCCGACGAGAACAGCGAGCGCAACTCGCTATATCGCGAGATCGCATCGGCGAACGGTCACACGGAGTGGGAGAGCGACATACGCGCCACCTTCGCGCAGCGCTGGATCGCGAAGGCGCGTGCAGGATGGTGGTATCGCAATGCGGCGGGTGGCTGGGTGCAGAAATAGCGCCGACGAGCCCACTCAGCCCCCGGCCAGCTCCTCGATCAGGTCGGAACCCTCGTTGCGCGGGTCGTTGACGCGGCGGCTGACGGGACGCGCACTGAACGCCGCGGGATCGCGGGGCCCCAGCCAGGCCGAAAGGACCGCTACGTCTTCAAGGCGCGGATCCAGCCACGGCCCCACGCCTTCGGTGGGAAGCACGGCTGGCATGCGGTGATGAATTTGCGCCAGCGGCCCCAAGGCATCGGTCGTGACAATGGCGCAGGACTCGAGCGGCTCGCCGCCTGCCGGGTCGCGCCAGGACTCCCACAGTCCGGCCAGACCCAGCGGCGCACCATCGCGCGAGCAGATGAACCAAGGCTGCTTGCCGGAGGTAACCGCCTGCCACTCGTACCAGCCGTCCGCCAGCACCACGCAGCGCCGGCGCCGGAACGCCCGGCGATAGGCGGGACGTTCCGACAGGGTCTCGGCACGCGCATTGATCATGCGGTTTCCGATCGACTTGTCCTTCGCCCAGGACGGAATCAATCCCCAGTGCAGGAGGGCGACCTCGCGCACTCCAGGCTGCAGCTCTCGCAGCACCGGCACCGTCTGGGTCGGCGCAATGTTGTAGCGCGCCTCCAGCACCGGGAACCCGTCGAGCGCGAAAGTCCGCTTTACGGCCTCCGCCGGGGAGAAAAATGCATAGCGGCCGCACATCTTCCGCGCCCGCGCTACTCGCGGATTCCCGTACCGCGATTCATCAGCGTCACCACGACGGCGAACATGACCACGGCCGCGACAGCCGTTACCAGGAAGGCGCGCATGATGTCTACGTCGCTGGTGCCGAGGAAACCGTAGCGGAAGGCGTTGACCATGTACAAGATGGGGTTGGCGTAGGAAAGACGCTCGGCCCACGCCGGCAGCAGCGAAACCGAGTAGAACACCCCGCCGAGGTAGGTGAGCGGCGTCAGCACGAAAGTCGGGAACCAGGAAATCTGCTCGAAATTCTTCGCGAAGATCGCATTGAAGAAACCGCCAAGCGAGAAGACGATCGAGGTCAGGATCACCGAACCCAGGATGAGTAAGGGATGCTGCACTGGCAGGTGGGTGAAAAACAGTGCCACGCCGGTGACCAGCGCGCCAACCAGCAGCCCGCGCATGACGCCGCCGGACACGTAGCCCAGCACGATCAGCCAGTTGGGCAGCGGCGACACCAGCAGCTCCTCGAGGTGCTTGCCGAACTTGGCGCCGAAGAAGCTGGACACCACGTTGCCAAACGAGTTCGTTATGACGGACATCATGATCAGCCCGGGTGCGATGTACTGCATGTAGTCGAAGCCGTCCATCTGGCCGATGCGCCGGCCGATGAGGCTTCCGAAAATGATGAAGTAGAGGGTCGCCGTGATCGCGGGTGGCACCACCGTCTGCCCCCAGATACGGAGGATGCGCCCAAACTCGCGGCGCACGATAGTGAGGAATCCGATCCAGCGAACGCGCGCACCCGCAGCGCCGGACGCGCCCAGTGTCTCGACACCGACGCTCACTGCCTGTTCCCCGCGGACGGTCCGCCGGCCTCAACCAGGCGCATGAACAGCTCCTCGAGGCGATTCACCTTGTTGCGCATGCTCACGACCGAGATACCCGTAGCGGAAAGCCGGGCAAAGATGTCATTGAGGCTGTTTTCCTTCGATATGTCGACCTCAATTGTGTGATCGTCGACGAGACGCGCATGGTAGCCGGGCAGGTCGGGTACCTCCTGCACGGAGTCGCGAAAATTCAGCACGAAAGTCTCCTGGTGGAGCTTGCGGATGACGTTGGCCATGGTGTCGAGCTCGATGATCCTGCCGCGATCGATGATCGCCACGTCGCGGCAGAGATTCTCGGCTTCCTCGAGATAATGCGTCGTGAGGATAATGGTCGTCCCGCCGCGATTGATGTCCCTGAGGAAACTCCACATCGAGCGACGGATCTCGATGTCCACGCCGGCGGTCGGCTCGTCGAGGATCAGCAGCTTCGGCTCGTGAACCAGAGCCCGCGCAATCATCAACCGGCGCTTCATTCCACCTGAGAGCGAGCGGGCGATGGAGTCACGCTTGTCCCACAGCTGCAGCTGGCGCAGATATTTCTCAGCCTGCTCGCGCGCCCGGTGTCGCGGGATACCATAGAAGCCGGCCTGATTCACGACGATCGTGAATACCTTCTCGAACATGTTGAAGTTGAGTTCCTGCGGCACCAGCCCGATGCAGGACTTCGCCCGTTCGAGATCGCGGTCGACGTCATGGCCGAAGACCCGCACGGTCCCGGAGCTCTTGGTTACCAGCGACGTGACGATGCCGATCGCAGTTGTCTTGCCGGCGCCATTCGGACCGAGCAGCGCGAAGAAATCGCCCTCCTCGACGTCGAGATCAATGCCCTTGAGCGCCTGGACGCCGTTGCCGTACGTCTTGGCGAGGCCCTGAATCGAAAGCGCCTTCATTGCAGTACCTGGAAATCGGCAGAACGTCGCGAACGCGACGCGAGTGGCGAAGGTTAAACTCCGGCGGGCCACCTCGCAACCGGAGCAGAGTCGATGACCGGACGCAGCATCGTCGCCGAACTGCGCGCAATGTTCCCGCTGCTTCCCGGGGCCTGCATGCGCGGCCCGGGGCAGGAGCCCCGCCTGCGTTCCGGCCTGTGGCCGGCGGCCAGCTGCGCCGGTTTCGCTGCAGTCTGGGGCTGGACCACACCGCAGGGCGGGCGCTGAGGTGGGCTATGCGATGGCCGCCGACGCGGTGGTCCTTTTGCACGCCGTGTTCGTCACGTTCGCAGCGCTTGGGGGCCTGTTGGCCGTCCGGTGGCCGCGAATGGCAATCGCACATCTTCCAGCCGCTGCATGGGCAGCTTGGATCGAATTCTCCGGCGGCATCTGCCCGTTGACGCCGCTGGAGAACGCCCTGCGCTCACGCTCGGGCGGCACGCCCTACGCTGGTGGTTTCGTCGAGCACTACGTGCTACCGCTGGTCTACCCGGCGGGGCTCACTCCCAGCGTACAAGTGGCGCTCGGAATCGCCGTGCTGGCGATCAACGCAGTGATTTACGGCTGGGTACTGCGGCGCAGGCGGCGGTGAAGCTGCTGGGCACGCGCTGCATCGGCGCCCTGTAGCTGCAGGCCGAGCAACCTGAGGCGCTCCAGCTGCCCACTGTCCGGGGGAAGCCGCAGCATGCCTCCCAAATGGACCCAGAATCGTTCGCGCGTGCAAAATCTTGCGGAAACTGCCGGGCAAGTGCGACGCGCAAGCGCGTCTATCAGGCCGATTGGCGTGGCCTCGAGAACCTGCTGGGTTCCCGGTGCCATGCCGAGCGCGAGCCGCGCCACACGCGGGTCCACTCGTACCAGGTGCCAGGCCAGGGTCAACGCGGCGCGGGTAAAGCGCAGCAGCCGCGTGTCGGCCGCTGGCGTCGGCTGCCCGTCCTGTACCGCGCTGGCGGCCCGGGATTCGTAGGTCCAGAAACGCTCGTCCCGAAATCTCAGATCAAACAGGGCGTAGGGAAGCACGAGTCGCTCCTCGACGCCGGTCGTACGCAACAGCGGAAGTAACGCGTGCGCCGGCAATCCAAGGGCCGGCATGCCGGGCCGGGACCCGTGCAGCTCAACCAGCAGGCTGATGAACCTTGCGTTGAGGCCCGCCAGTTCAGTAATCACCTTCTGGCTGAACAGCACTTGCTCGCCCCAGTGTGCCGCCCCTGCCGGCGGCAGCAGAGCGAGCGGTGTTTGATGGCGCATGGCATTTCTCCCCGTTGCCGCACGATTCGGCCGGCCTGCGGGTCTTGGCTCGCTCGGCCGGAACTGGTAAAAAAATACCAGCCTCCTCCGTCAACGTCAATGGATCCGATCATGCGCATTACCGACGACCGCTATACCCGTGACCGCCTGCGGCTGGACCTGGCGCTGCGCCTGATCCGCCACGAGGCCAGGACCTGCACGATTCGTGACTGGACCGGTCTGACAGACGACCGCATCCGCAAGCTGTTCAAGAGCTACATCGAGCACGCCGGCGACCGGAAGATCCGGCGGCATCGGGGCAAGTCTCCACAGCAGCCAGCCTACTTTCTGCGGAATCCTGAGGTCCGGTTGCAGGCGGCAAGCCTGGCATCATTCCTGTGCCAGCTCGGGATGCTGCAAGACGCCGGTCCCGACGTATCGGGGGGTCTTGTCCGGCTGCGATGGGGCGAGCGGTTTTGCGAGGCTTACGAGGCCTATGTGCAACAGCATGCGCATCCGCAGATCGGCTTCGAGCACGCCTGCTTCCTGCAACGTGCGCTCGAACGGCAGCGCGAGCTATGTATCGACGACTGCGCCGACTGCGGCGCGCTGGTAGTCGTGCCCGTTTTTGCGGCGCGGCCCGCAGAATGTTCCTTCTGCAGCGACGTGCGTCAACGGCCCGCCGCGAGTTGACGGCTGCCGGCCGGGGTCCGCGTACAAGGCTGGCGCCCCTACCCTACAATGCTCGTCCTCGTCGCAGCAGGACGCAGCCATGGCCAGCACGCAGCCTAACGTCTTCGCCGGGCCATACGTGGACCGTCTGGAGCCGACCCGTAGTGACGCAGCAGCAGTCGCAGCCGCGTTGGCGGATCCGCTCGCCCGTCTGGTGCCCGTCTGGCGATCGCGTAACCTGCTGCGCCGCACGCCCACTCCCGCTGCCTGCCTGCTGGAAGTAGGCGCCGGGCTAGAAGCGCAACTCGATCCGGGCGACTTGATCCTGCTCGGCAAGTACCGCCAGCACTTCGTCTTCGCAGCCGAGTTCCAGGGCGACGAGGCGCCGGAAATGGCCACGGAAGGTGAATTCCTGGACCTGCGCCTCGCTGGCGGCTCCATGGAACCGAATGAAGCCGGGCTACTGGCCTACGCGAGGGCGATGGTCACCTGGCGACGCCGGCACCGCTTCTGCGGCACCTGCGGGGCGCCAACGCTGGCCGGACAGGCCGGGCACGTCATGATCTGCACCTCGGAAGCCTGTCGCGGCCAGGTTTTTCCGCGGCTTGATCCTGCGGTGATCGTACTGGTCACGGACGGCGAACGGGCCCTGCTCGGCCGGCAGGCGACCTGGCCGATCGGCCGGTACTCAACTATCGCCGGGTTCGTCGAACCCGGGGAAAGCCTCGAAGACGCGGTAAGACGTGAAGTACTGGAGGAGACCGGCGTTCATATAGGCCAACTTGGCTACCATTCATCCCAGCCGTGGCCATTCCCGTCCTCGCTGATGCTCGGCTTCATCGCCCAGGCGGAAACCACCGAGATTCGGCTCGGCGACGATGAACTCGAGGACGCATGCTGGTTCAGCCGCGGCCAGATTGCACAGGGAACACCCGTGCTTCCGCCGCCACAGTCGGTTTCGTACCGGCTGATCGCGGACTGGTATGACTCCGGGGCGACGCGGCCGCTGGCCGAGGAAACTTGCGCGCGTCGCTGGGACTCAAAGCCTTGACGCGGCACGTTGGCCGCCACACGAGGCGGCACTGACGCCATGGACGCAGTCAACCTTGCGACATCCATCACCACCGGGCTCGCGCTGGCCGCGGCCGCGGGGTTCCGCGCGTTCGTACCGCTCCTGGCAACGGGTCTCGCCATCCATTTCGGCACCATTGATCCCGCCGCGGGTTTCGAGTGGCTCGGGCAGCCGGTGACGCTGGTGGCACTGGCGGTAGCCACCGCGCTTGAGATCGCTGCGTACTACATCCCCGGCCTGGACCACATGCTGGATGTCGTCGCGGCGCCCCTGGCTCTCGCGGCAGGCGTGGTGGTTGCCGCCAGCGTCATGGCGGAGCTGCCGACCTGGCTGCGCTGGCTGGCTGCCATCGTCGCCGGCGGTGGCGCGACAGCTGCCACCTATTCGCTGACCTCGCTGACACGAGCCAAGTCGGGACTCGCGACGGGCGGACTGGGCAATCCGCTGGTTTCCACGGCCGAACTCGGCGGGGCGATTCTGCTCGCGCTGCTGGCCCTGCTGGCGCCGGTCATCGCCGTGGCTGCACTGGTATGGATCGTCGTTGCGATCGGCCGGCGGCGGCGCAGGCTCGCCTGATGTGCCTGCTCGTCGCCGCCTACGAACTGCACCCTGTCTACCGCCTCATTCTGGCGGGGCACCGCGACGAATTTCATGCCAGGCCAGCGGCAGCACTCGGCTGGTGGGACGAGCCATCGGGCATTCTCGCCGGGCGCGACCTGGAGGCCGGTGGCACGTGGCTTGGCGTCAGTCGTGATGGCCGGCTGGGCGTCGTCACCAACTTTCGTGGCGAGGGTTCGACGCGGCCCGGCGCGCCTTCCCGTGGTTTGCTGATCCCCGAGTTCCTGCGCGGCATCGAGCAGGCGGATACCTTTGGGGACCATCTGGCGACACGCGCCGGGAACTACTCCGGCTTCAACATGCTGGCATTCGACGGATCCGCGCTGGTCTACGTCGCCAGCCAACCGCAGCCGGTTTCCAGGCAACTGGCTCCCGGCCTCTATGGTCTGAGCAATCACCTGCTCGACACCCCCTGGCCCAAGGTCGTCAGGACTCGCGAGAGGATCCGGACGATGCTGGACGACGGCCGCATGTCCCCAGCCTCGCTGTTCGCCGCACTCAAGGATCGCCAACCGGCAGCCGATGCAGACCTGCCCTCGACCGGGCTCGATCAGGCGCTGGAGCGATTGGTCTCGGCCCCTTTCATCGTCAGCAAGGACTATGGAACGCGTTGTTCAACCGTCGTGCTGATCGACCGGAAAGGGGTAATTCGAGTCGAGGAACGAACCTATTCCCGCGACGGGGAGACGACCGGCCGGACCGCCATGGCATTCCACACGACGCGAATGCCGCGGCCACCCGGCTAGAATCGGAATGGGCTCGGTGCCCGGGAAATGTCATGCATCGCCTCCGGCTCCTGACCATTCTTGCCGCTTCGTGGCTGGCATCGATTACAGCTACGGCCCAGAGCATTGACGTCGAGATTGCCGGCGTCGAGGGCGCACTGCGCGACAATGTCGCGGCTTTCCTGAGCGTCAAACGATACGCCGGCGCTGCGGACCTCGATCAGGACCGTGTGGACCGGCTGATCCTACGTGCACAGCACGAGGCAACCGACGCACTCAGGCCCTTTGGCTATTACGATGCGCACGCTGAAACCACTGTTACCACTGTCGATGGCGGCTGGAAGGTGCTGGTGACGGTGACCCCTGGTGATCCGGTCCTGCTGCAGGAGGCGGAAATTGCGATCACGGGGCCGGGGCGTGACGAGGACTTCCTCCGCGAGGTCATCGACAATTCCCCACTGCGGCCTGGCGAAAGGCTGAGCCACGCCGACTACGACCGCCTGAAGAGCGACCTGCAACGGGTTGCCGCGAGCCATGGTTACCTCGATGCGTCCTGGCCGCGCGCGGAACTGCGCGTTGATGTCGCAAGCAGGCAAGCCCATGCGTTTCTCACCCTGGACACGGGGGAGCGCTACCGTTTCGGCGAGACGGTCATCGAGCAGGACTTTCTCGACCCACGGCTGGTCAACCGCTACCTTCGTTATAAGGAAGGAGACTGGTACGACGCGATACTGCTGTTGCGCACACAGTTCGCGCTCGATGACTCGGACTATTTCTCGGTGGTCGAGGTGTTGCCCGAACAGCGCGACCGCACCGCCAAGACGATTTCCGTCCGCATCAGTGGCGAGAAGAACGATCGCTACCGCTACAAGGTGGGCGGAGGTTATGCCACCGATACGGAGTGGCGGCTGCTGCTCGGCTGGACCAACAGGCAGCTCAACCGCCGGGGGCACCGGCTGTGGGCGCAGGCCAAGTATTCGGCACCCGAGAAGAGCCTGAGTCTCGACTACATCATCCCCTGGGAGGATCCGGCGCTCGAGAAGCTGGCTTTCAACCTGGTGGCCGGGCAGACCACGCGCGGCGACGTGGATACGAAGGGCATCACCTTCCGGCCGAGTCTGACGCAGGTGCGCGGACGCTGGCAGCGCGTACTGTTCGTGAACACTGACTACACGCGCGACACGGTGCCCGGGGCAGGGGTCGACGGCGCGGCGTCAGTCAGCGACAACCGTAACTTCCTCTTGGTCCCCGGTATTTCCTTCGCCCTGCTGCCACCGGGCTTCCTGGGCACAGGCGCTGCCGATCGCGGGCTCAATGCGGAACTGCTCGGTTCGGCCAGCGCGCTCGGCTCCGATTCGAACTTCGTGAGGGCCGTGGTCAAGGATGATCACCGTTTCGACATCGGCGGCCCCTGGCACCTGGTCCTGCGCGGCGAGATTGGTACCAGCGCCGTGGGTGATTTCGAGGAGTTGCCATCCCAGTACCGCTTCTTTACCGGCGGCGACCGCAGCGTGAGGGGCTATTCCTACGAAGAACTTTCGCCAGTGGACGATTCGGGTAACAAGATCGGCGGCCGTCATCTTCTGGTCGGCAGCGTGGAGATCGAGCACGACCTGCCCAGGAACTTCGTCGTAGCCGCCTTCATCGATGCCGGTAACGCGTTCAACCAGTTCGGTGACCCGCTGGAATACTCGGTAGGCATCGGCGTGCGCTACAAGCTGCCCTTCCTGATGCTGGGTATCGACGTTGCGCAATCGATCTCGGAACCTGGTCGGTCGCCGCGCCTGCACATGAACTTCACGCCCATCCTGTGAGCAATCGACGCAAGTTCCTGGTGGCGACGGCCGCACTGGCGGGTGTGCTGGTATCAGGTATTTCCTGCTTGATCGGCTGGCTGGCCTATACGGAGTCGGGATTGGCGCGGGCCGTCGACCTGGTCGAGTCCCTCGACGCTGTGCATATCGCCGTCGAGGGCGCACGAGGCCGCCTGGCCGGTCCGCTGCATCTCGATTCTCTCGAATTCCGGACCGACCGCCTGGCGCTGCGGGTCGACGGCATCGACTTGGACCATGACATGCCAGCGCTCGCCTTTGGTCGGCTGTCAGTGGGCAGGCTCGACGTCGAATCCATCGCCCTGGCCATCGGCCCGCCGACCGCACCACCAGAGGACCAGCTACTTGCCTTCATGCCGCGCTGGCTGGCGGCAGGATTCAGCAGCGCCAGGGTCGACAAGATCACCATCAATCTGCCCAACGCCACTGAGTTGCAGTACCGCGACGTCAGGCTTTCCGGCCAGGTTACCCATTCCCGCATCGAGCTCACCGAGGCATCCATCGATGCAGGGCTGTGGGCTGCCGCTGGCAGTATCGGCGTGGTGGCGCACAAGCCGCTGCGCCTGCGCGGAGAACTCACCTGGACCGTCCCCGGGCGGCCCGACCTCAGCGGGTCCTTGCACGCCAAGGGCGACCTCGATCGTCTCGAGGTCGCGGCCGAACTGCGCGAACCGGTCGTGGCGAGCGCCGACATCACACTCACCGACCTGGCCGCGGGCCTCCACTGGCAGGCAAGCGCGAACTCGGCAGCGCTTGACCTGTCCGCATGGATGGCCACCCCCCCCATCGGGCCGCTAGTGGGCCACGTTGAAGGAAGCGGGAGCCTGCAAGCCTTCGATGTGACCGGCCATTTCGATGGCCCGGGCCTGCCAGCCGACGGCCTGGACCTCGCAGGAAGCTTGCTGCGGGAGGGCACGGAACTGATATTGCAGCCGCTGTCGATCGCATCGCCGGACAGGCGGCTCACGGTCGAAAGTAGCGGGCGAGTCCTGCTCACGGGTGAGCGTTCCCTCGATCTGCGGACGACCTGGTCGGGCCTGGCCTGGCCACTGGCGGGCTCGCCGGTCGTGTCCAGCCGGCGCGGGAGTCTGGACCTGCGGGGCTGGGACTCGCTCGAGTTCGCCGTCGACGCCGCAATCGTTGCCCCTGAGCTACCGGAGGTCAGCGTCGACGCTTCCGGCCAGGCCGACATCGCCGGAATCACCGTGCTGCGATCGGCACTACGCGTGGATGCGGGTAGCGCCGAGGCTACCGGCTTCTTCGGCTTCAGTCCCATCCGTCCGTGGCGACTGGAGGCTCGCGCCCACGAACTCGACCTGGCAACCATCAAGCCTGGGCTCGACAGCCGGCTCTCTTTCCACGTCGCGGGGTCTGGCCAGGGCGTCGGCCCCGAGGCGGCCTGGGCAGCCCATATCGGCGCGATAAAGGGCACGCTGCGTGGCCACGCGGCATCGGGAGACGGCTTCCTGCGCTACCAGCGCGGACACTACGACATCGAGCAGTTCGCTTTCGCGGTCGGGCCGGCGCGGCTGGACCTGAGCGGCCACGTTGGCGGGGAAACGGCGCTGCTGGCCACCATCGACGTTCCCGACCTGTCCGGTTTCCTACCCGAACTGGGCGGTAGCCTGGAGGCAACGCTCAAGGCGCGCTCCGTTGGTACTGCGGTAGCCGAGGGTTCGAACCTAAGGGTCGACTTGTCCTTGCGCGGACGCGACCTGCGCTATGGGGAACAGCGCGCCGCAGTCCTCTCTGCGGACGCGGACATCGACCTCAGCGATCGTGAAAGCTCGTGGATCAGGCTGCGTGGCGCGGGCATGCTGGTCGGCGGACAGGAAATTGCCTCGACACGCATTTCCCTTGATGGGCTTGCCGGTGCGCACACCGTCGATTTCCAGCTCGGCGCCGGCGATCAAGCAGTCAGCCTGGTTGGCGACGGCAATTTCCAGGGTGGCGTCTACCGACTGACGGCTACCAGGATCGAAAGTGCCGCTCCCCAGCTGCACCCTTACTCACTCGAAGCGCCGATGCAGCTGACTATTGCGGCGGATGCCGCACGACTTGAGGAGACCTGCTTCGTCTATCTGCCGCGCCGAATCTGCCTGGGCGCGAACTGGAACGCAGAAGACGGCTGGTCGGCATCGCTCGCAACGAAGGACTTTCCGCTCGAGGCACTTCGGGTCGACCTGCCGCGGCGGCCCGGATATCGCGGGCGACTCGACGTGGACGCGCATGCTGAGGGCAGGCCGGACAGGCCGTGGACCGCCACTGCCATCGCGTCCCTGCGCGACGCCTGGCTCGAATTCACCACCCCCAGCGGCCGGCAGGAAAGGACCGACCTTGGCGTCACGCAGGTCCGGCTCGAGAGCCGGCCCGACCGGCACGAGTTGACCGCCACGATCGATGACACCAACGCGCTTCAGCTTCGTGCCCGGGCCGCCATCGACCGGATCACCGGCGCCTCGCTGGCTGACTCGCCATTGAGCGGTTCCCTGCAGTTCTCGACCACACGGCTCGGGCTGTTGCCCCTGGTCGTGCCGGACATCGACAAAATCGAAGGAAAGCTGCAGGCAGACCTGGCCCTGTCGGGCACGCTTGGTGTCCCGATCGTCGGCGGCATCCTGAGGCTCGATGACGGCCTGCTCGATCTTTACCGGACCAACCTGAGGCTGCGAGAAACAGCCGCCCGGATCGACCTGCTCGACCATGGACTGAAACTCGAGTCGAGCGGCAAGGCTGGTGACGGATCGTTCAATGCGACGGGCACGCTCACGTGGCAAGGCCGTGACTTGCGCGGACAGCTGCAGTTTTCCGGCGAGCGCCTGCTGCTTGCCGACATTCCGGAGGTGCGCATCGAGGCCTCTCCCAACCTCACCTTTGACGTGGACGGTGAGGATATAGCGGTGACAGGCACTGTCACCGTGCCTTCCGCACGCATCGAACCACAAACCCTGGTCGGTGCAGTGACAACCTCGGCCGACGAGCACGTCGTCACGGTCGATGAAGAGGAACAGGAGACGTTGCCGTACCGGATCTCGACCGACTTGCGGTTCGTCCTTGGCAAGGACGTGAAGCTCGATGCCTTCGGGCTCAAGGGACGGCTCGAAGGCAGCGTCGTGGTCCAGAGCCGACCCGACGAAGTCGCCATTGCATCGGGCGAACTCGAGATCGAGGCTGGCAAGTACCGCGCCTACACCAAGGAACTCGACGTGGAACGTGGCCGGCTGCTGTTCGCCGGCGGACCGGTTACCGATCCTGGCATCGACCTGCGTGCCCGCAAGAAAGTGCCAGGCTATGAAGTCGGCGTAATCGCCCGCGGCCGGCTGCGCAGGCCGGAACTGAGCCTGTACTCCGATCCTTCGATGCCGCAATCGCAGATCGCCTCGCTGCTGCTCGTGGGGCGGCGGCTCGACAATCTCGACCCCGGCGACCGCAAGAGTCTTGGTGGCTCGGCTGGCGACGTGGCGACCCAGGGAGGGGCGGTCCTGGCCGGCCAGCTCGGCCGCTACGTCGGCATCGACGAAATCAGTGTCGAGACTGATGCTGCGGCCGCGGCCACCTTGGTCATTGGCAAGTTCCTGTCCCCACGCCTGTACATCAGTTACGGCATTTCGCTGTCGAACGCGATCAACACCTTCAAGCTCCGCTACACCATAGGCGACCGTTGGGAAATCACCGGCGAAGCTGGCCAGGAAGCGAGCGCAGACATCGAATACACCATCGACCGCTGATCCGGCCGGCCCTGGCCCGTCGCAGGACGGGTATTGACGAGTTTTGCATATTTATGCAAGACTCGTGAATCTTTATGCGGATCCGAAGATGGCCAGCAGCAGCGAACATACCCTGACCGCCGCCCGGCGCGAGGCGCTCAGGCAAATCATCAGCCAGTCGGCCGTCGGCCGGCAGGAGGACCTGGTGCGCATGCTCTCACGGGCCGGACACCGGGTGACCCAATCGAGCGTCAGCAGGGATTTGCGCGAGCTGGGCGTGGCCAAGTTGGCCGATCGCTATGTTCTTCCCGACGAATCGCCCCCGGCCCGTGACAGCTTTGCGGCCGTGGCTGGATTTGTCCGCCAGGTGCAGCCGGCGGGCCCCAGCCTGACGGTCGTCCGCACCTCCACCGGTGCCGCGCAAAGCGTCGCCATCGTCCTCGACCGGGCGCAATGGCCCGAGGTCGTGGGCACGATTTCCGGCGACGACACGATTTTTGTCGCGACCGCAAACGCCACCGCACAGCGCAAGCTGCTTGCACGCTTGCACGAAATTTTCCGAATCTGAGATCCACCATGACTGCCACGAAACCCGGGGCGGCGTCGCCCATCCTGCTTGCATTCTCCGGTGGCCTCGACACCTCGTTCCTGGTGCCCTGGCTGAAGGAGACCTACAACCGTCCCGTGCTCACGTTGACGGTGGACACCGGCGGCCTGGACGCCGAGGCGGCGAAGGTGCTCGAGCAACGCTCGCGCCAGCTCGGCGCGGCCGGTCATCACCTGGTCGATGCTCGCCAGAGGTATTTCGAGCAAGTGCTCAGATTTCTGGTCATGGGTAACGTCAGGCGCGGCCAACTCTACCCACTGTGCGTTGGCGCGGAACGCGCCATACAGGCGCAAACGCTGGCCGAGCAGGCCAGCAAGCTCGGGATTGGCACCGTCGCCCATGGCTGCACCGCCGCCGGCAATGACCAGGTCCGTTTCGAGGTCGCCTTGCGCACGCTTGCACCCGGTCTCGAATCACTGGCACCGGTGCGCGACCAGGCCTTCAAGCGCCCCGAACAGCTCAAGTTCCTGCAGGACCGCAAGCTGCCGGTCCCGCCTTTCGGCGCCGCCTACTCGGTAAATCGCGGCCTGTGGGGAGTGACCATCGGCGGCACCGAGACGCTGACCTCGGGCGACTCCATCCCGGAGCATGCCTGGGTGCTGTCGAAGGGCGCCTTCGACAATCCACGCCCGGCGGAGCGGCACGTCGTTGGCTTCGAGCAGGGGGTGCCTTGCTCGGTGGATGGCGAATTACTCGATCCGGTCGCTGTCATCGAGAAGATCGAGTCGCTGGCCGCGCCGTTCGGCATTGGTCGCGGCATTCACCTCGGCGACACCATCATTGGCACCAAGGGCCGGGTAGCCTACGAGGCGCCCGCGGCCGAGGTGCTGCTGAACGCCCACCGCGAGCTCGAGAAACTGACGCTGACCTCGCGCCAGCAGCGCATCAAGGAAACACTGGCGGCGCCCTACGGCGACCTGGTCCACGAGGGCCAGAACCTCGACCCCGTCTGCCGTGACATCGAGGCGCTGCTCGTCTCCTCGCAGCAGCGCGCGACTGGCACCGTCAAGGTGCTGCTGCGCCCCGGCAGTGTGTTCGTCGAGGGCGTGGACTCACCCTACTCGCTGATGAAGGCGTCCAAGGGCGTCTACGGCGAGGCCACCGGCGAATGGACTCCCCAGGACGCGCTCGGTTTTTCGAAGATGGTGGCATTGCCTTGCATGTTCTGGGAGCGCGCCGGCGGCCGGCAGGATTCAGCAAAATGATGAAGACCATCATGGTGGACAAGATCGCCTCGGTCGCGCAGGCCTGCGGTCTGTCGCATGAGTTGCGCATCTCGACCGACATCCCATCGGAAGAAGGCGCCGTGCTGGCAGTCGAGATCCTCACCAACAAGGCGAACTACAACACGCTAGAACTGACCAGCGGCCGCATGGCCAAGATTTCGCGCGGCGACGTCGTCGTCGGCGCGCTGGGCCACCGCCGCGCCCTTTTCGGCTACTCCGGGCACCTGCCGGAATCGCTGAAGCCCGGCGACGTCATCCAGATGCTGAACATCGGCGGCGTGCTCGGGGTGTGCGACTCGGTCAACCCTGAAAAGGGTCGCCCTTTCGACTGTCGTGTACTCGGTGTCGTGTTGCAGTTCCCCTTCCTGGGCGAACGCATCGGCGTCCCCGCGCGAGTGGGATCGCGAAAGCTCGATACGGCCGTCTCGCTTGACGCCAGGGGCATACCGGTCATCGCGCTGGCCGGTAGTTGCATGGAGGCCGGCAAGACCGCTGCCGCCTGCGCGATCGTCTCGCGCATGCGCCATCGCGGGCTGACCATCGACGCCTTCAAGGCGACCGGCGTATCGCTGCGCCGCGACATCATGGCCATGGAGGATTCCGGCGCACGGCGCTCGATGATCTTCACCGACCTCGGTATCGTCACCACCACAGCACAGTCGGGACCGGCATTGACGCGTACCATGATGAACGAGATGGCGACGGGCAAGCCGGACGTCATCGTCTTCGAACTCGGCGACGGCCTGCTCGGAGCCTACGGTGTCGAGTCGATCCTCGATGCGGACGACATCCGCGAGTCGCTGACGGCGGTGATCCTGTCGGCCAACGACCCGGTCGCCGCCTGGGGCGGCGTCAAGCTGCTGCGCGAGCGTTTCGGCATCGAGCCCTGCGTCGTCACCGGCCCGGC
>JAHEAZ010000136.1 GCA_024642505.1 Gammaproteobacteria bacterium
GGGTGTTATACCAGACGTACCCCTCCTCGGCCACGGCGTCCACAGGGCGATCAAGCCTCAGGCGCAATGGCAGGATCTCCAGGTCGAAGTGCGTGAAGCTGTGCCGGATCGCGGGCAGCGAGTCGAATTCCGCATCGTTCACCGCCAGCTGCTCGGCCACCCATGCGGCGGCGGCGCCGGTGTCCACGAATTCCGGCAGGCTCCACAACCCGCCCCAGATACCGCGGGCCGGACGTTGCGCCAGCAGCACGCTGGCGTCATCACGGACCACCATCAGCATGTAGGTTCTCTCGACACGTCGCTCCCGCGGTGCCGGCTTCGGTGTTGGCAGCAGGGCTTGCCGGCCCTGCGCCCGGGCGATGCAAATCGACCCGAGCGGGCAGCGCTCGCAGGCAGGCTTGCTGCGCGCGCACACCGTGGCGCCGAGGTCCATGACTGCCTGTGTGTAGGAATGCACCTCGGTCTCGGGAGTGCAGGCCTCCGACAGGTCCCACAACTGGGCGTCTATGGCTCGCTCACCCGGCCAGCCCTCGATGGCGAAGCAACGGGCCAGCACCCGCCGCACGTTGCCGTCCAGGATCGGGTGCCGCTCCTGGCGCGACAGCGCCAGGATGGCGCCGGCAGTCGACCGGCCGATGCCCGGCAGCTTGCACATCGCCTCGATCGTGTCCGGCAACTGTCCTTCGTACTCCGTCACGAGGACCTGGGCGGCCTCGTGCAGGTTGCGCGCCCGGGCGTAGTAGCCGAGCCCGGACCACAGGTGCAGTACCTCGTCGGCGGGTGCCGCCGCCAGCGTGGCAACGTCCGGAAAGCGCCGCACGAAGCGCTCGAAGTACGGTATCACGGTGCTGACCTGGGTCTGCTGCAGCATGATCTCCGACACCCAGACCCGGTAAGGCGTCGGGTCCTGTTGCCAGGGCAGGTTCTTGCGCCCATGCACGGCGAACCACGCCAGCAGCCGCGGCGCGACTTCTGCGGCAATCTGGTCACGCTTCATGGGTGTGCGCCGGCCGGAGCATCGTCCGGCACCAGCGTCAACTTCAGCTCGCGCGCAGTCACGCCAGCGGCTCGGGCCACGCCGACGGTGATCTCGGCGTCGACCGTCCGCGACTGCAGTTCGGCCAGCAGCGACTGGAGCGCCGCCTGGGGCGATGCAGCCTTGCTGGCCTCCGGCGAATCGGGCGGGAGATAGCGATCGAGGTCGACCTGGTCAACGTGCAGGCGGATGACCGGTGGTAACCCGGCGGCGGGCAGCGACAGCCTGCCGCTGAACCGACTGTCATCGAGTTCTCCCCGGATGTCCTCGAGCTGCAGCCCGTCACCGCTCCATTCGCCGCGCAGGCTGATCGCCGCCCGCGCCAGGGCCGCCGGATCGGTGGTCTCCGGCAGCGGTCGTTTGAGCGTGTGGCCAACGGTGCGTGGTGCAAAGGGCTCGGTCGCCAGCTTGAATTGCGCCACCGGCGAGGTGTCGAGCGCTGCCAGGTCGATTTCGGCGCCCCCCTTCACCCCGAGGCCATCGAACCTGAAGCCGCGAACACCTAGCGTATAGGCCGCCAGGTCGGCCCGAATACTGTCGAGGTCCGCGGCCAGCTCCACGCCGCCGATCCCGAGTTCACCGCCGCCGAGCCAGCCACTGAGAGTCAGGTCGCGCCCCGCATAGCGATCGTGATCCGGATCAAGCATCGCCCCACCCTCGAAGGCCGCGTGCAGTACGTAGCCGGCGGACTGGATGGCGGCACGGCACTCCAGCGGAAAGAACTCGCCCGGGACGACGTCGCGGCCGGAGATCGTCAGGCCGGTCAACTCGAAGGCCGAACCGTCCTGCTGGTTTCGATAACCGATGCTGCCACCCTCCATCTCGAGTATCCCGAGCGAACCGGTGAGTGGCGCCTCGCCACCGAGTGCGGCCAGCCGCTCGACCAGTTCGTCCCAGTTGGCCCGGCCCGCGGCATCCACCTGCAGGTGGACCCGGGGAGAATCCACTGCGGCGCGCGCGATCCGGTCGCCGCGCCCCAGCGCCGTGCGCCAGGGCACCACGATCCTGACGCGCTCCACTTCAAGCAGCTTGTCGGTCGCGGCCGCGGCACGCGCCGCGACCGACAGCTGCTCGACTTCGACCCAGGGTTGCGGGAAGTAGCCGAGGGCCAGCTGGCCGATCTCCACCGGCAGGCCAAGCCCGGCGGTCAGCCATCCGGCAGCGCGTGCCTCGGACCACGACAGGCGCGCGATCGCGTACAGGCCCAGTGCAAGCACAGCCAGGGTCGTCGCCAGGGCGGCGACCGTCAACAGCAGGATCCGGATGGGACGCATGGATTCCAGCACACAAGCAGTGCGCCGATTCTACCAGCGACGCCCGGTCTACCTGTTTGGGTGTCGACGCAAGACGGCCGACCCAGGGGGCCGGCCGTCGCGCAAAGGCCGCGTTTCAGGCTACTTGTCGCAGATCGTGATGTTGCCCGACAGGGTGTCGACGCTCACGCGCGCCCCGCCGTCGCCCTGCGTGAAGCTGACTTCGGTGCCGGGCGCGTACTTACTCTTGCGCTCCGCGTCCGGACCGAAGCAATTGTTGATGCCGCCGCTGAAGGTCTCGAGGTCGAACTCGCCATTGACCGGCTGGCCGAAGCGCAGGTTGACGCTGCCGGAGACGCTTTCCGCCTCCAGCCGGGCACTGTCCATCAGGGTCAGGTTGCCCTTGACGTTGCCCGACACCGTCTCCACCTGCACCCGCGCAGCCATTCCCATCTCGAACTCGACGTCGCCGCTCACAGACTGGGCCTCCAGCTCGCCGGCGACGTTGCGCACCGTCACGTCGCCGCTGGTGCTCTCCGCCTGGATCCGCACCGTGCCGCCGCTGCCACTGACCTTGGCGTCGCCACTGATGGTGCGCAGGTCGAGCTGCTCGTCGAAGGCCGTCGTGGTGACGTCGCCGCTCACCGACTCGAGCCGTTGCTCGCCGAGCACGCCCTGGACGTCGATGTTGGCGCTGACCGTGTTGATGTCGAGCGATGCACCCTTCGGCACGCGGATGTCGAGATTGGCGTCGTCATGACGCCGGTAGTTGTCCGACTCGGGGCGGACCTTGATTACCACGTGGCGCTGGTCGCCCGAGAATTCGAGCGTGGTCTTGTCGTTCTCGATCGTGCCGGTGACCTTGACCTCCAGGCCGTCCCAGGCGACCACGCTGACGCGCCCCTGCACATTGCTGATCTCGACTGATGGGGTCGCGCCGGTCGGCAGGCTGCGATCGATGTTCTGGACGGCCTCGGCGGCGGGCGTGGCCAGCAGCGCGGATATGGCGATGGTTGCATAGCGAATGTTCATGATCAGGTCCTCTGGCGGCCGGCTTCGCCGGGTGACGCCACTCTGGTGTAGAGCCTCATTTCTTCCTGGTAGGTGCTGAGCAGCAGCTTGTTCAGCAG
>JAHEAZ010000064.1 GCA_024642505.1 Gammaproteobacteria bacterium
GAGGACAAGGTCCGCAAGGTGCTGAAGATCGCCAAGGAGCCCATCTCGATGGAGACTCCGATCGGCGACGACGAGGATTCGCACCTGGGCGACTTCATCGAGGACGCCATGGCGGAAAGCCCGCTGGATTCGGCGACCTCCGAGTCGCTGCGCGAAACCGTGCATGGCGTGCTGTCCCAGCTGACCCCGCGCGAGGCCAAGGTCCTGCGCATGCGCTTCGGCATCGACCTGACCACGGACCACACGCTGGAGGAAGTCGGCAAGCAGTTCGACGTCACCCGCGAACGTATCCGGCAGATAGAGGCCAAGGCGCTCAGGAAGCTCAGGCACCCGAGCCGCTCGGAGCAGCTGCGGAGTTTCCTGGTCGAGGACTGACCCGGCGTTTCCACGAAGAAGTGATTGAAAGAGACAAGGCCCCGCGAGGGGCCTTGCTCGTTCTGGCGAGCTGGTATGCGCAAACCATCCTTTACCCGACCCGTGCCTCCAAGGGCGCGGTGGCGGGCCACGACACAGCGTGTCGCAATGACGGGCAGGGCCTGCGTCATCTGTCCTTTCCGGATACCATCACGCAAGCCGATGCGAGGTAACCGGCATGGCGGGCAACGGAGACGAAGACGACCTGGTCGGGGCCAGTGCGGCGGTGGCGGCACTGACTGATCAGCAGCTCCTGCGCTATAGCCGCCAGATCATCCTGCCGGACATCGACGAGGCTGGGCAGCAGCGACTCCTGCAGTCGCGGGTTCTGGTGCTGGGACTCGGCGGCCTCGGCTCCCCGGTGACGACCTACCTTGCCGGCGCCGGCGTCGGGCAGCTGGTGCTGGTCGATCCTGACACGGTGGAGGTTTCAAACCTGCACCGACAGATCCTGCATCGCACGACGAGCATCGGTATCGCCAAGACCGAGTCGGCGCGAACGTCCCTGGAGGCGCTGAACCCGGAAGTGGAGATCGTCACCCACACCTGCCGCCTCTCGGGCGACGAGTTGCTCGACGCCGTGCGTGCAGCGGACGTCGTCGTGGATGGCACCGACAACTTCGAATCACGTTTCGAATTGAACCGGGCCTGTGTCGCCCTGCGCACTCCGCTGATCTATGGTGCCGTTGTCGGGATGGAAGGCCAGGCGTCGGTGTTCCGGGCCGACCGCGACGACAGCCCCTGCTACGCGTGCCTGTACCCGGATCTCGCCGGGCAACCCGAAGCCGGGCGCCCCTCCTCCAACTGGGAAAACTGCTCGGGGCAGGGCGTGCTGGGACCGGTGGCCGGAATCGTTGGCTGCATACAGGCTACCGAGGCGCTGAAAGTGCTGCTCGGTATCGAGACGAACCTCGTTGGGCGACTGTTGCTCGTGGATGCGCGGACGATGGAATTCCACTGGTTCCAGCTGAAGAAGAGCCCGAGCTGCGAGGCCTGCGGCGCGCCGACCGGCTCCTGAATTCCCTGGGACTAAACCTCATCGCTGCACCGCAGCAACGAGCCCGGCCTGCCGTAGCCGACGCTGCGCCAGTGTGCCGGTCTTTCCAGCGGGCTGACGGCGGGTATGATGGGGCTTGAAAGCGCATCACCCGGGCCGGGCACACCGGCCGCAAGCGGCGCCGCTTGTGCTCAACCCGGCCAGAAGAACGACGCACCAGGAGGCGACCATGCTGCGAGCGTTGAAGCTGGAGCCGGAGAAATGCACCGGCTGCATGCAATGCGAGATGGCCTGTTCCTACGAGAACGAGGGTGTCTTCAATCCCGCATTGTCCCGCATCAAGGTTTTTGAGTTCCACGAGCAGGGCAGCTTCGCGCCTTACACCTGCACGCAGTGCGAAGAGGCCTGGTGCATGCACGCCTGCCCGGTGGAGGCGATCGTCTTCAACCCCGCGACGGGTTCGAAGGACGTGCTCGACGACCTGTGCGTGGGCTGCAAGGTCTGCACCATCGCCTGTCCGTTCGGCACGGTGAACTACCGCGCCGACACCGGCAAGGTCATGAAGTGCGACCTGTGCGGAGGCGATCCGTGGTGCGCAAAGGCCTGCCCGACCGGAGCGATCACCTACGTGGACATCGCGGACACGGGGCTGGCGCGCATGCGGGCCTGGGCACAACGCGGCGAGGCGACCAGCGCGCGATTCAACGCGCCGGTGGCCAAGGACGCGCAGAACTTCGATCGCGCAAAGGCATAGGGGACACCGCCATGGCATGGACAAAGAAAGTCTTGCGCGTGAACCTGACGCGCGGCACCGTTTCAGTCGAGCCCCTCAACATGGAGTGGGCACAGCAGTACCTGGGCCAGCGCGGGCTGGCCTCGAAGTACCTGGTCGAGGAGATCGACCCGAAGTGTGACGCCCTGGGGCCCGACAACAAGCTGATGCTGGTGACGGGACCGCTGACCGGCACCATGGCGTCCACGGGCGGACGTTACTCGGTGGTCTGCAAGAGCCCGCTGACCGGGACCATCGCCTGCTCCAATTCCGGCGGCTACATCGGCGCCGAGCTAAAGAACGCGGGCTGGGACATGCTGATCTTCGAGGGCAAGTCGCCAAAGCCCGTCTACCTGTACATCCGTAACGAACACGTCGAATTGCTCGACGCCGCGGAGGTCTGGGGCAAGTCGATCTGGGAAGCCGACAAGATCCTGCGCAAGAAGCACCAGGATCCCAACGTGCGCATTTCCGGCGTTGGCCGGTCGGCGGAGACTGGCTGCCTGTATGCCGGCGTCATCAACGACCTGCACCGCGCCGCCGGCCGCTCCGGCGTCGGCACCGTGATGGCCTCGAAGAACCTGAAGGCGGTCGTGTGCCGCGGCACGAAGGGCGTGGGCAACGTCAAGGACCCGCTGCGCTTCATGCAGGCAACCGAGGCTGGAAAGAAAGTCCTGCGCGACAATGCGGTGACCGGCCAGGGCCTGCCGGCCTACGGCACGCAGGTGCTGATGAACGTCATCAACGAGGCGGGCGCGATGCCCACCTACAACATGCGCGAGACCCAGTTCCCGGGCGCGCACAAGATCTCGGGCGAGGCCATGCACCAGCCGCGTGAGAGCGACGGTAAGCCCAATCTGACCACCAACGCGGCCTGCTTCGCCTGCACCATTGCCTGCGGCCGCATCTCGACCGTCGATCGTGGACACTACACGATCAAGAACAAGCCGGAATACTGGGGTTCATCGGGTGGACTCGAGTACGAGGCCGCCTGGGCGCTGGGTTCGGACACCGGCGTGGACGATCTCGACGCACTGACCTACGCAAACTTCATCTGCAACGAGGACGGCTTCGACCCGATTTCTTTCGGCTCGACCGTCGCGGCCGCCATGGAGCTCTACGAGCAGGGCGTGCTCACCAAGGAACATACCGGCGGCATCGAGTTCAAGTTCGGTTCGGCCGCGGCGCTGACCACAGCCGCCGAGCTGGTTGCCAGGGGCGAGGGCTTCGGGCGCGACCTGGCGCTGGGCTCAAAGCGATTCTGCGCCAAGTACGGTCGCCCGGAGTTGTCGATGACGGTCAAGGGCCAGGAATTCCCGGCCTACGACCCGCGGGCCATCCAGGGCATGGGGCTCGCCTACGCGACCAGTAACCGCGGCGCCTGCCATCTTCGCGGCTACACGGTGGCTTCCGAGATCATGGGAATTCCCGAGAAGACCGACCCGCTCGCCACCGCCGGCAAGCCGGAGCTGGTCAAGGCTTTCCAGGACGCCACCGCAGCCTTCGATTCCGCAGGCATCTGCATCTTCACTTCCTTTGCCTGGACCCTGGACGACGTTGCGCCACAGGTGGACGCCGCCTGCGACGGCGAGTGGACCACGGAAAAGCTGCTGCATGTCGGCGAGCGCATCTGGAACCTCGAGCGGCAGTTCAACCTCGCTGCGGGCCTCACCGGCAAGGACGATTCCCTGCCCAAGCGCCTGCTGAAGGATGCCGCGAACGTCGGCCCCGCCAAGGGTCACGTCGCCGAACTGGGCAAGATGCTCCCGCAGTACTACCAGATCCGCGGCTGGAACGATCAAGGCGTCCCGACGGCGGACACCCTGAAGCGGCTCGGCCTGTCCTGAGGGGATACTCATGCGGCACGTGATAATCGGCGCGGGTCCGGCTGGCGTGGTCGCCGCCGAACAGCTGCGCAAGTTCGATCCGCAGGGAACGGTAACGCTCATCGGCGATGAGCCGGAGCCGCCCTATTCCCGCATGGCGATCCCTTACCTGTTGATGGACAGGATTGGCGAACCGGGCACCTACCTGCGCAAGGATCCGGGTCACTACGACGAGCTGCGGATCGACGTCATCCGCGGTCGCGTGACCACCGTGGATGCCAAGGCAAGAAGCGTCGCGCTGGCGGGTGGCGGTAAGCAGTCCTACGACAAGCTGCTGATCGCCTCCGGCGCGACTCCGATCGCGCCGCCGATCCCGGGCGTGGACCTGGAAGGCGTCTGCGCCTGCTGGACGCTGGCCGATGTGAGGAAGATCATCGAACGGGCGCACAAGGGTAGCTCGGTGGTGCTGATCGGCGCCGGGTTCATCGGCTGCATCATTCTCGAGGCGCTGGCCGCGCGCGGCGTCAAGCTCACGGTCGTCGAACTCGAGGACCGGATGGTGCCGAGAATGCTGAACGCGACGGCGGGAGGCATGGTGCGACGCTGGTGTGAGAGCCGCGGCGTGTCGGTCCGGGTATCCAGCCAGGTCCGGGCCATCGAGGGCGCCAAGGGCGCCGCGCCATTGCGCGTGCTGCTCGAGGGTGGCGACGCCATTCCCGCCGACCTCGTCATCCAGGCAACAGGCGTCCGCTCCAACACCGGCTTCCTGGACGGAAGCGGCATCGCCACCGAGCGCGGGATCCTGGTCAACGAGTTTCTCGCCGCCAGCGTGCCGGACGTGTACGCAGCCGGCGACGTTGCGCAGGGCAGGGATTTTTCGACCGGCGCCTACGTCGTGCAGGCGATCCAGCCGACCGCCGTCGAGCACGGTCGCATCGCGGCAATGCACATGACCCGCGGACACCGCCATGCGCAGCGGGGCACGCTCAACATGAACGTGCTCGATACGCTCGGGCTGGTTTCGAGTTCGTTCGCCCAGTGGATGGGTGTGAAAGGCGGCGATAGCGCCGAGTTGAACGATCCCGATCGTTTCCGCTACATCAACCTGCAGTTTCAGGACGACGTCCTGGTCGGCGCCACCGCACTTGGCCTGACCGACCACGTCGGCGTGCTCCGCGGCCTGATCCAGGGCAAGACCGCTCTGGGGCCGTGGAAGAAGAAGCTGCAGGCCGACCCGACCCGCCTGGTGGAGGCCTATCTGTCCACGACGATGCCGGTGGGACACAACGCCTACGTGATATGAGGATCACGCTGAAGCTGTTCGCGGGACTGGGACAGTTTCTGCCGGCGGGCGCCAAGGCCAACGCGGTGCAGACCGAGGTGCCGGAGACGGCCAGCGCACACCAGGTGCTCGAGCAGTTCAACGTGCCGCTGGAGAAAGTTCACCTGGTACTGCTCAATGGCGTTTACCTGGATGCCCATGCCCGCAACGAGAGCATGATCAAGGCCGACGACGTGCTCGCCGTCTGGCCGCCGGTGGCCGGTGGTTGAGTCGGGGGTGGGAGAGACTCGCGACGGCATACGCCGGGTCGTCAAGGACATGGGCATCACGCATGCGGATTTCTTTCGCAGCGTCCGGCCGTTGCTGGAAGGCACGGATCACGTGATCCGCGACGATGGTCTCACGCTCCGGCTCGGTGCCGGTCGCGTCGATATCCAGCTGGGCGCGCAGGGCACGCGCACCCTCGGCAACTTCCAGTTGCCGCGCACGCTGGTCGAGCTGCGGTTCCAGGGCTGCGCGGCAGATGTGATCGAAGCCTTCATCACCCGCTTCGACACGCGTTTCCGGCGCGGCGGGGGTTGATCGCACGGCAGGTGCCGCAGGAGATGGGCCGCGAGCCGGACCTCTGCAACGAGAATTCAATTGCTCGCGGCAAATTCTCGAACCCAGGCAGCCGCCCGGAAGCCAGATGATGCTGAAAACGCAAGGCGTGCCCGCGCGCACACGAGCTGGCGCCCTTTATTTATCGTATACACGTATATACAATATTCGTGAGCATTTGCTTCGACCGCACCAAGAACGAGTGGAACATCGCCGAGCGTGGCATATCGTTCGAAATCGCGGCGGAGTTTGAGTGGGACACAGCCCTCGTCGTCGAAGACGCCCGCAGGGACTACGGTGAGCGTCGTTATCAGGCCCTCGGCTTTATCGCCAGACGACTGCACTCACTGGTCTTCACACCGCGAGGCGATGCGGTTCATGTAATCAGCCTGAGAAAGGCCAATCGTCGCGAGGCATTACGCTATGAAGCGCAGACCCAAACCTAGCCGGCCCACCCCCGATAACCCTGAGTGGACCGAGCGGACTGTTTCCAGGGCCCGCCCCGGACACGCCGCGTTGCCCAGGATCTTCGGTTCGAGCGTCGCCAAGAAGATGCTGAGGCCGCGGGGTCGCCCGAAGTCGGGCAACGCACGCACTGCCATTTCCATCCGCCTTCCGCCGGAGACTCTGGCGCGATGGAAGGCTACGGGCCCAGGCTGGCAGACCCGGATGGCCGAAACGCTCGCGAAGGCGATCGGCAGTAAGTCCCTCTAACTGAGCGCCGCCATCGGGAATCGTCGGTCGCGCCTGCGGCAAACCCTTGATCGCCTAGGTATTTTCGCCCCTCGGCACGAGCAGTAACCGGCCCACGCCTCCGCTAGAATCAAGTTCAAGTCGCGCCAATCCGTGGCCGACACCAGGTGCGGCACCTAATGCGCATCGACCGCTATGTCCATGACGAGCGCCTGACCTGGGGCGCCGCGGGGGTGCTGTTGGTCGTCACTGCCCTGCACACCGCCGGCATCGTACGACTGTTCATCATGCCACCCGAGGCGCCGGCGGCCGAAGCACCGCCTCCGGTCTTTCAGGTCACCCTGGAGAAACTGCCGCCGCCACGACTGCCGCCGCAGGTGCAGCCCCAGCCCGAGGAAGCACCGCTTCTTGCCAGCGACGCGGTCAAGCCGAAGCCCCGTCAGACCCGCCCGGTACCCATCCTGGTGGATACGCCCACCACCGATCCCGTGCCGCTCAATACCGAAGTGAAACCCTACGAGATCGGCGACGAGCTGTTGCCGGGCGTGCCCGGACCACCGATGCCGGACGGCGTCCCCGACGGCGAGGGGTTCGACGGCGCCGCGGACGTGCCGACGCTCGTCTACGGGGGCTTGAAGGTGCTGGAGATGAAGCTGCCGGTCTATCCGCCGCGCTGCCTGCGCATGGGAATCGAGGGCAAGGTCAAGGTGCGCGTGCTCATCGGGGAGAACGGCCGACCGCAGGAAGTCACCTTGGGCAAGTCCAGCGGCGAAGCCGCACTGGACGAGGCCGCAATGGCGGCTGTGCGCTTCTGGCGCTTCGAGCCTTTCACACGCAATAGCGTGCCCGTACGAGCCTGGGCCAACGTGCCCGTGCAATTCAAGTTGGTCGACTGAACTCAGGAAGACATCATGCAGACCACAGAAACCCTTACCACGATGAGTATCGCGAACTTTCTGCACGAGACGGACGCCGTCGGACTGTCCGTGTTCGGCCTGCTCATCCTGATGTCCATCGTGTCCTGGTACTTCATTGCCCTCAAGGCAGCGCGGATCGTTCGGATCCGATCCCTGTCGAGCCATGTCGTTTCCTCGTTCTGGAAGACGACGCCCGAGCAGGCCATCGCCCATCTCGAGCAACAACCCGAGTGGGAGCCGTTCTCGAAGATCGCGCTCGACGGCGAGTTCGCGATGCAGCACCACGACCACCTTACGCAGGAACGAGCTGCCGGGACGCTGCACCGGGCCGAGTTCCTCGACCGCGCACTGCGCGCTGCAACCGAACGCGAGATGGGGCGCCTGGAGACGGGCCTCACCTTCCTCGCCTCGGTCGGTAGCACGGCGCCGTTCATCGGCCTGTTCGGCACCGTCTGGGGCATCTTCCACGCCCTGGTGCGCATTGGTGCGACCGGCGAGACCTCACTCGACCAGGTGGCAGGCCCAGTGGGCGAGGCGCTGATCATGACGGCACTCGGCCTGGCAGTCGCCGTGCCGGCGGTGCTCGGCTATAACCTGCTGGTACGCAACAACCGCGTGATCATCGCGAGCTTCCACGCCTTCGCCGAGGACCTGCTCGCCTACCTCACCACCGGCGCGCGCGTGCCGTCCTCGATGGACCACCACCGCGCTCATCGCAGCAAGCAGGCGGCCTGACCCTCAGGGAGACAGCCATGGCATTCAGCGGACTCAACGGCGGAGGTGGCGGAGCGCCTCATTCGGCGCCAATGGTCGAGATCAACATGATCCCGCTGGTGGACGTCATGCTGGTGCTGTTGATCATTTTCATGATCACGGCGCCACTGCTCGCCCACAAGATCAAGATCGACCTGCCGCAGGCCTCCACCGTACTGCTCGAGGAGAAGCCCGACACCATCGTGATTTCGCTGATGGCGGACGGCCAGATGTTCCTCAATGACGTGCCTATCGACCGACTCTTCATGATCAAGCGGCTCTCCGCCGAGGCGCAGCGCAAACCCCAGCCCGAGCTGCACCTGCACGTCGACCGGACCTTGCAGTTCCAGGCGCTTGCGACGGTGATGGCCGACGCGCAGAACGCCGGCATCGTCAAGGTGGGCATCGCCACCGATCCGATCAAGCGAGCCGACGAGCGCTGACCGCGTAGTGCTTCATGCGGATTCGCGGGCCGTAACACCCCTCAAGGCCGGTACGCGTGCCGCATTACCCGTCGGCTGCTGCGCGGGACCGGCCGAGCGCTGCTCGTACATGTTCGCCACGGCGCGTGCCAGCAGCGCGGCGGCGTCGAGCAGCCGACCGCGGGGCGCGGTGGTGAAGCCAACACTGCAGCTGAGGTCGTTACCCTGCGTCAGCAGCCAGTTGGTCAGCGATCGGGAGAGCTTGTCTGCCACTCCCGCCGCGGCCTCACTGCCGGTCCCGCGCAGCAGCAGCGCGAACTCGTCCTCCGCGAGTCGCGCCACCACGTCGGCCCGCCGGACACAGGCGCCCAGTGTGGCGCAGAAACCGCGCAATACGGCCTCGACGTGTTCCCGGCCGCGCTCGGATGCCAGCCGCGGCAAGCCGCCCACACCGATGCAGACGATGCTCGTCTCACCGCCGAGGCGCTCGGTGCGGACGAGTTCATCGGCGAGCGTCCCGATGAGGCCATGCTGGGTGGCGAAACCACTCGCTGCGTCAATCTTCACCAGGCAGGCCAGGCGGCGTTGCTGTTCCCGCACCAGGCACAGCAGCCAGGCAGGCAGGGCAAACAACAGACCGCGCGCTGCAAGATTCCAGGACAGGACACCGACTGCAGACGCCGCGCTGGTCACGGTCGTAAGGTCGGCCGCCGACGCGGCCAGTGTTGCGCCCACTGCGGCCGCGAGTCCGTGACGCGGGCCGTAGTACCAGGCGACCAGGAGGATCGCGGGCAGGTAGAACGGCTCGACGCGCAGCGTCGGACCTGTGACGGTGGCGACAACACCACAGCCCGCGATCCAGCAGGCCGCGATGGCGAGCGGATATCGCCGCGGTTCCGGCACGAGGGCGAGCGGGTCGTGGCTGCGCAAGGATCCCTCCGGACTCGATGCTCGAGTCTTCGACCGGAACTATGTGCGTCCACCCGTGGCCGGGCTGCCGACCAGCGCACATCATCGCAAGAAGTACGCAGCATTCTGTGAAATTGGCGCCCCTGGCTGCAGATGCTCGATCTTTGTGCAGGCTCGTCGGACGACAAGGCCGGATCCGTAGATCGTCTGGCCGTCCTGCGTTCCCGCGCCTCTGGACATCAGAGGCCGTTTGGATTTGTTATCCAAGCGAATGCAGGGATAATGCGCGCTCGTTGGCGCAATCCCGCGCTGGCATACGGGTAGAGCGCACTTGGACCTGATCATCCTGCTGAAGGCGGCGATTCTCGGCATCGTCGAAGGCTTGACGGAGTTCCTGCCGATCTCCTCCACCGGGCACCTGATCGTCGCCGCCTCGCTGCTCGGCTTCAACGGGGCTAGCGCCGCCACCTTCGAGGTCTCGATCCAGACTGGCGCCATGTTCGCGGTGATCTGGGAATACCGGCGCCGCATCACCGACACTTTTGCCGGGATTGTCTCGCAGCCCGTGGCGCAGCGCTTCGCGCTGAATGTCGCCATCGCATTCGTGCCGGCGGTGGTCTTCGGCCTGGTGCTGGGGCAGGCAATCAAGGCGCACCTGTTCCACCCGGTACCCGTGGCCGTCGCCTTCGTGGTCGGCGGCCTGATCATCCTGTGGGTCGAGTCGCGCCACAAGCGACGCTACGGGGCACGCGACCTTGAAGGCAGGCGCCATGCGCGTGTCGAGTCCATCGACGACATGACGCCGCTCGACGCGCTGAAGGTCGGACTGATGCAGTGCTTCGCGTTGATTCCGGGTACCAGCCGCTCGGGCGCGACCATCATCGGCGGCATGTTGTTTGGCCTGTCGCGCAGGGCGGCCACGGAGTTCAGTTTCTACCTGGCGATCCCGACCTTGATCGGCGCCGGCGCCTATTCGCTATGGAACCAGCGTGGGCTGCTCAGCGCCGCCGATGCGCCGGTGTTCGCAGTCGGCCTGGTGCTCTCCTTCATCAGCGCCCTGCTGTGCATCCGCTGGCTGATCCGCTACATCTCGACCCACGACTTCACGGTCTTCGCCTGGTACCGCGTCATTTTCGGCGGCATGATCCTGCTGACTGCGTACTCGGGCGTGCTCGACTGGGCGCATTGATTCCTGCTCCCGGTAACGCTCTCCAGGTCACGCCGCCTCACCCGGAGATATCTTCCTCTCGCAGCGTCCGCAGCGCCTGGTGTGTATTGATCGCCGGATTCCAGCAGACGGCACGGCCCCTGCCCGCCGCCTTGGCTGCCAACAGCGCCGTGTCCGCCCGATCGACGGACTCCTCCACGCTGACGTCCGGGTCGAGCAATGCCAGACCAAACGAAGCCACTGCAAAGATTGGCGTGCCCTCCACGCTGGCGACGAGCGGCGTCGCACGCAGGACCCGGCCAACGCGCTCCGCCATCACCTGGCCCGTCGCCAGATCTGCCGCGGGCATCGAGATCAGGAATTCGTCCCCACCATAGCGGAACACCTTGTCATACGGTCGTAACTTCTCGACCACGCAGTGCACCGCGCCAGCCAGCACCTGGTCGCCGACGCTGTGACCATAGCTGTCGTTGATCTGCTTGAAACGGTCGAGGTCCATGAACGCGATGCAGCACTGCTGGACGCCACGCCGCGCCAGCTCGCGCCACTCATTCAGTTCCGGAAGGAGCTGAGAACGGTCGTATGCGCCCGTCAATGCGTCGCTGCCGCGCAGCGCCGCCTGGACCTCGTGTCTCAAGGAGTCCAGCTCGAGGTTCAGCCGCGCGCTACACGCCACCAGGCTGTCATAGTCGGCAAGGACGATCGGGCCACCGCTGGCAGCTTGCCGCAGCAGCTGCACCGCGATGTCGTGCACCTGCCTGTGGTCTGCATCGATCGCTGCGAATGCCGGTTGCTCCCGCAGCGCTACCGGCGCCTGGCCGTAGTACCACCGGCCAAAATGACAACGCCGATGTGCATTTTCCTCGAGATCGGCCGGGTTGGCCGGCAGCCGACAGAGAAGTGCGCCGATGAGGTTCTCATACCAGGCCGCATGATCGTGCTGCGCTCGTTCCAGCTGTTCCAGCGCCTGGCGCAACGCCGCGGGATCCATCCTGAACATGAGCGCCCTCCCTTCTGGGCCGCACTCCGCCCACATCCTGCCACGGCTGGCCGTCGCCAGCTATGCGGGTCAGTCGCAGTCAGTTGCTTGCCTCGTTCGATTTGCCACTAGGGCCTGCGAACAGCCTGCAGCGCCGCAGCGGAGCGCGGATCGATCCCGGTTGCCTGGCGGCGTTCCCGGCAGATCGTGGGCGCCTACCGCCTCGTCGCCAGCACCCCGTCGCCACTCAACTCGGTCGTGAAGCCCGCCTCGTCGAGTCGCCGCGCCACTTCCCGCGGAACATCACGCCCACTGGTGAGCTTGTTCGGCCTGCCAGTGTAGTGAAACAGGCGTCCCCCGCGTCGTAACACCCGCGCGAGCTCGCCATAGAACGTCCGCGAGTACAGCTCGCCCGCAATACCGAAGCGCGGTGGGTCGTGCAGGATCGCATCCACCGATGCCGCGGGCTGCGCCGCGATTTCAAGCGCAATGTCACCTTGCGTCAGCGACAGCGCTCCGCCCACCCGCGGCGACCACGGGTTCAGGCTGCGCAGCCAGAGAACATCGGGATTCTTCTCGCAGGACAGCACCCGCTCCGCCCGCTCCTCGAGGCACCACGCCGCGTAGTAGCCCAGGCCACCGCAGGTATCCAGGATCACCTTGCCACGCGGCTGGACCAGGGACACCTTGCGTCGCGCGTCTTCCCAGGGCGATATCTTCGACGTGACCAGCATCTTGATGCCGTCGATCTCGAAGGTCGGCGGACCCCACTCCGTCGGCACCAGCTTGGTCAGTGATTGATTGAACCGTGCGACGGGCTCGAACTCTGCGCCGGCCCAGTGATAGACAGTGCGGTCCCGGCAATTCTCGAGATAGGGATAGCGCCGCCCTTGCCACGCCCAGTCACCCGCGCCAGGCTCGACCGTGGTTGTCGAGCGACCGAGATCGAGCGAGCACTCGACCATCGCCTGGCCGGCCTGAGCGGCAGCCAGCAGCGTGTCGTGGACTTCGATGGTAATCAGTGGGCCGGTCATGAGCCCGGAGAGTGTCGCATACGGCCTGAGCTACGAGACTGGCAGCTAGCGCAGAC
>JAHEAZ010000015.1 GCA_024642505.1 Gammaproteobacteria bacterium
GCCATCAGCACCAGGAAGACGGCGAACCCACGCCTGAGGGTATCCTGTGGAACACGATTGGCGTAGTGGCTGCCGACGACGCTGCCCGCAGCGCCGAGCACGACAAAGGTCATGAGCACCGGCCAGTCGAGCGTCTGGCCCTGTGCCGACAACAGGTGCAGGTGCTTGAAGAAGCCGGTAAAGGCATTGAGCGAGATGATGGCGAGGCTTGTGCCGATGGCCACGTGCATGGTCAGGCCGCCCAGCAGTACCAGCGCCGGGAGGATCAGGAAGCCGCCGCCGACCCCGACGAAGCCGGTCAGGAGTCCCACGGCCAGGCCGTCGGCAACCACCTTCGCAATCGGCCGGGCGGCGCCTCCCATCGGCTGGTAGCCGCCGCGGCGAAACATCATCACCGAGGCGACCAGCATGACAACGGCAAACACGGCAAGCTGCACGGCCCCGCTGACGTGCCCCGATAGCAGCGCCCCGCCATAGGTTCCAGCCATGCCCGGCAGGCCGAACCACAGCACGCTGCGCCAATCGATCTGGCCGCGAGCGATATTCTGCAGCGCGCCGATCGAGGCAATGCTGCCGACCACGCCTAGTGATCCGGCGACCGCGATCTTCTCCGGCTGCCCGACGAGGTAGACCAGCACCGGCACGGTGATGATGGATCCACCAGAGCCGAGCAGGCCGAGCGAAAGACCGATGGCGACTGCGCCGAGCCATGCGAGCAGCATGCTTTGAGTGTCCGCTGACAGCAGCGAACAGGATAATCGGCGCGGAGCAACCGGGGCCAGCGCAATTTCCCCGGTACGGAAACCGCAAGGCGATTTCTGCGAAGATAGACGGAAATCGGAAGATGGGAGAGCAAGCATGAATCGACCGGAAGTCCAGCCGTTCCTTCACAAGCAGTCCTCCACCTGGACCTATGTCGTCCACGATGGCATGGCCGCGGCGATCATCGATCCGGCGCTCGATTTCGATGTGCGCTCGGGCCGCACCAGCCCCGAGTTTGCCGAGTTGGTGGCTGCATTTGTTCGTGAGCGCGGATTGACCGTCGAATGGATCCTCGAGACCCACGCCCACGCCGACCACCTGAGCGCCGCGCCCTTTCTTAAGCACGGGCTTGGCGGCCGGATCGCGATCGGTCGGGGCATCAGCGCGGTCCAGGCGACGTTCAAGGACCTGCTGAACCTGGAGGAAGGCTTGTCGACCGACGGTCGGCAATTTGATCACCTGTTCGCCGATGACGAGACGTTTCAGGTTGGTTCGCTGGCAGGGCGCGTGATATCGACTGCGGGGCACACCAACGACAGCGTCACCTACCTGATCGGCGATGCGGCGTTCGTCGGCGACAGTCTGTTCATGCCCGACGGCGGCACGGCGCGCTGCGACTTTCCCGGCGGTGACGCCCACGTGCTGTACCGGTCGATCCAGAGGCTCTACTCGCTTGCGGGCGAGACCCGCGTCTTCGTTTGCCACGACTACGGCCCGGGTGGGCGGGAGCGTCTCTGCGAAACGACGATCGCCGCCGAGCGGGCTGGCAACATCCACCTGCGCGACGGGGTCACCGAGACGGAGTTCGTCGCTCTGCGAACCGGCCGTGACGCCACGCTCGCCGTGCCGGAACTTCTGTACCCGTCGGTGCAGGTCAATATCCGCGCCGGGCAGCTGCCTCCGGCCGAGCCGAACGGGCGGCGCTACCTGAAACTGCCGGTGACCTGAAGAGCTGAATTCCGGGGACAGTTTACCTATTTGGGAATCACCGATCCTTCGCGTCTATCTGCCGAGCCAGGTTGTTACTACTAATTTAGCGGCGGACAAATGGGTAAACTGTCCCCGGATTTGTGGTCTTGACCGCTGGCGCAGCGCCCCGCCATACTGCTACGCAATGGACAATCGCCCGACACGGCTTGCGACGATTCGCTGGTGGTGGCACCGCTCTTCGGAGTGGTCGTCGGGCGCGTAAGCATTTTTTCGATACGAACCCGACCCATCTCCGAGCAGGTGCCGGGGGTGGGTTTTTTGTTGTCCGCTCCCCGCTGCCGGTGACACGAGGAGCTCATGAAAGCGCCGTTCGACATTGCCGCGGACCTCGATACCCCGGTCTCCGCTTATCTGAAGCTGGAGCCTTTCAAGCCCCGTTTCCTGCTGGAAAGCGTCGAGGGCGGTGAGCGGCTAGCCCGCTACTCGTTTATCGGTTTCGGTGATTGCCTGGAGGTACGGCTCGACCGCTCCGGTCTGAGGGTCGGCCGCTCGATGCGGCCCATGCCCGGCAACCGCAACGAGCTGCTTGCGGAACTGCGCAGCGCGTTGAAGGCGGCGCCGCGGCCCCTGCCCGAGGTGGCGGGCGTCCCGCTCGCCGGCGGCCTGGTCGGGGTATCGGCCTATGACCTGGTCCGTTTCTTTGAGCGCCTGCCGGACAGGGCGCGTCCCGACCTGCCGGTTCCGGATGCCTGCTATCTGGCCCCGAAGTCGTTTCTGGTATTCGACCACGTGACTCGCGGCATGGCGCTGCTGCATGCCGGACCGGAGTCCGAACGGCAGTTGCTGCGCGCCGAGATCATCCGGGCGTTGCGTGGGCCGGTCCCCTCGCGAAAAGCGCGCATCCGGATTGCGCCGCCGATCCCCAGCCTCAGCCGGGACGAGTTCCTGGCGGGCGTAGGACGCACCAAGGAGTACATTGCCGCGGGCGACGTCTATCAGCTGGTGCTGTCGATCCGGTTCATGGGCCAGTGCGAGCTCGATCCTTTCGAAGCCTACCGGGCACTAAGGCTACTCAATCCCTCGCCCTACATGTACTACTGCGACCTCGGCGACCTGACCGTCGTGGGTTCCTCACCAGAGGCGCTGGTCAAGCTAAACGCCGGCCGCGCCCAGCTGCGACCGATTGCCGGGACGCGGCCGCGCTCGGACGATGGCGCCGTTGACCTCGCCCGGGAGCAGGAGCTGCTGGCGGACGCCAAGGAAAACGCTGAGCACGTGATGCTCGTCGACCTGGCGCGCAACGACCTGGGGCGGGTAGCCTCGGCCGGCTCGGTGCACGTCGATCCCTATCGGGTGATAGAGCGTTACAGTCACGTGATGCACATCGTGAGCGGCGTCAGCGGCCAGCTCGCGTCGGGCCGGGACATGTTCGACTTGTTCGCGGCGGCCTTCCCCGCCGGTACGCTGGTCGGCGCGCCCAAGGTGCGCGCCATGGAGATCATCGACGAGCTGGAGCCAGTGCGCCGCGGGCTCTACGGCGGCACGGTCGGCTATTTTGGCCACGGCGGCGACATGGACCAGGCGATCACCATCCGTACGCTGGTCTTTTCGGGGGATCGATACGTCTACCAGGCGGGTGCGGGAATCGTTGCCGACAGTTCGCCTGAGGCCGAGCACGAAGAAGTGCTGGCCAAGAGCGCCGTGCTCGCGCGCGCCCTGAAAATGGCGGAGGAAGGCCTGTGATGTCGCGCCTGCTGTTGATAGACAACTACGACTCGTTCACCTACAACCTGGTGCAGGCTTTCCTCGTCCTCGGCGCGGAAGTCATGGTCCATCGCAACGACGAAATCACGGTCGAAGAGGCGCTCGCTCTCGACGCCACGCACCTGTGCATCTCGCCGGGGCCCGGAACGCCGAAGGACGCCGGAGTTTCCATGAAGATGATCGAGGCCTTTGCTGGCCGGATCCCGGTGTTCGGCGTGTGTCTCGGCCACCAGTCGCTGGTGGAAGTCTTCGGCGGCAAGGTCGTTCGCGCCGGGCGCCTGATGCATGGCAAGACCTCGCTGGTGCACCACGACGGCCGCGGCGTGTTCACCGGGCTGCCCAATCCCTTTCAGGCGGGGCGCTATCATTCGTTGATTGCGCAACGAGACGCCATTCCGCCTTCGCTTGAAGTGACCGCGTGGACGCCGGAGGGAGAGATCATGGGAGTCCGGCACCGCGACCTGGCGGTGGAGGGCGTGCAGTTCCATCCCGAGAGCATCCTGACGCCGGACGGGCCACGGGTGATGGGCAACTTCCTGTCGCCGGCGGTTCCGCAACGGGAGGCCGGCTGATGGCGAGGCCACTCAGGGAAACACTGGAGACGCTGCTGGAGCGCGGCGACCTCTCGGAACGGGAGGCGTTCGAGTTGCTGATCGCGCTGACCGACCAGGACATGGCACCGCCTATGGCTGGTGCGTTGCTCGCTGCGCTGCGTGCCAAGGGCGTGACTGCCGAGGAAGTTCGTGGCTTCGCAAGCGGAATGCGTTCTCTGGCGCGCCGCCCGCGGATTGCTCCAGGTGCGCCCGTGGCAGACGTTGTCGGCACGGGCGGCGACGGCTCGCATACCTTTAATTTGTCGACCGGCGCGGCGCTGCTGGCTGCGGCGGCTGGCGTGCGCATCGTCAAGCACGGCAACCGCTCGGTCTCCTCGCGTTCGGGCAGCGCCGACGTGCTGGAGCACCTGGGTCTCAGGCTGCCGCTCGACGAGGAGGCGGCGGGACGCTGCCTGGAGTCGACCGGCTTCACCTTCCTGTTCGCTCCACACTATCACCCGGCAATGAAAGCCATCGCGCCGGTACGTGCGGCGCTCGGTATCCGCACGGTGTTCAACTTGCTCGGACCCCTGACCAATCCGGCCGAGGCACCCTTTGCAGTAATTGGCGCGTGGAGCCTGGACATCGCGAAGCTGATGGCGGACACGCTGGCCGGCATGCCAATCGAGCGCATGTTCGTGTTGCACGGCGAGACCGGCTGGGACGAGCCGACGCCTGCGGCACCGTTTGCGCTGTTCGACGTGCACCCGGGATCCGTAGTCCGATACCGGCGCGAGGCGGAGGATTTTGGTCTGCCGACTTGCAGGCCGGAGCAGCTCAGGGGAGCCGACGCCGCGCACAATGCCGCGAAACTGGCGGAGGTATTGCGCGGCCGGGAACATGGCGCACACCGCGATGCGTTGGTGATGGGCGCCGCGCTGGTGCTGGAGGTGACCGGGCTCTCACCTGACCCTCGCGCCGCGGCGCTCGCCGCGGCCGCGGCCATCGATGATGGGCGCGCTGCACGGGTCCTCGATGCGCTGGCGGCCTTTGGCGCGACGCAGGACACTTGAAGTGAGCGGATTTCTCGACCAGATGGCGGCGGGTAGTCGGGACCGTGCAACGTCCGCCAGGGTTCGCGAGCCGCTAGCCACCTTGCGCGCACGCTGCATGGACTTGCCCTCGCCACCGGCGCTGGCGCTGGATGGCGGCTTCAACCTGATCGCGGAGTTGAAGCTGCGTTCGCCGGCACTCGGTGAACTGGGCAGCGCGAGCGACGACCTGGCGGGTCGCGTGACGACCTATGCGCGCTCAGGCGCTGCCGCGGTTTCGGTGCTGACCGAGCCGTCGCGCTTTTCCGGTTCGCTGCGACATTTGCGGGACGCGGCGGCCACCCTCGCACCGATGGGTGTGCCGGCGATGCGCAAGGATTTCCTGGTCGATCCGTACCAGCTGTACGAGGCCCGCGCAGTCGGCGCGGGCGGAGCGCTGCTGATCGTGCGGATGCTGTCGCACGCTGCGCTCGGCGAGATGCTGGATTGTGCGCGCGAACTCGGTTTGTTCGTTCTCATCGAGACGTTTGACGAGGCGGACATCGCTGCGGCGGAGCGGGGGATCGTGGCCGCTGCCGGGCGCGGAGGCGGGTGTCTGCCGGAGCGGACGAGTTCGGCTCGCGGAGCGGAGCGGAGCGGAGCGAGCGAAGCTGACGGCCCGGCCGACCAGCGCCCGCCAGCGGCGGGCGGCATCCTCCTCGGCGTCAACAGCCGCGACCTGCAGACCCTGGCGGTCGTACCGGAGCGCCTCGAGCAGCTGGCACCGGGTCTGCCACGCGAGTACCCGCGGGTGGCGGAGAGCGGAATGACAACACCTGCCGACGCGGCGCGCATGGTCCGCGCCGGCTACGACATGGTGCTCGTCGGCGGTGCGCTGATGTCGGCGCCGCACCCAGGTGCGCTGGTTCGGGCCATGCTCGAGGCGGGCAGGGCGGTGGCTGCGTGAAGCTGCTGGTGAAGGTCTGCGGCATGACGGATTCCGAGTCGCTCGAGGCCGCCATCACGGCAGGCGCAGATGCGATCGGATTCGTGTTTTACGGACCCTCGCCGCGCAATATTGCGCCGGCGGCTGCGGCGATCCTGGGTGCGAGAGTGCCACCGGGCGTCAGGAAGGTGGCGGTCACGCTGCATCCCGATCAGGGCTTCGTTGACGAGGTTTTGGCAGCGCTGACGCCGGACGTATGGCAGACAGACGCGGCTGACTTCCATTCGTTGAGGCTGCCGGCGGGAATCGAGCGCTGGCCGGTGTTCCGCAGCGGCGTGGTGCCAGCCCATTCGCTGCCTTCGAGGCTGCTGTTTGAAGGGCCGCGCAGCGGCACGGGCGAAGTATCCGACTGGAGCCAGGCGGCGGCGCTGGCTGGTCGCACTGAACTGATACTGGGCGGCGGCCTGACACCGGCCAATGTCACCAGCGCAGTGTCCACGGTGCGTCCTTTTGGTGTCGATGTGTCGAGCGGCGTGGAGTCGGCGCCTGGGCGGAAGGATCCGGCCCGTATATGGGAATTCGTAACGGCTGCGCGCGAGGCGGCCGCGGGAGTGACGGGATGAGTTATGCGATCGACCCCGGGCAGGCGAAGGCGCTGCTCGAAATGGAACAGCGCGGCAGTTTTCCCGATCCACGGGGCCGCTTCGGGCCTTTCGGCGGACGCTACGTGCCCGAAACACTGGTCCCGGCGCTCGACCGGTTGGAGGACGGCGTGCGCCGTTACCTGCACGCGCCCGAGTTCCAGCAGGAGTTCTCCAGCGAACTGCACAGCTGGGCCGGCCGCCCGACGCCGCTCACTCACGCGCGCGAGCTGTCGAGGCGATGGGGCGCGGACGTGTGGTTGAAACGCGAGGACCTCGCTCACACCGGCGCGCACAAGATCAATAACGCGATCGGGCAGGCGCTGCTGGCCAAGCGACTGGGTGCGAAGCGCATCGTTGCGGAGACGGGCGCCGGTCAGCACGGGGTCGCGAGTGCCGCTGCCTGCGCCCGCTTCGGCATGCCCTGCGTCGTCTATATGGGTGCGGTGGATACCGAGAGACAGGCGCCAAACGTAGGCCGGATGAAACTGCTCGGAGCCGAAGTAATTCCCGTGACGAGCGGCGACCAGACGCTGCGCGCGGCGATCGACGAGGCGTTGCGCGACTGGGTGTCCGACCCAGCCGGTACCTACTACCTTCTCGGTTCGGCGGTGGGTCCGCACCCATACCCATACCTGGTGCGCGAGCTGCAGTCGGTGATCGGCAAGGAAAGCCGGCAACAGATTGTCGAGCGTGCTGGCGGACTGCCGGACGTGGCGGTCGCCTGCGTCGGCGGCGGCTCCAATGCCATCGGCCTGTTTCATCCGTTCATCAACGATGCCACTGTCGCCCTGCTTGGAATCGAGGCAGGTGGTCGCGGTCCTGGACTCGGCGACAACTCGGCCACGCTGAGCTTCGGCAGGCCCGGTGTGCTGCAGGGTTGCTACACGATGATCCTCCAGGACGATGACGGGCAGGTCCAGGAAACACACTCTGTCTCTGCCGGGCTCGACTACTCCGGCGTGGGGCCGGAGCATGCTCTGCTGATGGCCACGGGCCGGGTGACCTACCTGCAGGCCACCGATGACGAGGCCCTCGATGCGCTGGCGGAGTGTTGCCGCGCGGAAGGTATCCTGCCGGCGATCGAGACGGCGCACGCGTTTGCCGGGGCGCGGCGCTGGGCGCGGGATAATCCGGGCGGACGCATACTGATTGGCCTGTCCGGGCGCGGCGACAAGGACATGCCGACTCTGCAGAAGACGCTGCTGAGGGGAAAGCTGTGATGCAGCCGCACGAGACCATTGCGCACGCCATCGCCGCGGCAGCCCGGAAGGGTGCGCCCGCGATCGTCGCGTTCCTGACTGCCGGCTTTCCACGCAAGCAGGACTTTGCGGCACAACTCGCTGCGATCGGCGAGGCGGCCGACGTGGTTGAAATCGGGGTGCCTTTCTCCGATCCCATGGCCGATGGCATGACCATCCAGCGCTCGAGCCACGCCGCCCTGCAGCAGGGGATCTCGTTGCAATGGATCCTCGACACGCTCAGCGAGCTGCCGACCAGGCCAAGTGCCCCGCTGCTGCTCATGAGCTATCTGAATCCTCTGCTGGCCTATGGACTCGATCGATTGCCCGGGGCGGCGCACGCGGCCGGTATCGCCGGCTTCATCGTGCCGGACCTGCCGTTTGAGGAAAGCGATGAGCTACGCACCGCGCTCGAATCGGAGGGCCTCGCGCTGGTACAGATGGTCACGCCGGTCACGCCAGCGACCCGGCTGGCGATGCTCTGCCAGTCGGCGCGCGGCTTCGTCTATGCAGTGACCATGACGGGGACTACCGGCAAAAGCGTGGCGGTTCCCGACGATGTTCTGGATTACATGGATCGGGTGCGCGCAATCTCGCCTGTGCCGGTCTGCGCAGGCTTCGGGATTCGCAGCGCGGAGCAGGTTGAGCGCATGGCCGGGCACGTCGACGGCGTCGTAGTCGGCTCGGCGCTGGTCGAGGTGCTCGAACGCGGCGACGATCCAGCCAGTTTCCTGAGGGGACTGCGAGGCGGCTGACAGCAGCTGCCGAGGCTTCAACGGGGGTATGTGCTGTTGTCCAGCGAGCATCCCGCGCCATCGGCGCCGCTCCTTGAGAGCGGCCTCGGACGCGAACTGGCGCCCTACATACTGGAGCACGCGGACAAGTCCGGCTTCGCCCTCCTGCAGCATGGTCCAGCGGCGCTACTGGCGCGCGCCGTGCTGGCGGACCTCGCGACGGCAACACTGGACGTCCAGTACTACATATTCGAAAGCGACCTGACCGGCACTCTGCTGACACAGCGGATCCTTGACGCCGCCGACCGTGGTGTAAGGGTTCGCCTGCTGCTCGACGACAACAACCTGCGCGGCTCCGAGGACGGCCTGAAACTGCTGGCCGCGCACGATTCCATCGAGATCCGGGTCTTCAATCCGTACCGCCAACGCAGGCGATGGCCCAGGCTTTTCGAGCTTGCATTCAACTTCCGTCGCCTGCAGAGGCGCATGCACAACAAGATCTTCGTGGCAGACGGAGTGACCGGCATCTTTGGCGGCCGCAACATCGGCGACAACTACTTCGAGGCACACCGCGATGCAAACTTTGCTGATTTCGATGTGCTGGTGGTGGGCGCGCTGATCGGGGACGCGACCGCAAGCTTCGAATCGTACTGGCAACATTCGCTGGCAGTGCCGATCGGGCGACTGACTTCAACCAGGCCCGATCGGGCGAGTCTTGGCTTGCTGCGTGCCGCGCTGCAGGAACGCCTGGCGGGAGTCGAGGGCCTGGAGCAGCGCTACGAGCGCGCGCGGCTCCGCATGCTCGAGATCCTGGAGGACCCGGACGAGGCCATGATCTGGGCCGAGGCGGAGTTCATTGCCGATGCGCCGGAAAAGCTTGAAGCCGCCGACCCGGCCACCTCGCCGGTGCTGGACCGGCTGTTCGGGCTGTGGGCCGGCGCCTGTCGTGAAGTTTTGATCGAGTCAGCGTACTTCGTCCCGCGACGGCGTGGCGCGGATTTCATCATCGCTCAGGCGCAACGCGGAGTCAGGACCAGATTGCTGACGAATTCGCTGGCGGCCAACGACGTGTCGCCCGTTCATGTGGGCTATGCCAAGTACCGACGTCGCCTGCGGAAGGCGGGCATCGAACTCTACGAGTTCAAGCGCCGGGTGACGCGAAGCCGTGAGGACATGGCGCTGACGGGTGGATCGAGCGATGCGTCGTTGCACGCCAAGGTCGCGGTATTCGACCGCCACGTCACCTGGGTCGGCAGCTTCAATCTCGACCCACGCTCAGCGGAACTCAATACCGAACTCGCCATCGTCATTCACAGCGAAGCGCTCTCCCTCCAGGCAGCCGGGATGATCGAACGGGACCTGGAACCGGATCGTGCCTGGAAAATTGACCTTGCGCCGCGGGTCAGCGGCGGCTCCCAGATCGTATGGCGGGGTCTCCGTGAGGACCGCATGGTCAGGCTCAGTCGGGAGCCAGACGCGACCCGCCGACAGCGCGCGATTGTCAGCGTACTGAAGCTCATCCCCGGGATCGAAGGCCTGCTGTAGAAGAATGGGGACCGCCCCGTTCCTGGCGGCGCAGAAAACGCCACAGTCCCCTTTTTCAGGGCCGGCGGTAGAGGTGGACGAATCGGTCAGTCTTGCCACGCACCGACGGATCGAACACCAGCTTCCCGAGGTCGTCCCCGGGGTTTCGATAGCCGCCCCAGGTCTGTTCAAGCACCAAGCCGTGGCGCTCGATGTCCGACTGGGTGAACCTCTCATCGATACGATGCAGGTCCTGTGCGGCCGAGCTGCCGGTGCCGGCCTTGGCCGCGTGGTCGACGATCAACAAGTGGCCGCCCGGTTTGAGGCTTGCCCGGACCTGTTCCAGAAAATCCGCCGCGTCGATCCGCGGCCAGCCGCTCGCGGGGTCGACGTAGTAAAGGTCGTGGTATGACATGAAGATGACCGCCAGGTCGAGGCGCTCCTTGCCTAGCTCGAGGTCGCAGGATTCGACCACATGCAATCCGATCTCACTCATCCGGCCGTCGGCAAAGCGGGTCTTGAGACCGTCGCGCGCAAAGTTGAAGTAGCCGACGTTGTTGACCAGGTCTACGTGACCCTGCGGGCCGACTGCGCGGGCGAACAGCTCGCTCCAGTATCCCGCACCGCCGAAGATGTCGGCGACTACCTGGCCCGGGGCGATTCCCGCGAAGGCCATCAGCTCAGCCGGCTTGTCCCGAAAGTCCCTTTCACGGTCATCGCTACTGCGCTCCGGTGCGGAGACAGCTGTGGAGATGTAGCGTGGAATCTCGTCTGCCAGTGCCAGCCTGGCGACGGAAAACATGATTACCACAATCAGCGTCAGTTTCTTCATGGAATCCCCGGCTGGTCCGATTCTCGTTGACCTCCTGCCCAATATAGGATTGACCGTAGCAGTAATCGAGTGCCTGTTGCGGCTTCTGCGACGAGGCGAGCCGGTCCTGCGGCAGTCCGAAAAGGGGACTGTCCCTGTTTCGTCGGTTAGGATGTTCAGGTGATACGCGGAGTCCACCACATCAACTTTCTGGTGCGGGACCTCGATGAGGCCGTTGACCGTTACCAGCGCCTGCTTGGCGTCAGGATCGACCGGCGCGACGCACTGCCGGGCCGCGGAGTGCGCATGGCCCGCTTCCTTGCAGGCGAGACCTGGATCGTGCTGGTCCAGCCAGTTGCCGATGGCGTGCCGATGCGCCACCTGCAAAAGCACGGCGAGGGATTCTTCCTGATCTCCTATGGAGTGGACGATATCGCTGAAGCAGTCTCAAGCCTGCGGGCTGCGGGCGGATACACGACCAGCGATGAAGCGAGAACAGGGCTCGATGGATGGCGAGTCATCGATATCGCCGCGGACGAACTGAATGGGACCGTCGTGCAACTCTGCCAGGACGACACAGGGCGAGATCGGCCATGAAGCGTGTCTACACGGCCGAGTCGCTCGTGCAGGTCATGCATGTCAAGAACGTGCTGGCTGCCGAGGGTATTCGCGCGGAGATGCGCAATGACCGGTTGGGCAGTGTGATCGGCGAGATCCCGTTCCTGGAGACCTGGCCGCAGCTTTGGGTCGCGGAACTCGATTTTGATCGCGCGCAGGAGCTTATCGAACAGGAGTTGCATGGTCCGGGGCTCGAGGAGCCTTCATGGAAGTGCAGGTCCTGTGGTGAGGAAGTGGAAGGACAGTTCATGGAATGCTGGAATTGCGGCGCCGAGCGGGTGCTGCCGGCGACATGAAGGGGGCCTCCGTAATCACTATCGATCCCCGTTTTCGGGGTCCGCCCGATTCGGGTAACGGCGGCTACGTCTGCGGTCTTGTCGGCGACGCGGCCGCTGTGCCGGTGGCGGTGCGCCTGAGGCGCCCACCGCCGCTGGAGATGCCGCTGACGCTGACCGAGACCGATGACGTGCTGCGCCTGCTGAATGGCGACGAAGTCATTGCCGAGGCACGGCCCGATCCGGTGCGGCTCGACATCCCGATGCCGCCGGATCATGCCGAAGCGATCTCGGCTTCGCTCGGCTATATTGGCTTCGCGGAGCACGTTTTCCCTGGATGCTTCGTCTGCGGCCCGCGCCGCCTGGCCGGCGATGGCTTGCGAATATTCGCGGGGCCGCTGCCCGACCGGCCCCTTGTGGCTGCGCCCTGGATTCCGGATGCGACGCTCGCGGGTCATGACGGCTTCATTCGACCGGAGTTCCTGTGGGCGGCGCTCGACTGTCCCGGCTATTTCGCGACGCCGATGGCCGGGCGCATGGCCCTGCTCGGCGAACTGGCAGTAGCCATCGATCGCCGGGTCCGTCCGGGAGAGCCCTGCGTGATCCTTGGCTGGGAGCGCCATTCCAGCGGCCGCAAGCATCATGCGGGTACGGCGATCTTCGGCCGGGACGGCGAACTCGTGGCGCGGGCGAGCGCAACCTGGATCGAGCTGAACTCCTGACCTGGCGGCCGGCTACTCGCCGTCCGGATCGGGCCCTTGCCGTGTCTGCAGCTGGGCGTGGGTGTCCAGTTCGTGCGCCTTGCGGCCGCCTCGCGCGAGCGGGCCAGACTGCATGGCGCCACCAACCAGCACCCGGGCTAGCTCGACGCAGCGTGCGGCCGATGAGCGCTGGCTGCGCGGCCGGTGTGGCCAGCTCGTCCGCCGCCCCGATATCAATCCACTGTTCAGCGCTGAAGAGAACTCCCTCAACCAGCCCGACCGAGAAATACTCAGTTCCGCAGCCGCGCCAGCAGCCACCCGCCGCCGCCGATGGCGCACAGCCAGCCGAGCCAGTCGGGCGGGGTGCCGAGCGCAAGCCACACGACTCCGCCGAGGAAGAAGGCGGCGCCGGCAATGACCGAACTCCGCCTGCCCTGTTCGGTCCGCAGTTCCTCGCGCAGCGCCTCGACTGAAGAGGACTGGGTGCGCAGGCGGAAGTCGTCCTCGTAGGCGCGGCGCACAGCACGCTGCAGCACCACCGGAAGCATCTTCAGCGACTCGGCCAGGTCCGGCCAGTGGTCCCTCAGCCCCTTCGCGAAGGCCTCCGGGCCGACGCGCTCGTTCATCCACTCGCGCAATATCGGCCGCGCGGTCTTGAACAGGTCCAGCTCCGGGTACAGATCCCGCCCTAGCCCCTCGACGTTGAGCAACGTCTTCTGCAGCAGGATCAATTGCGGCTGCACAGGCATCTGGAAGCGCCGCGCCACCTCGAACAGGCGCAACAGCACCATGCCGAAGGAAATTTCGCCAAGCGGCTTGTTGAAGATCGGCTCACAAACGGTGCGGACCGCCGCAGTCAGCTCGGAGAGCCGCGCGTTCGGTGGGATCCAGCCGCTCTCGAGGTGCAGTTCGGCGATGCGGCGCCAGTCGCGATCGAAGAATGCCAGGAAGTTGGCCGCCAGGTAGTACTGGTCGCGCGGCTCCAGCGCGCCGACGATGCCGAAATCGACGGCTGCGTACTTCGGATTGGCCGGGTCGGCTACGTCTACGAATATGTTGCCCGGGTGCATGTCGGCGTGGAAGAAATTGTGACGGAAGACCTGCGTGAAGAAGATGGTCACGCCGTTCTCGGCCAGCTTCTGGATATCGGTACCAAGCTGTCGCAGGCGCTGGATTTCGGCGATTGGCACGCCATGGATGCGCTCCATGACCATGACATCGCGCCGGCACAGGTCCCAGTAGACTTCCGGGACGTGCAGCAATGGCGATCCGGCGAAATTGCGTTTCAACTGCGACGCGTTGCCCGCCTCGCGCATCAGGTCGAGTTCGTCGAGAATGGTCTTCTCGTACTCCGCTACGACCTCGAGCGGGCGCAGCCGCCTGGACTCGGGCCAGTAACGTGCCGCGAGTCCCGCAAGCGAGTAGAGCACCTCGAGGTCGCGGCCGATGATCTGCCGCATGCCCGGTCGCAGTACCTTCACGACGACTTCACGGCCGTCAGTCAGCGTCGCCGCGTGCACCTGGGCGACCGAAGCAGCGGCCAGCGGCGCCTCGTCGAATGAACCGAACAGTTCGCCGATCGGGCGGCCAAGGGCAAGCTCGACCTGCGCGCGGGCTGCGGTACCGCTGAAGGGCGGCACCTGGTCCTGCAGTTTCGCGAGTTCGTCGGCGATGTCGCGGGGCAACAGGTCGCGGCGCGTGGACAGCGCCTGGCCAAACTTGATGAAGATCGGCCCGAGTTCCTCCAGCGCCAGGCGCAACCGCTCGCCACGGGTTGCACCCTTGCTGCGGGCAAACCAGGTCCAGGGAGACAGGTAGAACAGGAACCGCAGCGGGCGGTAGAGGTGCGTCGCGCGGACATAGTCGTCGAGTCCGTGGCGAACCAGCACGCGCTGGATGCGGATCAGCCGACGTGCCACCGGCAGCGAAATCATATCTTGTTCCCGAGACGGCCTGGCTCGAGCCGCGCCAGGCGGGCCTCGAAGCGGTCGACGTCCTCGCGCAGCCGATCCACCTCCTCGAGCCAGGCGTCAACCTCGGGCCTGGCCGGCAGGTCGCGGCTTTCTTCGGTCAGGTACTCACCCATGTTGCGGGCCAGGGTGCCGAAGGCCCGCCGGCCAAAATCGAATGCCCCGCGAGCGACGCTGGCGACGTGATGAGCCGCGGCGTCGCCCGTCAGTCGCGACAGTTCCTCCTCAAAGTCCGGCCGTGCCGCCTTGAACAGCTTCTGGAATAGTTGCGCCGTCTCGGCGTCGCCGCTGATGCGGATGCTGCCCTGGCGTATGCGGTCCTCCGGCTCCGGTCCTGCCAGCGAGGCCAGCGCCAGCGGCGTGCCCTCGATGACTGCATCGGGTTCACTCTCACCGCCACCGGTGACCGAGATCGTTCCCGCCCTGGAGCTGAACCTGATACGCACTGGCGTCGGGCTTACGCGAACCTCGAGCGACCGGCCGTCGATTCTTCCCAGCAGCGCACGCGCCTGGGACGAGCCTGCAATGTTGCGGTTCAGCAGCGACTCGATCGGCTGGAACAGGGGGTCGCTGGCCATGGCGTCAGTAGGCGTAGCCACGGTGCACGGCTACGACGCCGCCCGTCAGGTTGTGCCAGCGGCAATCCTCGAATCCGGCCTGGCGCATCATGCCGGCCAGCGTTGGCTGGTCGGGGAACATGCGGATGGACTCGGCCAGGTAGCGGTAGCTGTCGGCGTCCCGTGCTACCAGCTTGCCCATCGCTGGCAGCACGCCGAAGGAATAGAGGTCGTAGAAAGGCTTCAGGCCCGCCACCGGCTGCGAGAATTCGAGCACCAGCAACTGCCCTCCCGGTCGCAGCACACGCCGCATCGAGGCGAGCGCCGCGGGCTTGTCGGTCACGTTCCGCAGTCCAAAGCCGATGGTGATGCAGTCGAAGCTGTTGTCCGCGAACGGCAGCTTCTCCGCATTTGCCTGGACGAAGCCGACATTGCCGGTAAAGCCCTGGTCGAGCAGCCGGTCGCGGCCGCGGCTCAACATCTCCCAGTTGATGTCCGACAGTACCACCTGGCCCGAGCCACCCACCTGCCGGGCCAGTCCGGCGGCGAGGTCGCCGGTGCCGCCGGCGACGTCGAGTGCGCGCTGGCCGGACTTCAGTCCGGTCTGGCTGAGCGTGAATCGTTTCCACAACCGGTGCATGCCACCGGACATCAGGTCGTTCATCAGGTCATAGTTGCCGGCGACCGAGTCAAACACGCTCCGCACGCGCCCGGCTTTTTCCTGGGGTGGCACCTGCTCGTAGCCGAAGTCGACTCTCGGCGGCTGCTTGTCGGCTGGGATAGTCATGGCTGGATCGTCTGGCCTGAACCGCGGATTCTACGGGGCCGGACTGCGAAACTCACGACGGGAGGCCGCAGCGCGCTGGGAGTGGTCCGGATTCGCACCCCGGCCGGCCAAGGTGGGTGTCGTCAGGCCGGTGGCGGCTTGCGCTCGTAGCCGAGCTTTTCACAGCGCTCGAGGTAGCGCGCCCATTTCTCATCGTATTTGGAGCCGAGCATGTAGAGGTATGCCCAGCTGAACAGCCCGCTGTCGTGGCCGTCGTCGAACTTCAGGCAGACCGCGTAGTTGCCGACGGGCGCCACCTCCCGGATCTGGACGTTCTCCTTGGCCAGCTCCAGCTTGCCCTCGCCGGGACCGTGGCCCTGCACCTCGGCGGAGGGAGAAAAGACCCGCAGGTACTCGAACGGCAGCACGAACGACTCGCCGTCCCGGAAGTGAACCTCCAGGACGCGCGACTTGCGCCTGAGCTTCAACTCCGCCGGCGGACCGGGATCTGACATGGTCATGTTCGTGCTCCTTCCCTGGCCGTGCCCACCGGCATGGCTTACAGGATATACCGGCTCAGGTCCTCGTCCTTGACGAGTTCACCGAGGTGTCGGTCCACGAACTCCGCGTCCACATTGATCGAGCTGCCGCTCTTGTCCGCCGCCTCGAACGAGATGTGCTCGAGCAGGCGCTCCATCACCGTGTGCAGGCGCCGCGCCCCGATATTTTCGGTGCGCTCGTTGACCGACCAGGCAATCTCCGCGATCCGGCGGATACCGTCGGTGGCGAAGTGGAGGCTGACGCCCTCGGTTGCGAGGAGCGCTGCGTACTGGGTGGACAAGGAGGCATCCGGTTCGGTCAGGATTCGCACGAAGTCGTCCACGCCGAGCGAGGACAGCTCGACGCGGATCGGGAAGCGCCCCTGGAGCTCGGGGATGAGGTCCGAGGGCTTGGCGGTATGGAACGCGCCCGAGGCGATAAACAGGATGTGGTCCGTCTTGACCATGCCGTACTTGGTATTGACCGTGCAGCCCTCGACCAGCGGCAGCAGGTCGCGCTGTACACCCTCGCGTGACACGTCCGCGCCGACGACTTCGCCACGCTTGCAGATCTTGTCGAGCTCATCGAGAAAGACAATGCCGTTCTGCTCGGCGTTGGCGAGTGCGCGCGTGCGCAGCTCCTCCTCGTTGACCATGCGTGCCGCTTCCTCGTCGGTAAGCACCTGCATTGCCTCACGGATCTTCATCTTGCGGTTGCGGGTCCGCTGCCCGCCCAGGTTCTGGAACATCTGCTGCAGCTGCTGGGTCATGTCCTCCATACCCGGCGGGCCCATAATCTCGAGCCCCGCGGAAACCATGCGGATCTCGATCTCGATATCCCGGTCGTCAAGCTGGCCCTCACGCAGCATCTTGCGGAATTTCTGCCGGGTGTCGACGTCCCTCGGGGCTGTGTCGGGCTGTAGCCCGCCCGGCTGCGGCCTTGGCAGCAGCGTGTCGAGGATGCGTTCCTCGGCTGCATCCGCGGCACGGTGGCGCACGCGCGCCATTTCCTCCTCACGCGTCAGCTTCACCGCGACGTCGACGAGGTCCTTGACGATCGAGTCGACCTCGCGCCCGACGTAGCCGACCTCGGTGAACTTGGTGGCTTCGACCTTCACGAACGGTGCATGCGCCAGGCGCGCGAGCCGCCGGGCGATCTCGGTCTTGCCGACGCCCGTCGGGCCGATCATCAGGATGTTCTTGGGCGTGATTTCCTGGCGCAGTGGCTCGGCGACCTGCATGCGCCGCCAGCGGTTCCTGAGGGCGACCGCTACGGCGCGCTTTGCATCCTTCTGGCCGACGATGTGCTTGTCGAGTTCCTCGACGATTTCGCGGGGCGTCATGGTCTCCACGGCGTCAGACCGTCGGCAACTCGTCGATGACGACGTTGCGGTTGGTGTAGATACAGGTGTCGGCGGCGATCGACATGGCGCGCTCAACGACTTCCCGGGCACTGAGATCGGTGTTTTCGACCAACGCCCGCGCGGCTGCCTGCGCGAAGGGGCCGCCCGAACCGATCGCCATGATGTCATGTTCAGGCTCGATGACGTCGCCGTTACCCGAAATGATCAGCGACGCGCTGGCATCAGCGACGCACAGGAGCGCCTCGAGACGCCGAAGCGCCCGTTCGGTGCGCCAGTCCTTGGCGAGCTCGATCGCAGCGCGGGTCAGGTTGCCGTACTTCTCGAGCTTGCCCTCGAAGCGCTCGAACAGCGTGAAGGCATCGGCGGTGCCACCAGCGAACCCCGCCAGTACCTTGCCGTCGTAGAGGCGGCGGACCTTGCGGGCATTGCCCTTCATGATGGTCTGGCCAAGCGTGACCTGGCCGTCGCCGCCCATGGCGACGGTGCTGCCACGGCGCACCGACAGGATGGTCGTCCCATGGGGATCGAAGCTCGAATCGGCCATGCTGAATCCTACTTGCGGCGGCGGGCGCGGGGATGCGCCTTGTCGTAAATGCGGGCCAGGTGCTGGAAATCAAGATGCGTGTATACCTGGGTCGTGCCGATATCGGAGTGCCCGAGAAGCTCCTGGACACCGCGCAGGTCGCTGCTCGACTCCAGCAGGTGCGTGGCGAAGGAATGACGAAACAGGTGCGGGTGCACCTTCAGGTCGATTCCCTGGCGCCGGGCGGCGCGATCTATGCGTTGCTGCACGGCCCGAACGCCTAGCCGGCGCCCGCCCTGCCCGATGAAAACGGCTGTTTCCCCGGCACTGGCCAGCGCTGCGCGGTCCCGGAGCCAGACACTCAGCGAGCTGACCGCATGGCGACCGACCGGCAGCACGCGGGTCTTCGACCCCTTGCCCAGCACCCGCACCGTTCGATCGCCGAGATCGAGATCGGTCAGGTCGAGGCCAACCAGTTCCGCCAGCCGCAACCCCGAGCTGTAGAGCAGTTCCATCATGGCGTGATCGCGTCGCGCGAGGGGGTCATCCTCGGGTGGGCTGAGCAGTCGCGTCATGCGATCAGCGTCGAGCGTCTTCGGCAGCCGCCTGGTTGCCCTGGGCGCGCGGATCTCGTCCGCAGGGTTCGACTTCAGCTCACCCTCACGAATCAGGAAATTGAAAAAGTTGCGTAACGCCGACAAGCGCCGCTGGATGCTGCGCGGGCCGAGCCCGTTTCTGTGCTCGCCTGCCGCGAAGGTCCGCACGTGAAAACTGTCCACCACCGGCCACGCAGCCAGCTCCTGCCTGTCACAGAAAATAACGAAGGCCTCCAGGTCGCGGCTGTAGCTGGAACTGGTGTGCGGCGACAGCCGGCGCTCAGTGCGCAGGTAGACAAACCAGCGTTCGATCCAGGCTGCCGCCGCAGCGTCCATCACTCGACTACGAGTGCGGCGGCAATGAGCTCGCCGATCCTCGCCAGGAAATCGGTGCTGACGGTAGGGTTGAAGCGCTGTGAGTCCAGCGCGCCGCAGGCCAGCAGGCCAAGGCTGCCGCCGGGGCCAAGCGGGACCAGTGCGACGGAGCCAACGTCCACCGCGCCTTCGCCAAAAAGGTAGTCGCGCTGGGAGTCGCGCACCTGGCCGCAGCGCGGCCTGTCGTTGGTGAATAGTGATTCGAAGCCGCGCATTTCGGCGTCCTTGCGCTCGGCCAGCCGGACAAATGGCGACTGGCGTGCGGCCAGTGCGGCATCGTCGCGAAACAGCACCAGCACCGCGCGCTGCACGTCGAAGTCCTCGCGCAGTGACGCCTCCACGGCGTCGATCACGCGATCCAGTCCGCGCGCGTGTACCAGTCGCGTGGTCAGTCGGTGGATCTTGCCAGCCAGCTCGTCGTTGCCGCGCGCCACTCCGATAAACTCGGCCAGCTTTCGTTCCAGCTGCCGGTTGCGTTCGCGCAGCACATCGACCTGCTTCTCGAGCAGCGACACGGTGGTACCGCTGCCACGCGCGTCCGGCAGGCGGATGCGCTGGAGCAACTGGGGATTGCGCTCGAAAAACTCCGGGAACGCCTCGAGGAATTCCGCGACAGTGGTGTCGCTGAGCGTCCCTGTTCCTGCCGCCGCCGCCGATTTCGTCATATCGTCACCTTGCCCTCGAATGAAGTCTCAGCCGGCCCGGTCAGCCAGATCGGCTCGCCCGGCCCCTTCCACTGTACGATCAGTTGTCCCCCCGGCAGGTCGACCCGCACTTCCTCACCGAGCAGGCCATGCCGGCGGCCCACGGCAACCGCGCCGCAGGCCCCGGTGCCACAGGCGAGGGTTTCCCCGGCGCCGCGCTCGTGCACGCGCAGGCGAATATGGTCGGGCGCCACCACCTCCATGAAGCCGACGTTCGTACGCTTGGGGAAACGCACATGGTTTTCGATCGCGGGTCCGAGGCGGTCTACCGGGGCCTCAGTCACGGATGGTACGCGAATCACTGCGTGCGGGTTGCCTATGGACACCGCGCCAATCTCGACGACACCATCGCCAACGCTGAGCGGGTAGACACTGGCCTCGCCGCTGGCGTCGAAAGGAAGCGACGGCGGTGCGAAGCTGGGTATGCCCATGGCCACCGACACCAGGCCATCCTCGCGAACCCTGGCCCGGATCAGCCCCCCGGGGCTGTCCATGACCAGCGTCCCGGGGCCGTGCCCGCGGCGGGCGTTGATGAAGCGCGCGATGCACCGCGCGCCATTGCCGCACTGCTCGACCTCGTCGCCGTCGGCGTTGAAGATCCGGTAATACACGACGGTACCGTCGCGCTGTGGCTGCTCCAGCATCAGCGCCTGATCGAAGCCGATGCCCGTGTGCCGGTCGGCCAGCTGGCGCAGGACCTCGGGCGTGAGGGCGCCTTCGGGCGGTGCCTCGAAGACGATGAAGTCGTTGCCCAGACCGTGCATCTTGGTGAAGGCCAGCTGCACGGGGGGCTTGGCGGGGATAGGGCTCAGGGTGTCACTCCGGGTTGCAGACACAGCCGCCGCAGGGCGTGCCGTAGTCGCAGGGCCGCTCGGTGCTGCCAAGGTTGCCGCCCGAGATGACCGCGCCGCCGGTGATCAACCTTTTCACCGGACTCGAGCCGGGGGTCTTGCCGCGTGCCATGCCGGTGCGCTCGCACAGCTCTGCCCAGGTCGCGATTCGCTCGCTCATCTTGTGTGAAACCTCGACCACGTGGCCGTTGGCTTCGCACAGGTAGTCATAGGTTGGCATGGGGCGATTCTAGCGCGTTTCGGCCCGGCATCTGGCACAGTGGCACCCCTGGCGCCGGCCTGCTGGCTGCGGGCCGGGAGTTCCCCCTTTCGCTCCGGGAGCCGTCAGTCGCTTCAGGGGAAACCCCGCCCTTGCCGCCTACCGGCTTTAGATTCTGCGCGGCTGGCCGCGCAGGTCGCGGTGACGGGCGCATTTACGCTAGTCTCGGCGCAGACCGCGGCGATGCCGTACCGTCAGTGGCTGCAGGCAAGGAGGGTGCGCCATTTTGGGAATCCTGGGTCTGGTCGCAATCCTGCTACCCCAGATGCTGCTGGTGCTACTGCTCGGAAGCTACTTCGACCTGCTGGGCGGCTGGAATCACACTGACGCCGCGATGGGCGCGTTGATGGGGTTGTTCGTGGCTGCACCGGTCCTGGCAGCAATCTGGCTGGTGGCGCTGGCCATCTCCAATTGGCTCAGGCGCGCGCAAAGCGGACCGCGGCAGCCGCTGTGGCCCGCCGCAGCAGTACTGGTACAGGCTCTGTTCATCGACCTGGTGATCGTGTCGCAGGCGCACATGTAGCGCGGTCGTTTGCAACAAGGGTACGAAGGCATCTGGAAGACCACTGTCGACGGGAAGGGTCATGGCACGATCGCTTGGAGTGATTCTGCTGGCTGCAGCGCTTTCGGCGCCGGGATTCCTGCCTGCCGCGGCCCAGGACAACCAACCGGCGGAAGTGATCGTTCTGTCCGTGCTTCACCAGCTGCATGGAGAGATCGAGGGATACGATTTTGATGTCCTTGCGCAAACCATCGAGCGACTGCATCCGGATGTACTTGCCGTGGAGCTGACCGCGGCTGACCTTGAAAGCAGGCGTGAGCAGCCTAACAAGCAGGAGTACCAGCGGTCAGTGTTCCCACTGCTGGACAGGTACGGCTACGACGCTGTGCCACTCGAGCCCGATCAGCCCCGCTACGACGAGCTCGTCGGTCTCTTTCGCGGTGCGGCCGTCGGGCTGCGTCAGGACTACCCGGACAGGGCGGAGTCATTCGACCTGTTCGTCCGGTCGTTGTACCAACTTCTGGAGGAGAAATGGGTATCGCCGAGCGCGGTCAACTCCCGGGAGACAGATCTTCTGTTCGATTTAAAGCACCGGTTTCAGGGTCTTCTGTTCGGCCCCGACGAGCGGGAGGCCTGGGAAGGCTGGAACCAGCACTTCTTGCGGCAGATTCTGAAGGCGGCCGCCGGTCATCCCGGAAAGAGGATACTGGTGCTCGTTGGCGCCGAGCACGCCTACTGGCTCCGTTCGCGGCTCGAAGGCCGGGACCTGGAGCTCCTCGATACCGAAACCCTGCTTTCTTCCAGCGCCGGGATTCACTGACGGGGACCAAAGCGGCTCTGCATCCAACGCCTTTGGGGTGTCGATATTGAAGGACAGCGGACTGGGATTCAGTTGAGCGTCACCAAGGTCCAGGCGCTTCACCAGACAGGTCGCCACGAGGAGGCCCGGATGCTGGTCGTCTTACTGGCGGCGCAGGACGGATGCTTTCCCGATGATCAGGCGCGCGGTGCCCAGCTCGGCCTTGGCAGCACCTACCGGGCGCTCGGCGAGTACCAGCATGCAGGGGAGACGCCGAGTGTGGGCCTGTTGCGGTTCCCTGGCGCCAATGACCTGAAGGTCTTGCTGGCCATGGTCTGCTACAACCAGGAGAAGTCTGGAGCAGCGGTCGAGACCCTGCTGCAGGTAATCGCGCAGACGTCGGATGACAATTACGTCAGTCAGTACCGGAACGCCATTTCGCTCTACGCACAGGATACCGGGCGCAACTGGAGACAGCGTGGTCGAGTATTCTCTGAATCAACATCGTAGCCACCAGGAGGCGCCGCTGGCAGAGGTGGTGTGTGCATGAGCGGGCGACGCGTCGCCTGTTCAGGTCCATACTGCAAGTCCGGCGCGCATCTGCTGCCTGCATTCCTAATGACTTGTCTCGCCTTCCCGGTACCAACCATGGCAATTGATCTCGCGCCCCTCTGGAACTTCAATGACCCAGAACTCAGTGAACAGCGCTTCCGTTCTGCCCTGCAGACCGCAACACCCGATGACGCCCTGGTCCTGCAGACACAGATTGCCAGAACATACGGTTTGCGGAAGAACTTCGTCGAGGCGCAGGCGATTCTCCGCTCGATAGAGCCAAAAATAGCTGCCGCGGGCCCCGAAGCCCAGACTCGCTTCTACCTCGAACTCGGCAGAACCTTTGCGTCGGCAGCGCATACGCCGGAATCGCAAACTCCAGAGGCAAGGGAAGCGGCCCGGGCGGCCTACGGCCGCGCGCTGGAAGTGGCGAAAGCCGCGGAACTCGACAGTCTGGCAATTGATGCGCTGCACATGTTTGCTTTCGTCGATACGGCCCCGCAGGACCAGCTGAAGTGGGGTCTGGAAGCACTCGGGATAGTCGAATCATCTACGCAACCCCAGGCCATCAAGTGGGAGGCGTCCATTCGGAACAACATCGGTTATGCCCTGCATCAGCTCGCGCGATATCCGGAGGCCCTCGCGCAGTTCCAGCAAGCCGTCGTGATCCGGGAGCGGGAAGCCGATGCGGAGTCGACGCGTGCGGCCCATTGGATGGTTGCATGGACGTTGCGGGCGCTCGATCGTCTCGACGAGGCGCTCGAGATCCAGCTGCGCCTGGAGCGCGAATGTGAGGCCGCCGGCCAGCCAGACCCCTACGTCTTCGAGGAACTCGAGATTCTGTACAGGGCGGAGGGAGATTTCGATCGGGCCGGGCACTATGAGAGGCTCAGGAAAGAACTGGTGAGCGGAACAGATGGACGCTGAAAACAGTTACCAGGTCTACGATTGGCTCTGGACCTCTGGCCAGCTGTCTGAGCGCGACGTTGCTTCATTACCTGCCATCGGTGTCGGCCTGGTCGTGAACCTCGCGCCGCCCAGTTCATCCAATGCCCTGCCCGGCGAAGCTGAGCTGGTAACACGGCGGGGTCTGGCATACGTCCAGATTCCGGTTGAGTGGGAGCGCCCGCAGGCGGCAGAGTTCGTTCAATTTGCAGGCGTGCTCGATGCATTTTCGGAACGAAAGGTATGGGTTCACTGCGCGAAGAACATGCGGGCTTCCACTTTCGTCTATCTCTATCGAAAGCTTGTCCTCGGTGAAGATGAGGCGCCGGCGTCCTTTCCGATGCGCGACATCTGGACCCCGAATGAGACCTGGCAAGCTTTCATGGCCCAGGTTGGCGCATTGCATTCCAGCTGGCACGTGCGGGGGCGTCGACCCTGACGGACTGTGGCTCTGGCCTGCCAGCTTGTCGCCACGGGGCATTGCCGAGGCCAGCTGCCGGACGGCTCCCTTCGGCAGTCCGACGTTTTGCGCAAGCGTGTTCTTGATCAGGGGAAGATGGACATGACGACGTCAGAAGATCCGAGACCTCCTTTTCCGCCTTTCGACCTCAGCACTGCAACCCAGAAGGTTCGCATGGCAGAGGATGCCTGGAACACCCGGAACCCGGAGAAAGTCTCGCTGGCCTATACACGCGACAGTGTGTGGCGTAACCGGGCCGAATTCCTGTCGGGCCGCCAGGCGATCGTCGAGTTTCTCACCGGCAAGTGGAACAGGGAACTGGACTACCGCCTCATCAAGGAGCTCTGGGCGTTTCGCGACGACCGGATTGCCGTGCGCTTCGCCTATGAGTGGCATGACGATGCCGGCCAGTGGTTCCGATCCTACGGCAACGAGAACTGGGAGTTCGACCATCAGGGCTTCATGCGGCGCCGCATTGCCAGCATCAACGACCTTCCAATAGCGGAAGGCGAACGGAAGTATCGCTGGCCACTTGGGCGCCGTCCCGATGACCATCCTGGACTATCCGATCTTGGCCTGTAATTCCGTGCAGGCGTCATCGGCCGCACCCTCCATGGTTCCCGGCACCCTCGAAGCAACCGGTCTGCTGTTCCACCGGGCGACCGGCGATGCAGGCGCCGCCGCGTTTGCCGCTATTCCTGCGCCGTGCTAGCTTTCATCGACCAATCGCCGATTTCGTTTCCATCGCGTCTTGATGCCAGGGCGCCAGCCGCGGCGGCCGCCGAAGCCCGCCAGGAATACCGATGCCAGAGGATGCTGACGACAAGTTCTTCGAGCGCGCCGATGCGCACATCAGCCTGTCGAACGAGCAGGTCAAGGAATCGACCCGCGGCAAGGTGAGCGCGTCGATGATGTACGCAACCTCACGATTCAACGCCTGGGTAGGCGCAAGTAATTGCGACTCTGCCGAGGAACTGGCAGCTGCCCGGGATGAGGCACTCGAGTACTTCGTGAAGCAATACCGCGAAATGCTCCAGGAGAATCTGGACATGTACATCCAGAACTTCGATGAATACATGGGTGCGGGCAAGGATTCCTGATCAATTGCTTGTCTCAGGACAACGGGGTGACTGACAGATGCTTCAGGGTTCATGTCACTGTGGCGCAGTTTCCTTCCGGTTGAATACTGCCCCGGAGTGGCTGACTGAATGCAACTGCTCGGTCTGCCGGCGCATAGGCGGGCTTTGGGCTCATGCCGAGATCGAAGAGATAGCAATCGAGGGCAGCCGGAACGCGACACTGGCCTACAGCTGGGGCGACCGGACCCTGGCGTTCCATACCTGCAGGACCTGCGGCTGCACCACCCACTGGGAGAACCTGCATCCGGAGAAGTCTTCGCGCATGGCCGTCAACTGCCGCATGGCTGCACCGGCGGACATCGGCGGGATACGTATCCGGCATTTCGATGGAGCAGACACCTGGACCTACGTGGACTGATACATCCATGGGCGGCCGCGATGTCTGGCTTCAGGGCCCTGCCCACCCGGATCAGCGTTTTAACCTTCCTCGGCTCGATAACCGATCCGGTCCGACGCAAGCAGTGCCGGTTGCTGCCAAAGAAGATGGCGGCCACGACGCGGTGCCGACTCACGATGTGGATGTCCTGCAGCGGCTGATCAAGACTTCAGTGCGCAACATGAGGCGGAAGCACCTACCGCTGGCCGTTGCTGCGATCGACGCGATTACCGATGACCAGGATCGCCAGGTAGTGCGCAAGACCTTCGAGCTGGTGCCCGCGCCCTGATCAAGAATGGGAAATTGGTCCGCGGGTCACCCTAGAATCTGCGTTGCATGCGGAGGAGTTGATGAACATCATCGAGCATAACCGGGCAGCCTGGAATCGCGAGTCCGCGGCGGGCGGCGAGTGGTCCATCCCGGTCAGTCCCGAGGTGATCCAGGCAGCGCGGGCCGGCAACTGGAGCGTGATTCTGACGCCGACCAAGCCAGTACCGGCTTCCTGGTTCGGGCACCTGCGTGGCAAAGAGGTTCTGTGTCTGGCCTCCGGCGGCGGGCAGCAGGCGCCGGTGCTCGCGGCAGCCGGGGCCAAGGTCACCAGCTTCGATCTTTCGGACGTGCAGCTCGGCAAGGACCGCGAGGTGGCCGAGCGCGAGGGCCTGCCGATGCGCTGCATCCGCGGAGACATGTCGGACCTGTCGGGGCTTTGCAGCGAAACCTTCGACATCATATTCCACCCGGTCTCGAACCTCTTCGCTCCGGACGTGACCGCCGTATGGCGGGAGTGCTTTCGTGTGCTGAAATCTGGCGGCAACCTTCTGGCCGGGTTCATGAGTCCGGTGCTCTTTCTGTTCGACCCTGAGGAAGTGGAGCAGACCGGGCAACTCGTCGTCAGGTACAGGCTGCCTTACTCTGATCCCGACAGTCTGGCGGAGGAGGCGCGGCAACGATGGGCGCAAAGTCAGCGCCCGGCCGAGTTCGGCCATACGCTGCAGGACCAGATCGGGGGCCAGATCGCGGCGGGTTTCGCGCTGACCGGATTCTACGAGGATTACTGGACCGACGAGGCGACTCTGTTAAACCGCTACTCGGCGGTGTCCATCGCCACCAAGGCGACCAAGTCGGGACCCGCGCGGCCCTGAACGCTGTGAGGTGCCGCATGCCGCCAGTGCAGATCCGCAGCCTGGGCCCGACGGACGCCAGCCAGTTTCGGGCGCTGCGCCTGCAGGGACTGTTGGAGTGTCCGACCGCATTTGCTTCCAGCTGCGATGAGGAAAGAAACCTCCCATCCGAGATGCTGGCGACCCGACTGACGGAAACTCCGGATCAGGTCATCCTGGGCGCATTTGACGCGTCTTCGCTCGTCGGCGTGGTCGGGCTCATGCGCGAGCGACATCGCAAACTTGCACACAAGGCATTCATCTGGGGCATGTACGTCGCCCCGGCATTCCGCCGGCGGGGCGTCGGTCGACAACTGCTGGAAGGCGTGTTGCTTCGTGCGGAAGCGACTCCTGGACTGCGGCAGCTCAACCTGGGCGTCAACGCCGGCAACCAGGCCGCCAAGTCGCTCTACCATTCCCTGGGCTTCAGGGCATTTGGGCTCGAACGAGGCTTCATGGTCGTGGACGGTGAACTGCAGGACGAAATCCACATGACCCGCACGCTGGGCGGCGGCGAGCCGGGATGATCGCCGGGGCAGTGCTGATTGTTTATGATCAGGTCGTTCGTACGCGGGGCAGGTGACGCATGTTGATCAGGCAGATCGTCGCGGTCGTACTGATTGTTGCCGGGGTCGTCGGCCTGATCTATGGCCAGGTGTCGTACACGAAAAAGACCCATGAGGCCAACATCGCCGGGATAGAGCTTGCCTTGAAGGAAAAGGAAACAATCCGGATCCCGGCCTGGGGGAGTGGTGGCGCGGTTGCCGCGGGGACCCTGTTGCTGCTGTTCGGCAGGCGCCGCTGATCTGCAGGAACGCCAGTCATGCCCATCCTGAGACTGGACATCGTCGAGAACGATGCCGACACACCTCGTTATGGACGCCAGGTCATACAGGAGCTGGCCGACGGACTGGGCAGGCTGTTCGGTACCGGGCCGGCCGGGACCTGGGTGCAGGTCCGTTACCTGCCGCGCGATTCCTACGCGGAAAACGATACTGTCCCGGACGACGATATCCAGCCAGTGTTCGTGCACGTGCTGAAGGCCCGTGTGCCTGAACCGCCTTCGTTGCGAACGGAAGCCGCGGCTATTGCGGCGCTGGTCGCGCGGGTCCTGGACCGACCGCAGGACAACGTACACGTCATCTACGAGCTGCCGGGTGCTGGTCGCGTGGCGTTCGGCGGCAGGCTGGTCGATGGCTGAGCACGGCATACGGCGCAGGATTGCTGGCTCGCCCGTCCGGATTGACTACCTTGGCAAGCATGCTGAGCTGATCCCTACGCTGACCGGCTGGTTCGAGAATGAGTGGCCAGCGCACTATGGGCCGGATGGTCCGGGCAACGCGCAACAGGACCTCGACTCCTACGCTAATCGCGATCAGCTCCCTGTCGGTGTGGTCGCCTTCCTCGACGAGCAGCCCTGCGCTGTGGCGGCATTGAAGGCAGAATCGATCCCGACACACCGGAAGCTCGGGCCCTGGGTCGCCGCGGGTTTCGTCCTCGCGACCCACCGGGGCAGGGGCATCGGCGCAATGCTGCTGGCCGAAATGGAAATAGTTGCACGGCGGCTTGGCTACAAGCACGTATATTGTGGTACCAGCACTTCGGCGAGTCTTCTGGTCCGGAGCGGCTGGCGATTTCGCGGCCTTTCGGAACACAATGCCGAACAAGTCCGGATATTCGAGAAGGACGTCTGACCAGAGATCCGTTCGACCCATGCCACACAGAACACTTTACTTGCAGACGACCCACCTTGACCTCGTGGCGATGACACTGGTGCACCTCGACGCTGAGGAAATGGGTGCGGGAGAGCTTGGCCTGCTGCTCGGCGTTGCCACGCCTAAGGGCTGGCCGCCCGGCGAGTACGATCGTGACGCGATGAAGGGCTTTCGCGAGCGTCTGGCTGCCGAAGGTGCCGACTCCGTCGGCTGGTATGGCTGGTACGCGATCCGGCGACGCACTGCGCTGCAGTCGGCCGCGCTGGTCGGCGCTGGCGGCTTTCTCGGGCCGCCGGACGCGTCCGGTGCGGTGGAGCTCGGGTTCTCGATCCTGCCGGCGTTTCGCGGGAATGGCCACGCAACCGAGTTGGCGCTGGCGCTCGTCGACTATGCGCTGGCGCAACCGGGCGTAGATCGCGTCGTGGCGCACACGGCGGTAATCAATCGTCCGACCATCTCGGTACTGATGCGCTGCGGACTCCAGGCAGTCGCGCCGGGCGAGAAGCCGGGGACCGTACGCTTCGAACGCTCGGCCGGGGATGCGCTGGCGGAGGCGGAAGCCGACGAACCGGAAGGCTCGCTCGACGAAGACGACGGGGAATGATCCAGAGCGGAATCAGCACTTCCAGGCTGGCGCTGGAGCCGATCTGCCATGGCCACGCCGGGCCGCTCTTTGATGCGCTCAGGGACAGGCGGGTCTACGAACACATTCCGCTGGAACCGCCGGCGTCCATCAAGGAGCTGGCGGCACGGTATTCCTTTCTCGAGTCCGGCGGCTCACCACCACCGCATGAAGTCTGGGTCAACTTTGCGGTACGAATTCTGCCCGACGGTCCGTACATTGGCCGGGTCGAGGCGACAGTCGGGCCCGCCTCGGCGGACGTAGCCTACCTGCTTGACCCCCGACACTGGGGCCGGGGCTATGGGGCCGAAGCGGTCGCTGCATTGCTCGATCACCTCTTTTCTGAATACGACGTCGAAGTCGCGCGTGGCACGCTGGATACGCGCAACCGCCGGTCCGCCGCTCTACTCATGCGCCTCGGTTTTGTTTGCGTGGATCATGTCCGCAATGCTGATTCCTTCAAGGGCTCATCGAGCCACGAGTACGTCTTCGAGCTGCGGCGGAACAGCTGGAACGCGGGTACCGCGGGCAAGGCGCCGGAACCGGTACCGAAGTCGCTTACCCCAATCCTCACCCCACGCCTCGTGCTGCGCTGCTGGACGCCCGGCGACGCGCCGCTGCTCAAGGAAGCGATCGACGCAAGCCTGCCGGAGCTCAAGCGGTGGATGCCATGGGCCGCGGCCGAGCCCTTGCCGGTCGCTGCGAAAGTCGAGCGAATAGGCAAAATGCAGCGTGCCTTCGCCGCCGGCGAGGACTGGACCTACGGCATCTTCGACCGGAGCGAGTCGCGGGTTGTTGGTGGTTCGGGGCTGCATCCGCGAGTCGCGCCAGACCGACTCGAGATTGGCTACTGGATCCGCTCGTCTGAGGTGGGTCAGGGCCTGGCCACGGAGGTGGCCGCGGCGCTTGCCGACGTTGCGTTTCGCCTGCATGGCACCAGTGCCGTCGAGATTCACTGCGATCCTGGAAACGCGCGCAGCGCAGGCGTGCCGCGCCGCCTGGGTTTCGAACATGTCGAGACCCGGGTAGCCGACAAAGCAGCACCGGCTGTCGGTAGCCGCGACACGATGGTTTGGGTACTCCGGGCTCCGGGCTACTGCTAGGTCACCGAGTCGGAGCTCATGCTAGCCTTGCGCACTCGCGCGGCTGCCCGGTGCAGTGCGGGCTGAGATTGTTCGGGGAGAATCCGCATGCCGATCATCGGAATCGATCACGTGCAGCTGGCGATGCCGCCCGGCGGCGAGGATCTGGCGCGCGCGTTCTATGCCGGGCTGCTGGGCATCCCGGAAGTACCCAAGCCCGCCCAGCTCTCGCAGCGAGGCGGAGCGTGGTTCGCGCTGCCCGGTGCCAGTCTTCACCTTGGCGTGGAGCAGGAATTCCGTCCGGCACGCAAGGCGCACCCGGCCTTGCTGGTACAGGACCTGGTCGCGCTGATGCTTCAGCTGCGCGAGGCAGGATACGAGCTTACCGAGGATGCCCGGCTCGAAGGCTATGACCGATGCTTCGTAAACGATCCTTTCGGAAACCGCATCGAGTTAATGGAAAGGCGCGCATGATCCGCCGTTTCCGGCCTGCGGATGCGGCGGTAATACTCGGTTCGTCCCGCAGCGACGGCAACACACGCACGGCGGTCGAGCTGGTGCTGGATGGCGAACCGATCGAGGTGATCGACCTCGCCAGGCTGGACATTGGCATGTACGACTACGAGCATCGCAACGAGACTGACGACTTCCTGCGCCTTATCGACAGACTGGACGAGAAGCCGCTGTGGATCCTGGCCACGCCGGTGTACTGGTATGCGATGAGCGGCCAGATGAAGGTCTTCTTCGACCGGCTGAGCGACCTGGTGACCATCCGCAAGGAGCAGGGCCGGAGCCTCAAGGGAAGATCCGTCGCGGTCATCGCCTCCGGTACCGACGACAGGCTTCCGGAGGGATTCGAGGCGCCTTTCCGGCAGACCTGCCAGTACCTCGACATGCACTACCGCGGCCTCCTGTACATCAAGTTTGGCGACGAGCGTATTCCGGCTGACGATCCCTTGACCGACGTGGCCGCCTTCAGGCGCAAGCTATTCTCTGGTGCCACCAGCCTGGTCGTCGGCAGGCGGGCGACAGGCCCGCGCGTTCACCTTGAGAAACCCTGCGCGTCCCGGCGTACGGAATTCCTGTCCGCCGTGGCGCGCAGCCGCGCACTGCACGGGCGCTTCGTCTCGCCGCCTGCCAGTGCCGTGGCGTACTCCGCCTGGCTGCGGCGGCTCCGTCACGCGACCCATGAGGGGCACTTCGTGGTCGACTCGTCTACGGGCGAGCTGGCTGGGGTCATCAACATCAGCGAGATCGTCCGGGGATCCTTCCAGAGCGCCTATCTGGGCTATTACGGCTTTGCCCCGCACGCCGGTAGCGGACGCCTGAGTGCTGGAATGCGGCTGGTGCTGCGCCGCGTATTCGACGGGATGCGATTGCATCGTGTCGAGGCGAATATCCAGCCCGACAACGCCGCTTCCATCGAGTTCGTGCGGCGCCTCGGCTTCATGCGCGAAGGGTATTCGCAGCGATACCTGAAGATCAACGGACGCTGGAGGGACCACGAGCGCTGGGCGCTGACACGCGAAAGCTGGCGTCCGGGCGGGTAACGAACGCGGGCGCGGAGGGTTTCCAACCATGTCGACGATCGAGGATCTTGTCGCCGAGGTCGAGCGGGAGGGCTTCGTCTTCCCGCCGGGCCGTATCACCCGTGGCGAGTTCGGGGATTCGAAGGAGCTGTCGACCCGCCTGTTGTCGCTGATTCACGATGGCGGCAAGCGCGCTACGGCCGGCCTGCTGTGGGACTTCGAGGCGGAAGCTGAACCGTTGCCCGCGCCTGGCGACATTGAAATTGCGCTAAACCATGCCGGAAGACCGGCGGTCGTTCTTCGCATAACCGCGGTTGAGGTCGTCCCCTATGAAGAGGTGACCGCCGAGTTCGCGGCAAAGGAAGGCGAAGGCGACTTGTCGCTGACCTATTGGCGGGAAGCGCACTGGGACTTCTTCTCGAGGCTGTGCAAACGGCTGGACAGGAAGCCGTCGGCCAGCATGCCGGTCGTCTGTACGAGCTTCGAGGTGCTTCACCGCTGCCGGGACTGTCCCCGTGAGGCTCCGGGCGCAGTAACCTAGGCAGATCAGGGACCGCGGTCTGACAGGCCAGATGACCAGCGACAAGGACACGACCGGGACAATGGGCCAGGCTCTGCATCCGGATGAAATCCTGGCATCACAGGATTTTCGGGCCGGGCTCGATCGCGTGGCGCTTGACTGTGGAGAATCTCCGGCGGTCGCCGCAGCCGAGGCGGGACGGTACCTCAAAGAACTGCGCACCGGACAGAACCGGTTTCTCACGGGTCTGTTCCTGCGCGCTGGCCGGGCACTGTGTGGCGCCGGTTATGGCGCGATCGACTACGACCTGGAACAGGTAGAGCGGCTGCGATCTGTGTTCGCACGTTACCCGGTTGCGGTGCTGTCGAGCCACCGCTCCTACCTCGACGGCGGCGCGATCACGATCGGCTTCGCGGATCACGGCCTGCCCAGGTTGACCGGTTTCAGCGGCATCAACATGGCGTTCTGGCCACTTGGATCGATCTGGCGACGGGCCGGCATCATCTTTATTCGTCGCGGCGATACTTCGCCGGTCTATCGCTACACGCTACGCGAGTATCTCGGCCGGCTGGTCGAGCTCAGGATGCACCTGACGTGGTTTATCGAGGGGACGCGCTCGCGCACCGGCAAGCTGGCTCCGCCCAAGCTGGGATTGCTGCTCGACATCATCGAGGCATACCTGCAGGGCAGGACGGCGGACCTGATGCTGCTGCCGGTCTCGGTTTCCTACGACCAGCTGCAGGAGGTCGAGGAATTCGCTGGCGAAGCACGCGGCGGCCGGAAGCAGGACGAAGGCCTCGGATGGCTGATCCGTTATGCGCGCGCCCAGCGAGGTCGCTACGGCGCGATCTATGTTCGTTTCGGTGAACCGCTATCGCTGCGTGAGCAGCTGGGCCCCGCTGGGGTCGAGGCCCTGGAAGAACCGGAACTGAAGGCACAGGCACATAAGCTCGCTTTCGAGGTGTCGTGGCGAATCAACCAGGCGACACCCATAACCGGTGCGTCGCTGGTCACGCTGGCGCTGCTCGGGGCACGCGGCGTGGCGCTGACGGTTCCGCAGATACGCATGGCGTTGCGCGGCTACCTGGTCCACTCCAGGCAACGTGGGTTGCCATTGACCGCATCGGCAACGCTGGACGAGGAAGAGGGTATTACCCGGGTCCTGGATGCGCTGCGGTCCTACGACGTGGTCAGCGGCTACACGGGTGGGCGCCAGCCGGTCTACGGTATCGGTCCGAATGGACACCTGGCGGCAGCCTACTACCGTAATTCCATCATCCACTTCTTTCTCGACAACGCCATTGCGGAGCTGGCGTGGCTGGGCGCCTGTCAGGCGCCGCCCGACGCACGCGAGCAGGCGTTCTGGACGGAAGCGCTCGCGCTCCGCGACCTGCTCAAGTTCGAGTTTTTCTTCCAGGAAAAGAAGGAGTTCCAGGAGACGCTCGAGAAAGAGGCCGCGCAGACGGATCCTGACTGGAAACAGCGATTGGCGCAGGGACCCGATGGTGTGCGGTCGATGCTGGTGCGGCTCGGCACACTCAGTTCCGACATGATGCTGCGATCTTTCATAGAGGCCTATGCGGTGCTGGCAGACGTGCTGGCAAGGCAGCAGGCGGACTGTACCGAGGCGCAGTTGCTCGACCAATGTATGGGTCTTGGCAGGCAGTACCTTTTGCAGCGCCGGCTGGGCAGCCCCGAGTCCGTATCGCGGCACCTGTTCCAGACCGGAATACAGCTGGCCCACAATCGTGATTTGTGCAGTCACGGCCCTAGTGTGGGGGAGCGGCGGCGGCAGTTTGCCGACGAGCTCTGGGGGGTCGTCGGGCGCATGAACCTCGTCCATGACATTGCCGTGCGGCGCGTCGAACGCCTGGTCGCCGCGGAGCGTGGCTGACGCGCGCTGCGTTAGCGTCTTTCAGTGGCGGGCCTCGAGCCAGGACTCGAGGTCGGCGAATACCTGGGCCCGCTCGGGTTCGTGAAAGACCTCGTGGTACAGCCCTTGGTAACGCTTCACCGTCCGGTCCGTGCTTCCGATCCTTGAATAGGCTGGCTCAGCGTTGGCCAGCGGTACGAGCGCATCGCCTGTGCCGTGCAGCACGAGCACGGGGGTACGCAGTTGCCCGGTCCTTGCGGCGAGTCCGGTCATGGCGTCGAGCAGTTCAGCCGCGGTGCGGGCCGGAACTGCGCCGTGGAAGACCAGGGGATCGTTCTGGTACTCACGGACGATGTCGGGATCGCGCGAGATGGCTTCTGCCGGTAGCGTGACTACGCCAAGGTTGGGCAGGATGGCAGACAGCAGCCGCGCCAGTACGATCCGCCAGCGCGGCACGCCCGGGTCTGCGCCCAGCGCGGGCGCCGAAAGCACCAGCGCCGATAACGACTCCGGGTTGGCCAGAGCGTAGGCCAGGGCTATGGCCCCGCCCATGCTGTGACCGATCAGGATGACGCGTGAGCGATCGTGACGTTCCCTGACCTCGCCGATCAGGCGACCAAGATCATCCACGAGGAACTGGAATCGGTCGATCATGGCACGGCGGCCGGAGGATCGGCCGTGCCCCCGATGATCGAGCGCGTGAATCGCATAGCCGAGTCGCAGCAGCCGCTCGACCAGCTCGTCAAAACGATCGCTGTGCTCGGCCAGGCCGTGCGCAATGACGATGACACCAACCGGTTCACAATCGGGCAGCCAGCTCTGCCGGAACAGCCGTGCGCCCTGCGTTCCATCCATCGAGCTTTCTTCGTGACGCAACAGCATTCCTCCCGGGATTCTGGCCTATCCGCGCCAGCTGTCGAGCGTGTCGAGGAACAGCTGGCGCACACCGGCGATGTGCGCATCCAGGTCCTCGAGTCTCCAGTCAGCCACGGGAATGGGCGGCAGCACGGCGATGTCCACGGTCCCGGGGCGCATGAACCGTGCATCCCGGGCACCGACGTCTTCGGCATTCCTGATGACGATCGGCACGATCGGGACACCGGCTTCCATCGCCATGCGGAACGCGCCTTTCTTGAACGGTGCCACCGTGTTCCCGGTAACGCGGGTGCCCTCCGGTGCAACCAGCATTGAGATGCCCTCCGACAACAGTCGCGTCGCGGGTTTCAGCGCCTCTACCGCCGTCTTGCTGTCCCTGCGGTCCACGAACGCGATGTTCATGAAACGACTGGCAGCCGCGAAAATCGGCACGTTCTGCAGTTCCTTCTTGGCCACCGCGCCAAAGTCGCGCCGCACGAGGTTGCCGACAATTTGCGCGTCGAACATGTTTCTATGATTCCAGATGAAGACCGCCGGCCGGGCAGACCAGAGATGCTCCTCGCCCACGACGTTCAATTCGACCTCGCCGAGTGCGAGGGAAATGTCAGTCATTGACGATGAAAGCAGGTTGGCGGCTTCACGCTTGCGGCCGGTGAGCAGCCGGATGGCCACGGCGCCCAGGAAAACCGGTACCGAGCTTGCCGTCGCAGCAAGATTGCGCAGCACCACGTCGACGCCAGGCCGGCCGCGACTGGCGAGTCGCAGTACCGGCCAGTGACGGCGTGCGGCCACCCGCGAGAGTTGTGACCTGGGATTGACCGGCCGGGGATGGCCGACCAGATGCATGAGCGCCTCGTCCTCGTCACCGTCGGCATAGAAGAAACTCTGGTCCAGGTCGACGCCATGTTTCGCCGCGAAACACCGCACCGCTTCCGCCTTTCGCGGACCCCACAGGGTCGGTCCTGTCGACTTCCCGGTCAGCAAGCCGTCCCTGGCCTCGAGCTCGGTACAGAGGATGTTGTTCACGCCCAGGCTTTTCGCGGCAGGCTCGAGCTGGAACCGGGAACCGGAGGAGGCGATGACGACCGTATGTCCCTTCTTCAGGTGCGTGGCGACGAGCTGACGCATCTCGGGAAAGACCCTCGGCTCCAGATCCCGGGAAAACAGCTCCTGGCCAAGCGCCTCCATGCTATCCACGCGCTTGCCGCGCCATTCCGACATGCCCAGCTGGATGACCTCGCGCTGGGAGACGGTACCAGCCAGTGCGCTGGCCAGCGTGGCGGCGGTGCGCGCCAGGTCGGCGGGACCGATTTCCTTCCGGCGAATCCTCTCGCCGATGAAGGTGAGGATGGAATAGCCGGCGATCAGTGTGCCGTCGTAGTCAAAGAAGGCGCCGACCCGAGAGCCGCCGGCGCTCGCCTCGATCTCCGCGATGTGCCCAGACACCGCGCGCGGTTCCGCCACCGGCACCGGCTGGGTGGTCCGCTTGCGAGCGGGCTGTGCGCGACGGTTGGCGCCCGCAACGGGCGTCCCCGGCTTGCGGCTGTGCCGCGTTACGCGCTTGCCAGGTGGCGAGGAGCTCATGCGATCATTTCCTGGTCAGCGCTCTGGCCTGTCACTATGGCACCGACGCGCGGCCGTGCACCTCCGAGTCGGAGCGTCTCCCGGAAACCCAGCGTCAGGCACTTCGCGAACAGGTCGGCACGGGTGATGGCCGCCGGATCATAGTTGATGCCGATGAAGCAGGTGCCGGCGATGGATTGCATGGTGAACATGGCTGCGACACCGGGAACCGGTCCGAACGCATAGGACTTCAGGATCCTCGTGCCCGCGATGTAGATCGGCGTCTTCGGGCCCGGGATGTTGCTGGCCTGGATGTCCGGCTTCGGCGTGGAGCCCGCGATCGCATGTAATGCCGTCGACGGCAGTCGCGCCAGCACCGGCGCCATCATGCCCATGACGCTGATGGCAGGCTCGGTGCGGCCGTTCCGGACTGCGCGTCCTATAGACTTGAGGCGTTCCACCGTGTCTTTCGCCCCGACCGGCGCCGCCATCAGGATGGCGCCGAAGTAGTTGCCGGCGGCAGGGTCATCGGACGTACGCAGGTTCACCGGGATGGCCATCGGCAGGCTTTCGACCGGTTCGCCGAGCGCTTCGTGGTAGCGGCGAAGCGCGGCCGTGATGCAGGCAACATAGACGTCGTTCACGGACGCGCCAGCCGCCCTGCCTGCGCGTTTCATGTCCTCGAGCCGCACCTCGAATGCAGCGCAGCGTCGCCTCAGGCTGCGGCCAGCCAGCAGTGGCGAGGGCGGCCCGTGCGGACCAAGCACCCGGCCCAGCGATTCGGCGAATCCGGCCGTGGTGGCCAGGGCCGATGACAGGTCACGCAGGCTCCTGGCCGTCGCCGCGAGCTGCCGGAGGCCATGGAAAGTGGCGCGCAGCGCGCCGCCGGGGAACCTGGCGAGCGAACGGTTGAGCAGTTCCTCGGGCGTGACGTCCTGCGGTATCGGCGCCGGCGGCATGGGTCCTTTATCGGACACACGCTGCCTGTCCAGTAATGCAGCGAACAATTCGAGTGCGCCGATGCCATCGGTGACGGCATGGCTCATCTTGATGATGATCCCCGCACGGCTACCCTCCATGCCTTCCAGCAACACTGCCTCCCACAGCGGTCGTGAATCATCGAGCGGAGTGGTCACCTCGGCCTGTGCCGCGTCGAGCAGCTCGACCAGCGATCCCGGCGCGGGCAGCCGGCCGAAGCGAAGGTGATCACCCAGGTCGAAGTCTGGATCGACGATCCAGGACGGAAGGAACAGTGCTACGGGAGGCGCGACCACTCTCTGGCGCATCCGTACGATCAGGCGGCTTGCCCGGTCGAAAGCGTCGATGAAATGCTGGCGATCGGGCCTGTGGTCGAGCACGTAGGCGACGGCAAGCATGGCGCGCGTGCGCGGGTCATCGTCGCCGCGATACAGGAATGCGTCGAACGCCGACATGGTTCGACTGTCGTGAACTTGCTCGTCCGTCATGACTTCGTCCGCTTCCCCGGGGACAAACTGCCCTGGGGCCGCCAGGCGGCGAGCGGCAGGCCAGCCCCTCGGGCACACGATACAGTCAAGATGATTCCTCGCGGCGCGCGAAACGGGTAGCGTATTTGCCCGTAAGATGAGCCAGCCGTACTGGTGGGGAGCCTAACGTGGAAGCCTTCAGTATCAAGATGCGCGCCCGCTGGGCGGACATGGACCAGAATGCTCACTTGGCGAACAGTGCCTTCCTGGACATGGCGGTGGACGTACGGATGATGTACTTCTCGCAGAGGGGGTTCGCGGCGTCCGAGTTTGCGAGGCGCGGGTTCGGCCCGGTGGTACGTCGCGATGAAGCGGACTACCTGCGCGAAGTCCACCTGCTGGAGGACCTGACGGTCACGCTCGAGCTGGCCGGGCTCGCGGAGAACGGCTCGCGATTCCGCCTGGCCAATGATTTCTACAAGGCAGATGGTAAGCCCTGCGCGCGATTGCGCACCGAAGGCGGGTGGCTGGACCTCGGCGAGCGTCGGCTGATTTGCCCGCCCGCAGACGTACTTGGAGCTCTCGACCAACTTACTCGCACAACCGACTTCGAGGTATTGCCCCCAAGCGTCAGGTAGTCGAGACTTTTCCGGTCCGGCGATACTGTCTGACCGAGTCCTGGCGAAACGGGCCAACCGACGGGAGCGGCATGCCGAATACAACGTCCCCTAGCGAAGAATTGATTGCTCCCGGGCGCCGTGCTGCGCTGATGCGGAGACTGCGCGCCGTGCTGCGCTCCGAATGCCTGCTGACCGACGCGGAGGACACTCGACCTTACGATTGCGACGGCCTGACCCTGTATCGCCAGTTGCCGATGGTGGTTGCGTTGCCCGAAACGACAGCACAGGTCGCCGCGGTCTTGAAGCTCTGCCATGAACTGCGTATCCCGGTGGTGCCGCGTGGCGCAGGGACGGGGCTGTCGGGCGGCGCGCTACCCCATGCCACAGGCGTGCTGCTGTCGCTGGCCAAGCTCAATCGCATCATCGCAATCGACGCCCGGGCGCGGATCGCAACGGTCGAGCCCGGGGTGCGCAACCTCGCCATTTCGGAGGCGGCCGCGCAGCACCGCCTGTATTACGCCCCGGACCCCTCCAGCCAGATTGCCTGCACGATCGGCGGCAACGTCGCCGAGAATGCCGGCGGCGTGCACTGCCTGAAATACGGCCTCACGCTGCATAACGTGCTGCGGATCCGCGGCCTGACGATGGAGGGGGAAGCAGTCGAGTTCGGCAGCCACGCGCTGGACGCGCCGGGACTCGACCTGCTGCCGCTGGTCGTCGGGTCCGAGGGCATGCTCGCGGTCGTCACCGAAGTGACCGTAAAGCTGGTGCCGACTCCGCAGCTGGCACGCTGCGTGATGGCGAGCTTTGACCGCGTGGAAGACGCCGGCAATGCGGTCGCTACGCTGGTTGCCGCCGGCATCATTCCGGCCGGGCTCGAGATGCTCGACCAGGCGGCATCGCGGCTGGTGGAGCCGCACGCGAGAGCTGGCTATGACCTTGATGCTGCCGCAGTGCTGCTGTGCGAGTCGGATGGAACTCCCGCAGAAGTCGAGGAAGAGATCTTCCGCATCAGCGAGATCCTTCGCTCCGCGAGGGCGACCCGTATCCAGGTATCCAGCAGCGAAGCCGAGCGCCTGCGCTTCTGGGCCGGACGCAAGAACGCCTTCCCGGCTGCCGGTCGCGCCGCACCCGCCTACTACTGCATGGATGGCACCATCCCGCGCAAGCACCTTGGTGGCATGCTGAAGGCGATCCAGGCGATGGAGCAGAAATACGGATTGCGTTGCCCGAACGTGTTTCATGCCGGCGACGGCAATTTGCATCCGTTGATCCTGTTCGACGACGGGGACCCGGACTCCGTGGCACGCGCCGTGGCCTTCGGCGTCGAAATCCTGGAGGAGAGTGTGCGCCTTGGTGGCACGATCACCGGCGAGCACGGCGTCGGCGTCGAGAAGATCGACCAGATGTGCTCGCAGTTCGGCGGACCGACGCTCGAGGCCTTCTTCGGCGTGAAGCGCGCCTTCGATCCCTCCGGGCTGCTCAATCCCGGCAAGGTCGTGCCGACGCTGCATCGCTGTGCGGAGCTCGGCGGGATGGCCGTACATGCTGGCACGCTGAAATTTGCTGATCTGCCGCGGTTCTGATGGCCGCATCGCTGGAATCGCTGCTCGACCTGGTGCGCGCGGCCGCGGCGGCACGGACCCCGCTGCGAATCCGTGGTGGTGGCACCAAGGATTTCTACGGCAACACGCCCAGCGGCGAGATCCTGGATACCCGCGGTCTGCAGGGCATCGTCGCTTACGAGCCGAGCGAGCTGTTCGTCACGGCGAACGCAGGGACATCATTAAGGGAGCTCGAGGCGGTCCTGACGGAACGTGGCCAGATGCTGCCGTTTGAGCCGCCGCACTTCGGCGACAGCGCGACGGTGGGTGGTTGCGTCGCAGCCGGACTGGCCGGTCCACGGCGCGCCTCGTTCGGCGCAACCCACGGCGGCGTCCGCGACTTCGTGCTCGGAGCACGCCTTCTCGACGGTCGCGGACAGTTGTTGTCCTTCGGCGGCACCGTCATCAAGAACGTAGCGGGCTACGACGTTGCCCGCGTGCTGGCCGGATCGCTGGGGGTCCTGGGCGTCATCGTCGAGGTGTCGCTGAAGGTGTTGCCGCGGCCGCTGGCCGAGACGACCTTGCGATTCGAGCTGGACCAAGCTGCGGCGCTCGTCCGACTCAACGAGTGGGGCGGGCGGCCGTTGCCGATCTCTGCATCCGCATGGTGCGGCGGTGAACTATTCCTGCGCCTGTCGGGAGCGCCGGCGGCAGTCGCGGCGGCTCGTGACATCCTCGGTGGCACGGAGATAGTCGGCGACGGTCCGTGGACGGAGATCCGCGAACAACGGCATGTATTCTTTTCCGGTGACCCGCCGCTATGGAGGATCTCCGTTCCTTCCACTGCAGACGTCGTCGGTTTTGGCAACCAACAGATGATCGAGTGGGGCGGCGCGTTGAGGTGGCTACGCTCGGCGCATCCGGCCGCAGAGATCCGGGCGAAGGCACAGACGCTTGGCGGCCACGCGACGCTGTTTCGGGGCGGCGACCGATCGCAGGGCGTGTTTACGCCGTTGTCTCCGGCGCTGAAGGCGATCCACCGTCGGCTCAAGGCCGAGTTCGACCCGGCCGGCATCTTCAATCCGGGCCGGATGTACGCGGAGCCCTGAAAATCATGCAGACGCAACTCGCCGGGTCCATCCGCGACACACCCGAGGGCCAGGAGGCAGCGGCGATCGTGGGGCGCTGCGTGCACTGCGGATTCTGCACGGCGACCTGCCCGACCTATCAATTGCTCGGTGATGAGCTCGACGGGCCGCGTGGCCGTCTCTATCTGATCAAGCAGGTGCTGGAGGGGGTTGAGCCGACCGCAAAGACCCAGCTGCATCTCGATCGCTGCCTCACCTGTCGCGCCTGCGAAACCACCTGTCCTTCCGGCGTGCAATATGGCCGCCTGCTCGATATCGGCCGCAAGCTTGTCGGCGACAGGGTGCCAAGGTCCGGCGGCGCACGGCTGCTCCGCGCCGTGCTGCAGGGGGGCGTCACCGGTGCACTATTCCCTGTGGCCGTGAGACTCGGGCAGGCGCTGCGACCACTGCTGCCGCGCCTGCTTCGCGACCAGGTGCCACCGCGGCAGCGCTCGGGTGCCTGGCCACAACGTCGGCAGCTACGAAAGGTCTTGATGCTCGCGGGTTGCGTGCAGCCGGCGATGAAGCCCAACATCAATGCGGCCACGGCGCGGGTACTCGACGCCCTGGGCATCGAGACTGTCGTACCGAAGGCGGCGGGCTGCTGCGGCGCGATCCGCTTCCACCTGGCCGACCAGGATGGCGGCCTGAGCGATGCGCGCCGCAACATCGATGCCTGGTGGCCCGAGGTCGAGGCCGGCGCCGAGGCGATCGTCATGAATGCCTCGGGTTGCGGCAGCATGGTCAAGGAGTACGGCCACTTGCTACGCAACGACGCTGCGTATGCGGAGAAGGCGGCCCGTGTCAGCGAGATGACACGCGACCTTGCGGAGCTGCTGCCCGAATTCGCACCCACGCTGAAGGAAAGATGGATCAGCGCTCCGCGCGAGCGCGTGGTTTTTCACCCACCCTGTTCGCTGCAGCATGGCCAGAGGATTCGCGGTGCGGTCGAGGCGCTGCTTACCGGGCTCGGCGTCGAGGTCCTGCCGTTTGCGGACAGCCACCTGTGCTGTGGTTCGGCGGGGACCTATTCGCTGCTGCAACCCGACCTGTCGCGGCAGCTACGCGAACGCAAGCTCGATGCGCTGATGAAGGCGCGGCCCGATGTCATTCTCTCGGCCAACATCGGTTGTGTTGCACATCTTGGCGCCGCCGCGCAGATTCCTGTCCGGCACTGGATCGAGTTGCTGGACGAAAGACTCGCGGCCGGCCGCTAGCCGGTTGTGCAACCTTCCTCGTCCAGCATGAAAGGCGGTCCGGCGCGCGCTCAGCGCTGCAGCACGTACGCACCCGGGGCGTCGGCTGCCGGCAGGTAACCCTTCGCGGGTGCGCCCATTGGCGGTGGTGCAACGCGTTCCGGTGACGAGTGTGCATCCAGCCACGAGCCCCAGGTTGGCCACCATGAGCCCTGCGTCACTTCGGTGGATTCGAACCACTTGTCGGCTGTCAGGCGCGATTCACCGGCCTTGCGCGTGCGCAGGCGATGGCGACGCTTGGGGTGCGCTGGCCCGCTGATGATCCCGGCGTTGTGGCCGCCGCTGGTCAGCAGGAAGGTGAACTCGCTGCATTGTACATAGCGGTCAACCTTGTAGACGGACTTCCATGGCGCCACGTGGTCCGTTTCCGTCCCGACAACGAACATGGGCACGGTAATGTCGGAGAGGTGGATGGTTTCACCCTCGACCTGGAAGCGGTCATGCGACAGGTCATTGTTGAGATACAGCCCGTAAAGGTATTGCGTGTGCATCTTCGCCGGCATTCTGGTGCCATCGGCGTTCCAGGCCATCAGGTCGATCATGCCTGCCCGCTCGCCCTTCAGATACGCGTTCACCGCCGGCTGCCACAGCAGATCGTGCGCGCGCAGCATCGCGAAGGCGGCGCCCATCTTGGATGAATCCAGCACGCCCTCCTTCAGCATCAGCGCTTCCAGCATCGCCAGCTGCGACGGGCTGATGAACAGCGACAGCTCGCCGGGTTCGCTGAAATCGGTCTGGGCGGCGAACATCGTAACGTCCTTGATGCGCTCGTCGCCCTTGCGACCGAGCGCCGCCGCGGCGATCGCCAGTAGCGTCCCACCGATGCAGTAGCCGACTGCGTGAATCTTGCGATCGGGCACCACGGAGCTCACTGCATCGAGTGCGGCGTACACACCCTTCCTGACGTAGTCATCCATGCCGACGTCGCGGTCGGACACCGAGGGGTTTTTCCACGAGATCATGAACACTGTGTGGCCTGAATCCACCAGCCACTTGACCATCGAGTTCCTGGGCGACAGGTCGAGGATGTAGTACTTCATGATCCATGCCGGCACGATCAGTACGGGCTCGGCGTACACGTCGGGCGTCGTTGGCGAATACTGGATCAGCTCCATCAGGTCGTTCTTGAAGACCACCTTGCCGGGCGTTGCGGCAATCTCCTTGCCGACCCGGAAATTGTCGGTGCCGGGCGTCTCGCCGCCCTTGACCGTACGCTCCATGTCCTCGAGGAAGTGCTTCCAGCCGCGCGACAGGTTGGCGCCTTTTTCCTGCATGGTTAGCTGGATCACTTCGGGGTTGGTGCCCGGATAGTTGGCGGGCGAGGCCGCTTCAGCCAGCTGCTGCACGGCGAAGCCCATCATTTCGGCATTGCGCTCCTGCACGCCGTCAACGCCGGAAACGGTTTCCTGCAGGAACTTGGCGTTGTTCTGGTAGGCGCGCGCGTAGACGTTGAAAGGGAACATCTGCCAGGCGTCGCCCGAGAAACGCTGGTCACGGTGGCCGGGGTCGTTCGGGGCCAGCGGCTGGCCCTGCATGGCTTGGGTGGTGAACATCCACAGGTCGAAGGCGCTGTTGACTACGGCCTGCTGCACAGCCATTTGCTTGGCCGGAGAGGTGATGTAGTGGAGCCACCAGTCGGAGAAGGCTGCGCCGTAATCCTGCAGCGATATCCCGCCGGTCATGCGGGCGAGAGCCGCCCGGAATTCCCGGTCGACCGTTTCAAAGGCGTCGCGGGTCCCGACGGACTTGTCGGCTTGCGAGATCTCGGTCATGCGGCTAACCCCTTGAAAGAACTGGCGCCTACGCTAACCCAGAATTATATTGTGCAGTGCAGCAAAAAGCCAGCGAAGGGTTACCGAAAGGCCACCGGCCGGCGGCGCCGTTGCACGAGTGACTCGGCCGAATTGGGGGGGCATAGCCGGGAATACCGCTTGGAGGCCGCGCCAGATATCAGTTAAGGCAATGAAAAATAAATTATTTTCCGCAGAGACTCGTCCGGCTTCGAAGCGAGGTCAGTCTCAGAGCGATGCGTCCCTGAGGGTCACTGCCGGATCGGCTAGTCGACCCAGGTCGAATTGGACGCACTCCGCGATCAGCTTCCTGGCCGACATGAAGTCCTTGACGTGATTTACGGCATCCAGTGCGATCAGCTCGCTGCCGCGCAGGTAGCAGCAACTGAAGGCACGTGCAGCAGGGTCGCCGCGCAGCACCACGCGGTCATAGCCTTCGGCGAGTCCCACGATCTGCAGTTTAAGGTCGTACTGGTCCGACCAGAACCACGGCACCTTGTCGTGGATTACTTCGCGGCCGCAGATATTGGCGGCGGCCGTCTTCGCCTGCTCGAAGGCGTTGTCTACGGACTCGAGTCGGATGCGCCTCCCGTATCGCGGGCTCGGATGGCTGGCGCAGTCGCCAATCGCGTAGACATCCGGATCACTCGTGCGGCAATACCGATTGACCGTGATGCCGTTGTCGCAGGCGATGCCGGCATCGGCGGCGAGCTCTACGTTCGGCAGGATGCCGATTCCGACGATGACGAGGTCGGCCGGGTAGGCCGAGCCATCGGCGCACCGTACCGCCGCAACACGGCCTGTCCCTTCGAATCGCTCGAGCCGCTCGTTCAGGCGGATGGCGACGCCATGGGAGGCATGCTCGGCGCCATAGAACGCGCTCATTTCCGGCGCGACCACCCGCGACATGACTCGATCGGCCATCTCCAGCACCGTCACCGCAAGTCCCAGCTTGATGCAGCTGGCCGCACACTCCAGGCCGATGTAGCCGGCCCCGACGATGACCACGCGCCGCACCGATGAGAGCTCCGCCCGGATACGGTCGACGTCGTCCATGCTGCGCAGGCAATGGATGCCCGGCAGATCGGCTCCAGGCACCGCCGGCGGCCGGGCGCGGGCGCCAGTCGCAAGCAGCAACCGGCCGTAGGCAATGTCGGATCCGTCGTCGAGCCGCACGCTGCGTCCGGACAGGTCGAGCCGTTCGACGCGACGGCCCAGCATCAACTCCACCCGCCGCTGCTCGTAGAAGGGCGCTGGCCGGATCCACAGGCGGTCGGCCTCGAGTTCACCGGCCAGGTACTTCTTTGACAGCGGCGGGCGCTGGTAAGGCAGCCGCGGCTCATCTCCAATGAGCACGATCCGTCCGGCATGCCCCTCGCGCCGGAGACTGTCCACCGCCTGTGCTGCGGCGTGGCTGGCGCCGACAAGGACAAGGGTGTCTTCCATGCGGCGGGTCCCCCGGGTCTGGTCTGTCGCAGGAGTCGTCAACTTGAGAGCGTACTGATCGGAGCGTGTGTTTTACATCGGCCTGCGCCATGCTTCGCACCAGTGAAGCGCGTCGGCTCCGGGCCATGCTCCATGATGGTGCGCAATCAGACCGAGCCACTGCGCAAGTTCCTGATTTCAATGGATACCCGTTCCCGGCATAGAATCTGCAATCCTTTTGTGGTCTGAACTCCCAAGACCAGGAGCATGCGATGAAGCTCGTTACTGCCATCATCAAGCCGTTCAAGCTCGACGACGTGCGCGCGGCGCTGTCCGAGATCGGTATCTCGGGCATGACCGTCACCGAGGTGAAGGGCTTCGGCCGCCAGCGCGGGCACACCGAGCTCTACCGCGGGGCGGAGTACGTCGTCGACTTCGTGCCGAAGACCCGCATCGAGGTCGCCATCCGCGAGGACATCGTCGACCAGGTCGTCGAAGCGATCATCGGCGCCGCCAAGACAGGCAAGGTTGGCGACGGCAAGATCTTCGTCACCGAGATCGAGCGGGTCGTTCGCATCCGCACCGGCGAGGCCGACGAGTCGGCTCTTTGACCGAGCCAGCCGCGAGCCTCGAGGCTGCAGCGAAGGCGCTGCGGCTGACTGGTGGACGGCGACATGTGTTCCTCTGCACCCACGGCAAATGTGCCCCGGCCGAGGAGGCCGTCGCGTCGTGGAAGTACCTGAAGAAGCGCCTTAAGGAACTCGGGCTTGCCGACGCGGAAGGGGGCGTGTTGCGGACGCGCGCGGACTGCCTGCGGATCTGCCGTGATGGTCCGATCGCGCTCGTCTACCCAGAGGGCACCTGGTACCGCAGCGCCACACCTGAGAATCTCGAGCGCATCATCCAGGAGCACCTGATCGGCGGTCGGACCGTGCCCGATCTGGCCTTCGCCGCGAGCCCCCTGACCGCTACCTGACCGGTCCACCCCGGGTATGCGCCTGCCTGGCGCGAAAAGATTTTTGGTATTCAGCGATGGATTTCGCCGGTTCCGGGCGTCTAATGGGTGCGTCCGCCACCTAGGAGACAGGGTATGCCGTGCGCCATCCGCTTGCACGCCCACGGGGGCCCCGAGGTGCTGCGCCTCGAGGAGGTCGCGGTCGGCAGGCCCCGCCGTGGGGAGGTTCGCCTGCGGCAGACGGCGGTCGGGCTCAATTTCATCGACGTTTATGGCCGTACCGGCCTGTATCCAGTCACCCTGCCATCCGGCCTCGGCCAGGAAGCGGCTGGCGTCGTCATCGAGCTTGGCCCAGGAGTCAGGAGCCTGAAGGAAGGCGACCGGGTCGCCTATGTGCACTCGCAACCCGGTTCCTACGCCGACGAGCGGGTGATGCCGGTCAACCGCCTAGTCAGGGTCCCGGCCGACGTAAGCGACCAGCAGGCGGCCGCGGTGATGCTCAAGGGGCTGACTGCCTGGTACCTGCTGCGACGCACCTACCGGGTGCGCAAGGGAGACCCGGTGGTCATCCACGCGGCCGCGGGCGGCGTGGGCCTAATCGCGGTGCAATGGGCCCGGCATCTCGGCGCGGAGGTCATCGCGGTCACCGGCAGTGGCGAAAAGGCGGCCATGGCCCGTGAGCACGGTGCGCACCACACCATCCTGCTCGGCCGCGGCGACCTGGCCGCGAGGGTGCGCGAGATCACCGGCGGCAAGGGCGTGCCAGTGGTCTACGATTCCATCGGCAAGGACACGTTCTTCGATTCGCTCGATTGCCTGCGGCCATTCGGGCTGATGGTCACCTACGGCAACGCTTCGGGCCCGGTGCCACCTTTCTCGCCGATGGAGTTGGCGAAGCGCGGTTCGCTGTTCCTGACCCGGCCGACGCTGTTCACCTATATTGCGAAAAGGGCGGCACTCGAACGCGGCGCGGCCGAATTGTTCGCGGTCATGGCGAGCGGTGCGGTAAGGATCCGTATCGGGCAGACCTACCCGCTGGCGGACGCGGCGCTGGCACACCGCGAGCTCGAGGCCCGCCGGACCACCGGCTCCACCGTGCTGATCCCCTGACCGGAATTCCGATGCAAAAACGACTGGCAGCGGCAGCGATCCTGGCATCGCTGGCGATGGCAACGACGTCGCCGTCGGACGCCGCCGTGGTCCGGGACCGTGCCGAGCCCTGGAGCCCGGTACGAATCGTTCCCCTGGCCGAGGGCGAATCGCTGCCGACGCCGGAGGAACTGGAGGCACGTGGCGCGACGGTTGGAGAGATCCTCGTCAAGGTCTACGACGTGTTCGACCCGAGCGACCCGCGCGAGGATAACTGGGTTTACCGGACTGCGAACGCGCTGCACTACAAGACGCGCCAGCAGGCGGTCGTCGAGCAGCTGACGTTCCAGACCAGCGACCAGATCATGGTGCAGCGGCTGCAGGAGAGCGAGCGCATCCTGCGCCAGCGGCGCTACCTGTATGACGCAGTCATCCGGGTGGCGCGCTACGACCCACAGACGAACGTCGCGGACATCGAAGTCTCCGTGCGCGACGTGTGGACGCTCAATCCCGGCATCAGCTATTCCAATACCGGCGGCAAGAGCAAGACAGCCTTCGAGCTCGAGGAACTGAATCTGTTCGGCCGCGGCGTCAAGCTGCAGTTCGGCTATGACAACGACGTCGATCGAACGTCGATAAACGTGGACTGGCTGGATCCGAACTTCCTCGGCAGCCGCTGGCGGCTTGCGGCGAGCTACGCCGACCTGAGCGACGGCCAGACCCAGTACCTGTCGCTCGACAGGCCGTTCTATTCCTTCGACTCGCGCTGGGCG
>JAHEAZ010000137.1 GCA_024642505.1 Gammaproteobacteria bacterium
TCGAGCGCACGCTCGAGTTCCTCGGCAGGAACGTCGGCTGAACCACACGGAGCCCGACCATGAATCTCAATGACAGTTCGCTCTTCCGCCAGCAGTGCTACGTAAACGGCGCATGGCTCGATGCGCCCGGCGGCGGGTCGATCGAGGTCAGGAATCCCGCCAGCGGCGGCAGGCTCGGCAGCGTGCCTGCGCTCGGCGCCGCCGAGACCGAGGCTGCAGTCGCGGCCGCCCACGCGGCATTTCCGGCCTGGGCGGCCAAGACCGCCAAGGAGCGAGCTACGATCCTGCGCCGCTGGTACGAGCTCATCGTCGCCAGTGCGGATGACATAGGCACCATGATGACCGCTGAGCAGGGTAAGCCGCTTGCCGAGGCGCGTGGCGAGGTCACTTACGCGGCGGCGTTCGTCGAATGGTTCGCCGAGGAAGCCAAGCGCCTCTACGGCGACATCATTCCAGGGCACCAGGCAGACAAGCGTCTGCTCGTGCTCCGCCAGCCGGTCGGCGTGGTCGCCGCGATCACGCCGTGGAATTTCCCGGCAGCAATGATCACACGCAAGGTCGCCCCGGCGCTGGCCGCAGGCTGCACGGTGGTCTGCAAACCGGCCAGCCAGACTCCGTTCACGGCGCTCGCGCTCGCCGAATTGGCGGATCGGGCTGGTATCCCCAAGGGCGTGTTCAACGTCGTCACTGGCTCGGCGCGCGCGATCGGTGGCGTGCTGAGCTCGGACGCCCGGGTGCGCAAGCTGTCGTTTACCGGCTCGACCGAGATCGGCAAGCTGCTGATGGCGCAGTGCGCCGGCACCATGAAGAAAGTGTCGCTGGAACTTGGTGGCAACGCACCGTTCATCGTCTTTGATGACGCCGATCTCGACGCTGCCGTGGCGGGTGCGATCGCCAGCAAGTACCGCAACACCGGCCAGACCTGCGTCTGCGCCAACCGGCTGCTGGTACAGGCGGGCGTATACGATGCATTTGCCGCGAAGCTGGTAGCGGCGGTGGAAAAGCTGGCCGTGGGTGACGGCCTGAAGGGCGCCACCGACCAGGGACCGCTGATCGACGAGTCCGCGCTCGCCAAGGTCGAGGAGCACGTCGCAGATGCGGTGGCCAAGGGCGCGAAGGTGGCCACCGGCGGCAAGCGCCACGCGCTGGGCCACACCTTCTACCAGCCCACGGTCCTGACCTACGTCACCCGGGAAATGAAGGTCGCCAGCGAGGAGACCTTCGGGCCGGTGGCGCCGCTGTTTCGCTTTGAGACCGAGGCCGAGGCGATCCACATGGCCAACGACACCGAATTCGGCCTGGCCGCGTATTTCTACACTCGCGATCTGGCCCGTTCCTGGCGTGTGTCCGAAGCACTCGAGTACGGCATCGTCGGCCTGAACACCGGGCTCATCTCCACTGAGGTCGCTCCCTTCGGCGGCGTGAAGGAGTCCGGCATGGGTCGCGAGGGCTCGAAGTACGGCCTGCTCGACTTCACCGAGATCAAGTACGTCTGCGTCGGCGGGGTGCAGTGACCGACCCGGAATCCCGCTCCAGGAAAGGGATTTCGGACCGGACGCTGCTTGCCCTGCTCGCGGTGATAACGGCCGCGGGGCCGGTCACCATGAACATCTACCTGCCGGCGCTGCCGCGGGTGCAGGCGCATTTCGGGATCCCGGTCAGCGAGGCGAACGCCACGGTCAGCCTGGCGCTGATCGCCTTCGCCATCGGTGTCTTTGTCTTCGGTCCGCTGTCCGATCGATTCGGCCGCCGGCCAATCGTCCTCGTCGGCCAGGCAGTCTTCGCAGCCGGCAATCTGCTGTGCCTGCTGTCGCCGTCGTTCGAGGGGCTGCTGGCGGGACGCATCGTGCAGGCGCTCGGTACCTCCGCTGGACTGGTCGTCGCACGTGCGGTGCTGGGCGACCTGTACGGGCGGGAGAAAATGGCCCGCATGCTCGCCTACCTCACCATGATCATCGTGATCGGGCCCACGGTCGCACCGCTGGTCGGCGGACTGATCACCGAAAGCCTCGGCTGGCAGTCAATTTTTGCCTTCCTGCTTGCGGCAAACCTGCTGATCTACTTCCTGGCCTGGCGCCACCTGCCGGAAACACGCTCAATTGCCGACCGCGGCGGCGGTGCCGCCGAGCTCGCGCGCGCTTCACTGGCCATGGTTCGGCAGCCTGCATTCCTGGGCTTTACCATCCAGTCGGGGGTGATCTATGCAGTCTTCCTGACGTTCATCTCCATCGCGCCGTACGTCATGGTGTCGCTCGGGCACAGCTCGGTGGAGTATGGCCTGTGGTATCTGGCGGTGGCGGTCGGGTACTTCCTGGGCAACTGGGTGGTCACCCGCTACGCGACCCGGGTCGGCCTGCAACGGCTGATTTCGGCGGGTATCTCAGTGCAGCTGGCCAGCGCCATCGGCGGAGCCACCTTGGTGCTGGCCGGATTCCGGCAACCTGCTGCGATCTTCATTCCCATGGGGGTACTCGGCTTCGGCCAGGGCCTCGCATTGCCCAACATCACGGCCAGCGCGGTTGCACTCGCACCACGCACTGCCGGTGCGGCGTCGAGCATGCTCAGTTTTGCCCAGCAGCTGATCGGCGCGATCGCAGTCCAGGGCATGGCGATGTTCGCGACCGACACGCCGGTACCGATCTACGTGTTCACCGTCGTGGTTTCGCTTGCCGCGTGGCTGTCGTTGTTTGCCTTGCCACGAGCGCATGATCAGACTCGACCGTCGCAGAAGGTATGATGGGGCTAACCCAATGCGCCCTCACGGACGGCAGCCCGCATGCTTGGTCGATTTCTCGAGGTCAGCGTCCACGCGCCGGACATCCTGGACTCACTGGCTTTCTATGAGCGACTGGGTTTCACCCAGGCGTCCGTCGGCGAAACATGGAGTCATCCCTACGCGGTCGTGACCGACGGTCGCCTGTTCATAGGCCTGCACCAGTACGAATTCCCGTCGCCCTCGCTGACCTACGTGCAGCCGGACCTGATGCAGCATCTCGACCGGATCGAGCAGCTCGGCATCCAGCTGGCCTTTCGCCGTGTCGGCACCGACGTCTTCAACGAGGCGGGCTTCATCGACCCGAACGGGCAGATGATCGCCCTGCTGGAAGCCCGCACCTATTCGCCACCTGACCGCGCTGGTCACGAGACCTCGCGGCTGGGCTGGTTCGAGGAATTCGCCGTGCCGGTTCGCAACCTCGAGTCTTCGGTCAGCTTCTGGGAAAAACTTGGATTCGTGCCGATCGAGGACAGCGCAGACCCCTACCCTCACGTCGGGTTGACCAGCGACACACTCAACGTGTCGCTGCTGCGGAACAGTTCGCTGGACCGGCCAGCGCTGGTCTTTGCGGAGGCGGACATGGGCGAGCGCCTTCACCTGCTCCG
>JAHEAZ010000065.1 GCA_024642505.1 Gammaproteobacteria bacterium
GCCGGTAACCGTCGCCAGCGCCCCGACGAACACGCCGATGCCTGCCCACCTGAGCGGCGTCGGCCAGGCCGCGCGCACGGCTCGGGAGGCGGGTGCCCGCTCGCTTCGTCCGCCACTCGGATTGGCCGGCAGCAGCGCGAGGCTGGCGCGGAACGCTGCAATATCGTGCTGGCGCTGCGACCTTTGGCCGCCACCGGCCCAGGATACTGCGACCCGCTCGCGCCGGATCCTGCCCCGCAGCCACGGATCCCGCTGCCCGGAAATCCTTTCCTCCGTCCAGCGATCCCCCAGGCGATGGTAGCAGTCCCCGGCCGCACAACCCGCGAGCATCACGCCGTCGGCCAGTCCACGGGATAGCGTGTAATCCACAAAGGAAGGCGGCAACATGCCAACGCAGGGCAGGGAGATTACCGCAACGCTTGTCGATGGGGCGTCGATCGGCGCGCCGTGGTCGCAGCCAAAGATGACGACCCGGGACTTGCCGTCAAGACCAGCCGCGGTTTCCTGCAGCCGGCGCCGCAACTCCGCCAGCGGCAATTGCGGCAACTCGATTCCGGCAACGAGTTCTCCGGCCGTCCTGAATGGCGTTGCCGTCGGACAGGAACCGACACACAGGCCACAACTCATGCACTGGGAAGCATTGACGACGGCTTCCTGCTCGTATGCCAGTCCGTCGCTGCGACGGCCAAGGTTGATCGCGCCGAAAGGACAATCTGCGAAACAGCGCCCGCAGCCGTTGCAGTTGCCGAGGCTGACGGTAGCCGCCGGCGGCGTACGGCGCGGCGGCAGCCAGGGCAGGAGGCCCAGGAACAGCAGCGCGCCGAGCAGGATCCCCCAGACGGCTCCGCGCCCCAGAAGCGCGGCCAGCGGGTAGGCCGGCAGGTAGAACCAGTCGAGGCCGACCAGCGCCGGCACGGTGTCGAGATTTGCGGGCGGCTGGCTCAGGGCCGGATGTAACAGCGACAGCAAGGTCAGCGACGCCAGCACGGCGACGCCCAGTCCGCGGGCCGGGTTGACCCGGGCGCGGGCGTGACGGGAGATGTGCACCCACATGAGCAACAGCATCAGTAGTGGCGCGGCGATGTGGATCAGCACCATCAGGGTGAAGAAGCGGTCGGACAACGACGCCTGGTCGAGGAAGTTGCGCGCAATCGGCACGCCGAAGATGGGTAGCAGGTCGAGCAGCTCGCTGGTGGTCAGCGCCACATACTGCGCAAGCGTGTCCCACACCAGCCAGTAGCCCGTGATACCACAGACGTAGATGAACAGCAGCAGCGGCAGACCGGTGATCCAGGCAAACCAGTGGTTTCCCCGCATCCGGTCGCAGGCGAACTCCCGCAGCAGGTGCACGATGACCACCACGACCAGAGCATCCGACGCGTAACGGTGCAGGCTGCGCATGACCCCGCCGGCCCACCACTGCGCGTGCGTGATCGACTCGATCGACTGGTAGGTTTCCGTGATCCCGGTGTCGAAGAAGATGTACAGGTAGATGCCGCTGACGACGACGATCCAGAAGAAGAACCAGCCCAGCGCGCCAAGCTGGCGCATCGGGTTCCAGTCGTCCGCGAAGAAGCGCGCGCAAAGGGCGTCGAGGCCGTCCAGCGGCCCGCGAATCAGACGCCTGACACTCACGTCGTGCGACCCCCTGACGGCAGCTCGCGCCATGAGCGCCAGATGAACATCGCGATCGCACCGAGGCAGAGCACTCCCACGACAAAGGCCACGACTATCGAATAGTCGAAGTGGTACCGGCCGGAGTTCGGGTCGAATACTGTGCAGATCAGGCGGACCCGGTCGATCAGTGCCGGCAAGTCGGCCTGGCGGGACAGTTGCCCCATCACGGCCTGCTTCAGCGCTTCTGCCAGCATCGGCGCGTCGAATTGCTGCCCATAGACCTGCCGGTAGACGCGACCCTCGGCGTCGACCACCGTGGCTTGCACCATGTGGTCGAATCCGCCCGCAGTTCGCGCGTAGACAAATCCGATCCTGTCCATGAACTGCCGGGCCGCCGCCGGATCGGCGCTGGCAAAGATCCACTGCGGCGAGTCGATGCCGCGTTCCCGGCCATAGGACTGCATCCGCCCAGGCGTGTCATTTTCTGCATCGAAGCCGACCGTCAGCACCGTGAATGCCGACTCGCCTAGCATTTCGTCGGCCACCTTGACCACACTCTTGAGGTACGCGGTCGTGGTCGGGCAGACGTGATAGCAGGACGTGTAGATGGGGCTGATGACCAGCGGCCGCCCGCGCAACCCGCTGAGCCGGAAGCGTGCGCCGTTCTGGTCGGTCAGTTCGAGATCCGGAAGTTCCTGGCCAATCGCCGCCTGGCTTGCGGCCAGGGCCGTGCCGGCGTCGAATGCGGGCGACGACAGCTCCCGCTCGCCCGCGCCTGCCAGTCCGCTGAGCGCGACGGCCACGACCGCCAGGCTCAGGGCAGCGACGCGGAGCCCTGCGCGCAATTTCACGCCAACAGCCGCCCGTGAATCGCCCCGTCCAAGATCGCCCCCAGCAGAAGCAGCGACAACTGCACCAGCGAGGCCCGGAAATTATCGAGCGCGGCGGCGCGACTGGGCCGTAGCGCAAGACGCAGGCTGCAACGCAGGAACCAGCCTCCGCCAGCCGCCGCGCACACCAGGTAGACCGGCCCGAGCCCGGTGAACGCCGGCACCAGGCTGAAAGCCACGAGCAGCGCTGTGTGCGTGAGGATGACGTATGCGGTCACCCGTTCGGATGCTATGGCAGGCAGCATCGGGACACCGGCTGTGACGTAGTCCTTCTTGTTATACAGCGCCAGGCTCCAGAAGTGTGGCGGCGTCCAGAAGAACATCGCGATGGCCAACATCGCACCCTCGAGCTGCAGCCCGGGATCAACTGCCAGCGCGCCCGCGAGCAGCGCAAACGTGCCGGCGAATCCTCCGAAGACGATGTTGAGCCAGGTCCGGCGCTTGAGCCAGAGCGTGTAGACGACCCCGTAGGTAATCGCGCCAAGGAAGACCTGGGCGGCCGCGGCGGTATTGGTCGCCCAGGCAGCCAGCAGCACCGCGCCGACGAGCAACAGTGCGATCAAGGCGAGCCACTGCGCGCCCGGCTCGAGCTCGCCGGTCGCGAATGGCCGCATGCGGGTTCGCGCCATGCGGGCATCCAGATCGCGCTCGACGTAGTGGTTGAAGGCTCCGGCACTCGCCGACGAGAGTAGTACCGCCGCCGCCAGCGCCGCGAGCTGCCATGCGGCGAGACCATTGCCTGAAGTAACGGCAACGCCAGCCACCATGGCCAGCGTGATCTCGACGCCGATGCGCAGCTTGAAGATCGAGATGATGGCGCGCGCCCTCGAGCGCCGTGCCAGCGTCTCGGTCCCGGTCGTTACGGTCACTGCCATGCCCCTCGCGCTAACGCATCGGCCAGACGTCGGAGAGATACTTCCAGTTGACGAAGTAGTACAGGACGAAGGCGACGAAGAACACGGCGACCAGCATCAGCGTCCCCGGGATACGCAGCGACTCGGAGCTGCCATAGGTGGCCACCGCCGGTGGCCCCTCCGGCGCACCGAGCTGTATCTTGCCCTCGACCTTCTTGCCAAAGAATACCGAACTGACCACCACCACGATGTACATCAGGCCACCCAGGGCCGCCATCAGGCCGAAGATGCCGTTGAGAGCCAGCATCAGCAGCGCAGCCGGCGGATAGCTGAAGTCGAATGGCGCTCCAGAGAAGGTGATGTCCCAGTGCCGGCGGGACACGCCGAGGGTTCCAGCGCCCATCATGAACAGCGAAATGCCCGCCACGCCGAGGCCAAACACATAGGGTTGCCATTTCGCCAGTGATGGAAAGCGGATCTCCCGCTGGAAGATCAGCGGCACCAGCAGGTAGGTCACGGCCATGAAAGCCAGCGTGGTCCCGGCCACCACCGTGCCATGGAAGTGGCCCGGCACGTACAAGGTGTTGTGCATGATGATGTTGATCTGCTCGGTACCCATCACCACACCAGAGATGCCGCCGAGAAAACCGAACATGACCAGCGACAGGAACATACCGGAGAACGCTGGGTTGCCCCAGGGCGCCTTGCGCAGCCATTCGAACAGGCCCTTGTTGAAACCGCGCTTGCGCTGCGCCGCCTCCATCGCGCCGGGCACGCTCAGGCCGTGGATCAGGCTGCCCAGCACTGCCAGGTACATCGCGTAGCTGGTATTGAAAACCTTCCACTCCGAGCTCAGCCCCGGCTCAACCAGCAAGTGGTGAGCACTCGCCAGTTGCAGGAACAGGATGTACATCAGGAACGCGCCGCGACTGACCTTCTCGGACAGGGGCTTCGCGCCGAAGAGCATCGCCGCGATTGCGTACCAGATGGCCACGTGCGCCGAGACATTGATCTGCTGCGAGGAATGACCCATGGCCCACCACACCAGCTTGTACATCAATGGGTCGATCGTGCTGATGATCCCCAGGCTCCACAGCCAGGTCGGGATGAGGATGATGGCGCCGGAGGCCAGCGTGAACACGGCAATGATCGCCGCTGTCATCGCGCCAAACGTCACCAGCGGGATGGAGCCCTGGTAGGTTCGCTCCTCGCGCGCAATGACCAGCGTGCCGAAGAAGATGCCGCAGCCAATCAGCGCGCCCACCGCGAACAGGATCAGCCCGAGATAGAAGTACTGCGCAGCCATCATCGGCGGATAGGACGTGAACATCACGGACGACTGGCCCTGTAGCACGGCCACGTTGGTGGTCAGGCCACCCACGAGCATCAGGCCAAACGCGACCCACCCGAGCCGCGGCGTTGCCAGGCGGCAGTTGAGCAGGATTGCTGAGGCGAAATACAGGACCGCCATCTCGAAGAAGATGATCCATAGCAGCAGCACGTCCAGGCCGTGCGCGGTGAGAGCGAGGTAGAACCAGTCGGCCGGCAGCAGGTGCACCGCCGGCCAACGCGTCAGCGCGACACTGAGCCCAAAGAGCCCCCCCAGGGCGAGGAAGACAACCGCGGCGACCGCATTGGCCTTGATCAGCGCCTGCGCGCTCAGGTCGACCTTGAGCCCGGTGGTCGGGCAGGTCCGGAAAACAGCCGTATTCATGACCTGCCCTCCGCGGCTTCCGTGACGAAGATCTTGCCCAGCATCGTGTGATGGCCGAGCCCGCAGAATTCGTTGCAGACGATGGAAAACTCACCCGAATGGTTCGGCGTGATGGTCAGTACGTGCTCGTATCCCGGATGCACCTGGATGTTGATGTTGACCGGTTGCAGCGAAAAGCCGTGCTGCAGGTCGAGTGAGGACAAGTGCAGGCGGTAGGACTGGCCTTTCTGCAGCTCGAGGACGGGATACCACAGCCACATGCGGCCCACGAGGTACACGTCCCCGCCGGCCGGTGGCCGCACGACCGGCACGCCGTTGAGCTCGCGTACCTGGTAGTCCTTCACCATGGTCTCGACCTTGGCATAGTAGGTGAAGGGTGCGGTCTTATAGGTCTCCGTGGACAGGTTCTGGCTGCCGGCCGCGTGCCAGTAGATCATCATGAAGAACATCACCAGGCCCCACAGGAAGGCCACCGTTATCCAGATGAGCTCGACGCGATGCAGAGGCGACTTCCACCAGAGCCTTTCACTCGGCGAACTGATAGCCATGAGCTTCTCCCCGCAGGATCAGGGCGCGACAGGAATCTGGGTCAGCTCCATGATTCCCCAGATGATGTAGAGGACGGTCGGGACGACCACCCCCAGGAACAGCAGCAAGAAGGGGTTATCCAGAACCCGCTGCATGAACGGCACGCGTTCTTCGTCCGTATCCGGCAGTTCTTCGTTCATGAGCCCCCCCATGTGTGAACGAGAGGACCGGCGCCGGGCGCCGTTCCCGTTGCCGCCCGGAGGCGACATCGGCATTTGTGCGCCGACCCTCAGGCCGGCGCCTTGATGTATGTCAATTGTTGCGGCGCACCAGATCGCGCGCCCGGATCTCAGGCGTCGACCAGCGCCCGGATGACGGCGAACACCACGAGGGCCATGGTCAGGAGCAGGCCGAAGAACACCATGGTGCGGTGCTCGAACCGGCGCCCGGCACGCGTCTCCAGCGCGCCCAGTACCCAGTCGGCTGCGACGTAAAGGATGATGCCGGCCAGCGTGTAGTAGAGCATTGCCATCAGGAATACCTCGCCGAGTCGGCACCTGCCGCTCGGGCCCAAGCAGCCGCATTAGGGCACGGCGATCGCGCGCCGCTCCAGCCGGTGACGCTAGCCTAGCAGCACGTCCCAGCGATAGCCGCCGTCTTCCAGCGTCGACGCGGCAAGCTGGTCCAGCTGCTCATCCTCGCTGCGCTCCAGGCGCCGCAGGTTGGCGGCCATGCGGCGTTTCGCCTGCTGGGTAAAGGTCGCTGCGATGGCGTGCACCTGTGCACGCCGCCCCGGATCGGCCTCACCGAGCGAGGCAGCGCGCGCCATGACGCACAGGCCGACGAACAGATCGATGTCGATGTCGGCCAACCGCTTCAGATCGTACTGCTGCTCGACTACGCCGCGACCGTACTTCCGCAACACCTGCTCGGCGGCGCCGCCGAACGCGGTCGTGTACTTCTCGTACACGGCGCACGATGGGCGCAACTCGACCGGGCAATGGGCAAAGGCCGGACCGAGGTTGACGCCCGTCGCCTGGGCGAAGCGGCGGCCAGCGTAGCCGGACAGCACGCCGAAGCCCTTGATGGGGTTGCTGAAGATGTCGTCGACGGCGGCCTTCAGGTCGGACAGCGCCTTGCCGGCATCCTTCAGCCCGGACATGGCGATGAACAGTCGCAGGATCTCGTTGGTACCCTCGAAGATCGGTGAAATGCGCGCGTCGCGCAGCGCCTGCTCGTAGGGGTACTCGCGCATGTAGCCGTTGCCGCCGGCGATCTGCAGTGCCTCCCAGGCGGCGCGGTTGGCCGCCTCGGTGGCGAATACCTTGCTGATGGCGGCCTCGACCGAGTAGTCATCGAATCCGGAGTCGATGTAGTGCGCCACCATCCACACCGCGCTTTCCGCGGCGAAGCAGTCAATCGTCATCTGCGCGATCTTCTCGCGGATCAGCCCGAACTCGGCGATGGGCCGGCCAAATTGCTGGCGCTCCTGGGCCTGCTGAGTAGCCAGCGCCAGCAGCGTCTTCATGCCGCCGACGGCACCGCCGCCGAGGCCGGTACGGCCGTTGTTGAGGATTGCCATGGCGATCTTGAAACCCTTGCCTTCCTCACCGAGCACATTCTCCGCCGGCACGCGCACGTCGGCGAAGTTCACCGTCGTGGTCGAGGACGCGCGGATGCCCATCTTGTCCTCGTGCTGCCCGTGGCTGACACCGTCCCATGCCGCCTCCACAACGAACGCCGTGATTTTGCCTTCCGTGTCATCGGTGCGCGCAAAGACGGTATAGAGGTCGGCAATGCCGCCGTTGGTGATCCAGATCTTCTCGCCGTTCAGCACCCAGCTGCCATCGGGCTGCCGGCTTGCGGTAGTGCGCAGCGCCGCGGCGTCCGACCCGGCGCCGGACTCGGTCAGGCAGAAAGCCGCGATCATCTCGCCACTCGCCAGCTTTGGCAGGTAGCGCGCGCGCTGCGACCCATCGCCGAACAGCAGCAGGCCCTTCATGCCGATGGAGCTGTGCGCACCGATGGTCAGCGACACGGAGGTGTCGTAGCGACTGGTCTGAGACAACACGCGCGCATAGGCAGCGTTCGACAGGCCCAGTCCGCCGTGGTCCTCGGGGATGATCAACCCGAACAGGCCGAGCTCGCGCAGCTGCTGGATGAACTCGGCCGGCTGGGCAGCCTCGAGGTCCCAGCGCTTGAAGTCCTCGCGCCGGTCGCCGAGGAAGGAATCGATGGCATCGAGCATTGGAGTCAGCGTCTCGCGCTCTTCCGCCCCCATGCGTGGATACGGGAATATGTTCGCGTGCAGGATCTTGCCGGCGAACAGCGTCTTGGCAACGCTCTGGTCTGGCTGCGGCACCATGCCCTCCGCTTGCGGGGTGGCAGGGACGGTCTCGTTCACGGTCGCTTCGGTCATGCTTGATTCCTCATCGAATGTCCCGAGTCTGCGCGCCTCGACACCTGGCCGCGTCGTCGGGAACCCTGATGGACGGCCCGCTACTTGCCGGCGTACCAGTTGCTGCGGCGCCAGGAGTGCGCCCGCAGCCGTCGCTCCACCTCGTCGCTCAGGGGCGCCGCGTCACTGACGGCCGTATTCATCTCCACCTGGCGGACGTTGCGCATGCCCGGGATCACGGTCGACACCGCTGGAGGCTTCAATGTGAACTTGAGCGCCGCGGCGGCCAGGTCTGGCTCGTCCTCGCCGAGCGCTTGGCGAATCGCCTCGACGCGTCTTACCGTGCGCTCGAGGCGATCGTCCTGGAAGTAGCGCCGGCGGAAGTCGCCCTCGGCGAAAGCCGATCCGGGTGTCAGCTTACCGGTCAAGGCGCCCTCGTCGAAGGGCACCCTGACAATGACGCCCACGCCGTGGTGCTTGGCGGTTGGCAGCGCCTCGACCTGCGGATCCTGGTCGAAGATGTTGTAGATGAGCTGTACTGCATCGAGCCACCCGGTGCGCATCAGCTCATCCGCAGCACCGGGATCGTGGTCGGGCACGCTGATGCCGATGCCGAGGATCTTTCCCTCCTTCTGGAACCTGCGCAGCGCCTGAAGCGCGCTCGGGTCATGGTTCCAGGCGCGGGACCAGGTATGCAGCTGCACCAGGTCGATGCAGTCGCTACCCAGGTCACGGAGGCTTCGCTCCAGGCGCTGGCGCAGGTAGGCCTCGTCGTATCGATCGGCCATTGCGTCGTAGGGGCTCGGGGGCCAGGCACCGGGCTTCGGTGGGATCTTGGTCGCGACGTAGACGCGTTCGCCGCCGGCGCGGCCCTTCAGCGCCTTGGCGATCACCCGCTCGCTGCGACCATCACCGTAGCCCTGGGCCGTGTCGATGAAGTTGCCGCCGAGGTCGAGGAAACGATGCAATGCGGCGATTGAGTCCTGGTCCGACTGCTCGCCCCACATGCCTCCACCGAGCGGCCAGGCGCCGAAGCCGATTTCCGAGACCTGCCAGCCGAGGCGCCCAAATGGACGGTAGTTCATCCTGCTCTCCCGCGTCTGCCAGGCAATTATCGCGCCATTCAATTAGGGAGCCCAACCGAGAAGTTCGCATTTCGGTGCGCGGTCGCCGACTCGCGGATGCAACCGCGACCAGATTGCCGGCAACGACGCGAAATACCATGTGGGCAACCAGCTTGTAGAATGTGGCCTCGCGGCGGCCCAGCGGCACCCGTTGCCAGTAGCTCAACGGCGGCGCGTGATCCGTTGCGTTCCCGGCCGAACGCCTCCAGGGCCACACCCTGTGTTGCGGCCACCCGAGCGATGCCGAAATCTCGATGTAGAGGGAGAGCGGAAAAATGACAGTACAACACAGACGTCTCGGCGCCCACGGGGCGCTGGTCAGCAACCTCTGCCTGGGCACCATGAACTTTGGCTGGGTTACCGACGAGAAGGAGAGTTTCAAGATCATGGATCGTGCCCTCGAGCTGGGCATCAACTTCTTTGACACGGCCGACGTCTACGGCTGGACGGTGGAGCACGGCACCACCGAGGAGATCATCGGCCGCTGGCTTGCCCAGGGCGGTGGCCGTCGCGACGCGGTGATTCTTGCCACCAAGGTCTACAACCCGGTGACGCGCAAGAGCAACCGGCCCGAGCCCAATGCCGATGGCCGCAGCCTTTCGGCGGTGAAGATCAAGAGGCACTGTGAGGCCAGCCTGCGGCGGCTGCAAACCGACTGGATCGATCTCTATCAGATGCATCACGTCGACCATTCCTGCCCGTGGGACGAAGCGTGGCAGGGTTTCAGCAGCCTGGTGCAGCAGGGCAAGGTGGTCTACGTCGGGTCGAGCAATTTCGCCGGATGGGACATCGCCACGGGCTGCCAGGAAGCCGCCAGGCGCGGCATGACGGGCCTCGTCAGCGAGCAGAGCCTGTACAACCTCAACGCGCGCACGATCGAGCTGGAGGTCATCCCGGCCTGCCGTCATTACGGCCTGGGCCTGATCCCCTGGAGCCCGCTGGCCGGTGGGTTGCTGGGTGGCGCTCTGGGCAAGGCCCAGGCTGGCCGGCGCATGGAAGAGAACTTCGTCAAGCGGCTCGAGAAGGACCGCTCCAGGCTCGAGCAATACGAGGCACTCTGCAAAGAATTGGGCGATGAGCCTGGTGCCGTGGCGCTCGCCTGGCTGCTGCATAACCCCACGGTTACCGCGCCCATCATTGGACCGCGCACCCTGGAACAGCTGGAAGACGCGGTGCGCGCTACGGAGATCGTCTTGAGCGAGGATGTCCTCAAGCAACTGGACGAAATCTTCCCTGGTCCCGGCGGCGAAGCGCCCGAGGCCTACGCCTGGTGAGGGCGCGCGGCCGGGAAGAGGCTCACGTCGCCTTGCAGTAGTGGTCGATGAAGCGCTGGTGTTCCGGCAGCTGGTCCACCAGCCGCCGGGCCGCGTCGGGGATGCCCGTCAGGAACCGCTCCAGCTCCTCGTCATCCATCATGTTGACGATGGGGTGGTACTGCTCGGGCAGGAGCCCTTGCCCCATCATCACCTGGATCCAGGAGTTCTCGCCGAACAGCTCGGTCTGTAACTTGAACACCCGTCCGGTCTGCCGGAACAGCTCGATCCGGTGCCTGAGCGTGTCCGGAATGTCCATTGTGCGGCAGTGGCTTCGGGAGCTCGCGACCGCCCGACCTCGCTTTGGCTACGAGCGCCTGCACATCCTGCTCACGCGGCAGGGCTGGCGGGTTGGCCGCAACCGTGCGCATCGGCTTTACAAGCTGGAGAGCGTAAGCTGCCCTATGCGATAGCCGTCGATCACGGAACGGAATTTACCTCCAAAGTGCTCGACGAGTGGGGCTGCCTGCGCGGCGTGAAGCTCGACTTCGTCCGGCCAGGCAAGCCGACCGAGAACTGCTTCATCGAATCGCTCAACGGCCGGTTCCGCGGTGAATGCCTGAACGTCAATGAGTTTGCGAGGAGCGGTCAGGAATTGGACTTTCAGGCGCCGAAATTCCGGTTATGAGTTGTTCGAAAACCGGACCCGCGTCATGACTTCAAAGACTCTGAGCCGTTCCGCTACCAAGACGCGGGGGGGGCGTCGAGCGCGCAATCAGGCGGCGGACTTGTGGGATACTGGCCACCAAATGGGAGACCGGATTTCAAAGATAATCGTCGTGGGTGGAGGCTCCGCCGGCTGGCTGTCTGCCGGAGTCATCGCGGCTGAACATCGCATCGACCCACAGGCCGGGCACCCGGTCGAAGTGTTGCTGATAGAGTCACCGGATGTGCCGACTATCGGCGTGGGTGAAGGCACCTGGCCATCGATGCGGGAGACACTCCGGCGGATCGGGCTGTCGGAGAATGACTTCATCCGGGAGTGTGATGCCAGCTTCAAGCAGGGTACGTTCTTCCGCAACTGGAAGGCGGGAACCGGAGACACTTACAGCCATCCATTCACCGTCCCCACAGGTTACGCCGAGACCAACCTGGCACCTCACTGGCTGGCGCTGACCAATGCACCGCCGTTTGCGGATGCCGTGACACCGCAAACTGCATTGTTCGCCGATTGCCTCGCGCCCAAGCAGATCACCACACCGGAATACGCCTTCGTGGTGAACTATGGTTATCACCTCGACGCGGGAAAGTTTGCTGAACTGCTTCGTCGACACTGTACTGAGCAACTTGGTGTAAAGCACATCTGGGCGAATGTGTCGCAGATAAATGCGGCTGAGGACGGAGACATCCGGTCGGTCACCACCGACCGTGCCGGAGAAATAGCCGGTGACCTCTTCATCGACTGTACCGGCACCAGCAGCCTGCTGCTGGGTGAGCACTTCAAGATTCCATTCCAGTCACGGCAGGCGCAACTTCTCAACGACACCGCCCTGGCAGCACAGGTGCCATACACGAAAGAAGATCAGGTGATCCAGTCCTGCACGCAGTCGACTGCGCAGACCGCGGGCTGGATCTGGGATATCGGCCTGCCTACGCGTCGTGGTACCGGCCACGTCTACTCGAGTGCTCACGTCTCGGAGGACGAGGCCACCGCTCAGCTGCTGGCCTATATCGGGGAGATTGCCGGAAACGAGGCTGCGGCCAGTGTCGTGCCCCGGAAGATCCGCTTCCAGCCCGGCCATCGGCGGGAGTTCTGGCACAGGAATTGTGTTGCGATTGGCATGTCGTCGGGTTTTATCGAACCGCTCGAAGCCTCGGCGCTGGTCATGATTGAACTGGCTGCGGGCATGATCGCGGACCAGTTGCCCCCGACACGGGAGATCATGGATATCGTCGCCAGGCGCTACAACCGGAAGTTCCTGCGTCACTGGAACCAGATCATCGAGTTCCTGAAGCTGCACTATGTCCTCAGTTCGCGCAACGACTCTCCCTATTGGCAGGACAATCGCGCTGCCACGTCCATCCCCGAGGAACTCCGCGAACGACTTCTGCTGTGGCGCTATCGGAGTCCCTGGCACCAGGATGCAGGAGCCGTCGACGACCTGTTCCCCACCGCGAGCTATCAGTACATCCTTTACGGAATGGGATTCGAGACCGTGCC
>JAHEAZ010000138.1 GCA_024642505.1 Gammaproteobacteria bacterium
AGCCGGTTGGCCCGAGATGGCCGTCTCGTGACGTCGCCGCCGGATCTCCCCTGGTTCGCTTCACGCCCTGAGCCGCCTTCACGTCGCCCGGCCGGGATTACCGCATCCGACGCATTGCGGAAGTCCGTGAGGTGCCGGCCGAACGCGGACTACCGATCCATCTCAGACCGTGGCCACCGTGAGAGTTGACGTTCTTCTCTCCCGTAACTCGACATACAAGTTGCCGCAGTGACGATTCCAAAGGCGGCAGCCTGTTCCGATGCTGCAACGCGCCAAGACCTCTGACTCGGCTCACACGGCAATTGCCGCACAAGGAAGGGCTCGCATGAGCAATCTTCCTTCTGAGACTGCCGCAATCATCGGGGCGTGCAAGCCCGAGGGCGCGCGGACGTGCATGCTGAAACCGCGGCCAGCAGTACGGCGTAGGTCGGGAAGAGAGCGCGCCCGGCTATCTCGCACGCTTGAGGACGTTGCAGGCGGAGGGGTTTCTCAGCTCGCCGCCACCGCTGCAGGGGCGGCGGCGTGGGTCGATGCCGGCCCCCGTACACCGCGCCGCCACTGGCCGGGGGAGACGCCGTAGCTCTGCTTGAAAGCGCGGCTGAAGGCGGCTTCCGATTCGTAGCCGACGCTGTCGGCAATGCGGCCCAAGCTGTGGGGATGATGCTTCAACATGCCGGCGGCTACGCTCAGACGCCACTGCTTGAGGTACTGCATGGGCGACATGTTGACCAGTTCGGCAAAGCGCTCGGCCAGCACGCTGCGCGACAGGTTGACCGCCTGCGCCAGTTCGGCCACGGTCCAGCTCCGGGCCGGATCAGCGTGCAGTAGCGACAGGCATTTCCCGATGCGCGGATCGCGCAGGCCGGACAGCCAGCCGGTCTGCTCCGGCGCCAGCGACTCTATGTAGCCGCGCAGCGCCTCGACGAACAGCAGCTCGGCGACCTTGGCCGCCACGACGTCGAAGCCGGCCTGGTCGCCGGAGGCCTGCTCCAAGGCGTAGCGAATCGACTGCGCGATCCACGGCCCCGATGGACGTTTGCCAAGCGCGGTGACGAACTGCGCCGGCAGGTTGGCGACGAGCGGGTTGGGCAACTCGCGCTCGTAGGCGAACCAGCCGCACACCAGGAGGGCCTGCTCGCCGTCGCCCCCGTAGCGCACCAGATTGAGCTCGGGCATTCGCGGACTCACCACGTTGTCGATGTGCGCGGCCGCGATCTGCAGGCCGCTCCCCATGCGGTGCGAGTTACCGTGTGGATACACGACGATGTCGCCCTGCTGAAGATGCGTCGGCTCGCCGCCACTCAGCTTCACCCAGCAATCACCCTCGAGCACGAAGTGGCAGATGGCAAGCTGTTTCGCGCCGGGCTGCAGGACCTGCGCAAGGTCGGCGCCGGTCGGTACGTCAAGGCACCAGGGAGCGCGAAACTCTCCGTTGAGGAAGAGCGCGCCGTGCAGGCGAATCATGCGCAGCACGTCGGACAGCACATCCATCCCAGCCCCCACTAGCCTTGCCAGGCGTTTCGGTCATTAAGTCCGGACGAACCGACATGAACGCGGCCTCGAGTCAGCCTAGCATGAAACACGTACTCAACGACTCATTCCAATAGGGAGTGGCAATGAATCCGAACAAGGCGCTTTGGGAAAAGGGGGACTTCACGCGCATCGCGGCGGGCATGCGCGAGAGCGGCGAAACGATGGTCAAGACCTTCGGCATCCGCCCGGGCTACAAGGTCCTTGACCTCGGATGCGGTGACGGTACAACGGCCCTGCCCGCGGCGCGGCACGGGGCGCAGGTTCTGGGCGTCGATATTGCGAGCAATCTGGTGGCTGCCGGAAACAAGCGCGCCGCGGAGGCTGGTCTCGCGAACTGCAAGTTCCAGGAAGGCGACGCGAGCGACATGCGGGAGCTCGCCGATGAGTCGTTTGACCTCGTCGTGTCCATCTTCGGCGCCATGTTCGCGCCAAAGCCGTTCGACGTCGCAAAGGAGATGGTAAGAGTCACCCGACCCGGGGGTCGAGTGATTATGGGGAACTGGATTCCCAACGATCCGACGCTGGTGGCGCAGATCCTGAAGATTAGCTCGGCCTATACGCCGCCGCCGCCGGAGGGGTTCGTCAGCCCGATGACCTGGGGCGTAGAGGACAAGGTGTTCGAGCGCTTTGCCGAGGCGGGCGTGTCCGCGGAAAAGATCTCCTTTGCTCGGGAGACGTTTACCTTCAGTACCTCCGGCGCACCATCCGCGTATCTGCACGCGTTCAGACACTACTATGGACCGACCATGAACGCTTTCGAGGCCGCGGAAAAGAGCGGTCGAGCTACCGACCTGCAGCAGGAACTCGAAGAACTTTTCAAGAGCCAGAACAAGAGCCCGCGCGCGGACGCGACCTCCATTCCGGCAACCTTCTTGCGCGTGACCGTCGCAATCCAATAGAGGAGCAGCCTCATGTTCATGATCGACTACATGCAACGTGGCTGGTGGTACTGGCTGCTGACCGCCTGCCTGCTCACGTGGGGCGTGGCCGGATACCCGCTGGGCTTCGAGCTTGCCATCGGACTCACGGCGGTGCAGGTGATCGACTACATCCTGCGTGAGCGAAGCCTGACCGCATTTACGGTTCAGGTGCGGCTGAGCGTATTGCTTTACCTGCTGCTGTCGTACCCGGAGCCGCTGCAGTTTCTCTTCTGGGTGCCCGTCATTGGCATCTGGGCCCGGGCGCTGTTCGGATACTGCGTGATGGCACGCACGCTCTCGCTGATGCCCTGGAATCGACGGGTGCCGTTCACCGGAGCGTTACTGTTCAAAACCTACTTCTCTCGCCCGGTGCGCGGCAACATCATGCAGGGGCTGCCACCGTTGCCAGCCACGCTGCGCTCGGTGGCAGGCGGCTGAGAAGTTTGCGCTTGGCCGTCTTTGCAAGTGAACCGGCGAAGCGGCGGGAATCGAATCCGCGTGCTCAAGCGCCAGGCAGTCAGGACTACATGCCTAGCCTGGCGACTTGAGCTTCGCGTTGCACCCGCCCACCGGCAGACTGATGCGCAGGCAGCAGCTTCGTCAGCACCACGGCAATGACGAGCGCCTGGCGACTTAAGGAATGATTTGACAAGATCTGCTCTCCCTTCGAGGAATTCCCGGTTTGTCGGCTCGAGACCCGAGCTTGTCGCAGGAGTATTCAATCCCTACCGTCACCGTCACCGTCACCGTAAGCCAGGGTTCTCACTTGCCCTTGATCCAGGCTTCAATGAAGTTGGGCACCACCGGAGTGACGTTGAAGCCAATCATCCACTTCGGGCCGAACGCGTCGGGCTGCTGGACGTAATAGTTGA
>JAHEAZ010000139.1 GCA_024642505.1 Gammaproteobacteria bacterium
CTCGCCCGATCCGCGCCCTGATTCGCGGCCTAGACGCCCTGGCAGTGCTGAACCGCCGCGATGGCGCAACCGTTTCGGAAGTAGCCAACGAGATCAAGCTGCCGCGCACGACCACCTACCGCGTGCTCGAGACGCTGTGCGCGGCTGGTTACGTTTTCCGCGACTCCGCCGACGATCGATACCGCCTGACCATCATGGTTCGTGGCCTCTCCGACGGCTTCGACGACGAGGCCTGGATCAGCCAGGTCGCCCGTCCGGTGCTCAACGATCTCGGTCGGGAAATTGTCTGGCCGGTGGCAATTTCCACGCTGTCCGGAACATCGATGATGGTGCGGGAAACAACCGACCACCGCAGCCCGTTGGCGGTCGAGCGCTATGCCGCCGGCTTCCGGGTGCCGCTGCTGACCAGCGCCCCAGGGCGCGCCTACCTGGCGTGGTGTTCGGTCGAGCAACGCGAAGCACTGATCGACATCCTGTCACGCTCGGCGCGCGAGGAAGACAAGCTCGCCAGGAACCAGGGAGAGTTGGAAAGGGTACTCAACGAAGCCAGCAGCCAAGGATACGCTGCGGCTATCCGTGCCAAGCGCGTTTCGGACGAAATCAGCCTCGCCGTGCCGGTACGCATCGACGAGCGCGTGCTGGCCTGCCTGACCGTACGCTTCTCGGCCAACGCGGTCCCGATGAAAACCGCGCTCGAGCGGTTTCTCCCGCGCCTCACCGCGGCCGCGGCTCGAATTCGCGGTCAGTTCCTCCAGCAGAATGCCAGCGCCGGTGGCGCTGGTTAGATTGTGCGGATAGATACGTTGCCCGGGACCGCGGCGTTTGACTCGACCTGGGAACCTGCGTATTTTTCGCACTGCAAAAACTACGGTATGCGTCACCTCTCACCGCCCACTCAGCGCTTCCAGACGAGGTAGTCATGTCGGACGAAGTCACGGCCTATCGTGCGCTTGCGCTGCAGTTGACCTGCCACGCGGTCAACGGCTGCCAGGACCGCGCGAGCGCGCGCGCCAAGATGCTCGACAACGTCGCTCGAGTCGATCGGGCGGTCGCCGGTTCGAAGGGCTTCATCGGGCCTGACCTGCGCCTGGTGGTGCTGCCGGAGTACCTGCTGACCAGCTATCCTCTGGGCGAAACGATTCCCGGCTGGCTGGAAAAGGCTGCGCTGGAACCAGCCGGCCCGGAATACGATGCGCTTGGCGCGATCGCACAGAAGCATGACGTCTTTCTTGCGGGCAATGCCTACGAGGCGGATGCGCATTTCCCGGGGTTCTACTTCCAGACCAGTTTCTGCCTGGCGCCATCAGGCCAGGTGGTGCTGCGCTACCGCAGGCTCGTTTCCATGTTTGCGCCCACACCACATGACCTGTGGGACCGCTATCTCGACATATACGGCCTCGAGGGCGTATTTCCGGTGGCCAAGACCGCCATCGGCAGACTCGCGGCCATCGCTTCCGAGGAAATTCTCTATCCAGAGATTGCCCGCGCGCTCGCCCTTCGCGGAGCGGAAGTCTTCCTGCACAGCTCGAGCGAGGTCGGCTCGCCGCTTTCGACGCCGAAAGACATAGCCAAGCGCGCACGTGCCGTGGAGAACCTGTGCTACGTCGTTTCGGCAAACACTGGCGGCATCTCCGGCGTCGATATGCCCGGCAACTCGGCCGATGGCCGCTCCAAGGTCGTGGACTACCTGGGCGAGGTGCGCGCCGAAGCGTTGACCGGTGAGTCGTCCAATGCCTGCGCCGAGATCGATCTCACGGCACTGCGGCGTTATCGGCGGCGGCCTGGAATGGGCAACCTGCTTTCCAGGCAACGGCTGGAGTTGTTCACCGCAGCCTACTCGGGTTCCATATACCCGGCCAACACGATGCTCGGACCGGATGGCGAACCTCGGGTGCCCGACCGGCAGCATTTCACTGCAACGCAGCGGGCCGTCATCGATCGTCTCGCGCGCGACGAATTGATCTAGCTTCTCAATGACCAGAACCACAAAGGAGTTGGCCGCATGCGCAAGATCATGGTTTGCGTGAAGCGGGTAATCGACTACAACGTACGCGTGCGGGTCAAACCCGACGGGTCCGGAGTCGTTACCGACGGCGTCAAGATGAGCATCAACCCCTTCGACGAGATAGCGCTCGAGGAAGCGTTGAGAATCAAGGAACGCGGCGAGGCCGCGGAAGTCGTCGCCGTCAGCCTGGGTCCTGACGATGCCCAGCAGCAGCTGCGGACGGCGCTCGCGATGGGCGCCGACCGGGCGATCCTGATCAAGGTGGACGGCACCGTCGAGCCGCTGATCACCGCGCAGGCTTTTCTAGCTCTGGTGCAAAAGGAGTCTCCGGAGTTGGTGATTCTCGGCAAGCAGGCCATCGATGACGACTCGGCCCAGACCGGCCCCATGCTGGCCGCATTGTGGGGACGTCCGCAGGCCACCGCCGCCTCGAGGGTCGAGGCCAAGGGCGATACCCTGGTGGTCACACGGGAGGTCGATGCTGGCCTTGAGGTCAACGAGATCGACCTTCCTGGCGTCCTGACAGTGGACCTGCGCCTCAACGAGCCGCGCTACGTGAAATTGCCGGACATCATGAAGGCGAAAAAGAAGCCGCTGGACGTAATGGATCTCGCGGCCCTGGGCGTTGCAGCGGAGGAGCACACAAAGGTGCTCAAGTGGGAGCCTCCTGCACAACGGCAAAAGGGCGCCATGCTGAAGGATGCTGCCGAACTGGTCGAGGCGCTGAAGAAGAAGGGGTTGCTGCAATGAATAAGGTCCTGATCGTCGCCGAACACGCCGGCGGTAAGCTGAATCCCTCCACGCCCAAGTGCGTCACCTGCGCGCGCGCCATTACCGATGCCGAGATCGTGATAGCCGTACTGGCCGAGGACGGCGCGGCGGTTGCAGCCCAGGCGGCGGCGCTGGAGGGTGTGACCAGGGTCGTGCAGGTCGACAGCCCGGCCAACGCCCATCCACTCGCCGCAGTGCTCGCGCCGCAGGTCGCAGCGCTGGCGGCCGACGTGAGTCACGTGTTCGGGCCGTCTACCACCTTCGGGCGTGACCTGATGCCACGGGTCGCCGCGCTGCTCAATGCCCCACAGCTATCGGACGTCATGCAGGCCGAGTCGGCGACCCGCTTCCGCCGCCCCGTCTACGCCGGCAACGCTATCGTCACGGTAGAGACTCCCGCTGGACGCCAATTGGTCTGCACTGTCCGCGTCGCATCCTTCGAAGCCAGTCCGGCTGGTGCAGCCGCGGCCCCGATTGAAGAGACCGCGCTCGACATCGAGCTGCCGGCGCACACGCGCTTCGTTTCGGTTTCGGCCGCAGCCAGCG
>JAHEAZ010000066.1 GCA_024642505.1 Gammaproteobacteria bacterium
GACCCGATGAGCGGCAACCTCGACCGCATCCAGATCGTGAAGGGCTGGCTCGGCCAGGATGGCACGGCGCAGGAGAAGGTCTACGACGTGGTGTGGGGCGATGCGGAGCGTCGCAAGATCGGCGCAGATGGCAAGCTGCCACCGGTCGGTGACACGGTGGACGTGGCCAACGCCACCTGGACCGACACGATCGGTAATCCCTCGTTAGCGGCTGCCTGGACGGACCCGGATTTCGACCCGGCGCAGCGGGCGTTCTACTACGCTCGCGCGATCGAGATTCCGACGCCGCGCTGGACCGCCTACGACGCGCTGCGCTTCGGCGTGCAGATGTCGCCCGAGGTGCCGATGAAGCAGCAGGAGCGGGCCTGGAGCTCGCCGATCTGGTACACGCCGTGAGCGTTACGGCGAAGAGGAGGGTGGCGATGAAGATCCTGGATGGAATGCTGACGGCAGCACTGTCTGGTGTGCTGTGGGCCGGCGCGGCCCTCGCGGACGACGACGTCCCTGCGACGCAGCCGCTGAAGGGCGGCTATTCGCCCTACCCGACACAGGACTTTCCCAACCGGGTGTATTTCGGGGATACCCACCTGCACACTTCCTACTCGGCGGATGCGGGCATGATCGGCAACCGGCTGGGGCCGGACGAGGCCTACCGTTTCGCCAAGGGCGAAACGGTCACCTCCTCGACCGGCGTCAAGGCGCGCCTCGCCCGACCCCTCGACTTCCTGGTCGTGGCCGATCACGCCGAGAACCTGGGCCTGGCGCCGCTGCTGGCCGACAAGGACCCGACCCTGCTGGCGACGGACTTCGGCCAGGCGCTGGTGGCGAAGCTCGAGGCTGGCGATCCGGCGGGGGCCTGGAAGATCTGGTCCGACTCGAAGTCCGGCGGCAAGGATCCGCTGGCCGACCACCAGAACATCTACCGAACCGCGTGGTCCCGGATCACCGAGGCGGCGGAGCATCACAACCAGCCGGGCCTGTTCACGGCCTTCATCGGCTTCGAGTGGACGTCCAACCCCGGCAAAAACAACCTGCATCGCAACGTCATCTTCCGCGGTGGCAAGAAGAACGCCGATTCCATCATCCCATTCTCCAACTTCGACTCCTTCGACCCCGAGGACCTGTGGAAATGGATGGAGACCTACGAGCAGCGCACCGGCGACAAGCTGCTGGCGATTCCGCACAACGGCAACCTGTCGAACGGACTGATGTTCGACGAGGTCACGCTCACCACGAGGAAGCCGTTCGATCGCGATTACGTGACCCGGCGCGCGCGCTGGGAGCCACTGTACGAGACGACCCAGATGAAGGGGGACGGAGAGGCACACCCCAGCCTCTCTCTTACCGACGAATTCGCCGACTTCGAGACCTGGGACAAGGGCCAGCTCGGGCCGGCACCCAAAACGCCCGACATGCTGCCACGTGAATACACCCGCGAGGCGCTGAAGCGCGGTCTCGCCTACGAGGCTGCGCTCGGCGTCAATCCGTTCAAGTTCGGTCTCATTGGCAGCACCGACGCGCACACGTCGCTGTCCACCACCACCGAAGACAACTTCTTCGGCAAGGTCGCGGCGGTCGAGCCGACTGCCGACCCGATCCGTTTCGAGGAGACGGTGGGCGGCATCGGCGGCCCGCCCGAGGTCGGCCAGTTTGCGCGCCAGACCTCGGCGTCGGGTCTCGCGGCGGTTTGGTCACGCGACAATACGCGCGAGGCGCTGTGGGACGCGATGGAACGCAAGGAAGTCTATGCGACCACCGGGACGCGGCTGGTCGTGCGCGTGTTCGCCGGCTACGACTTCAGCCAGAAGGAACTCACCCGTTCCGATTTCGCGGCCAACGGCTACGCCAAGGGCGTCCCGATGGGCGGCGACCTCAAGACCGCGCCGGCAGGCAGGAGCCCGTCGTTCCTGATCCGGGCGATCCGCGATCCGGATGGGGCGAACCTCGACCGGATCCAGGTGGTTAAGGGCTGGCTGGACTCAGCCGGCCAGACGCACGAGAAGATCCATGACGTGGCATGGTCGGGCGACCGCAAACCCGGCGTAAATGGCAAGCTGCCGACAGTTGGCAACACGGTGAACGTCGCGGAGGCCAGCTACGACAATTCGATCGGGGCGCCCGCGCTGCAGGCGTACTGGCAGGATCCAGAGTTCGACCCGAAGGAACGTGCCTTCTACTACGTCCGCGTGCTGGAGATTCCGACGCCGCGCTGGACTACTTTTGACGCGAAGTACTTCGGGGTCGCATTGCCGAAGGACGTGCCGGCCAGCATCCAGGAGCGGGCGTATACCTCACCGATCTGGTACACGCCCTGACCCGGCTTTGGACCACGATCCTGCTGGTTCCGGCCGACCGAAGACCGGTCGCAGACCAGATGATCTGCTAACCTGCCGGCCCTGTCTGCCACGCGACGAACCGCCGGATGACCGAGACCGACAAGCAGCCCGATCACCACGGGGCGAACCGTCCGCGACGCTGGCTGCAGGAGCCGCTGGTCCACTTCCTCTTGCTCGGCATCGCCCTGTTCGCCCTGTTCCAGTGGCTGGGCGGTGACACCGGGCCGATGTCGAACCGCATCACCGTGACCCAGGCGCAGGTCGACCAGCTGGCCAAGGCATTCGGCAAGACCTGGCAGCGACCGCCCACCGAGGTGGAACTGAAGGGCCTGGTGGACGAGTTGGTCCGCGAGGAGATCGCCTACCGCGAGGCGGTTGCAATGGGTCTCGACCGTGACGACACCATCATCCGTCGCCGCATGCGCCAGAAGCTCGAATTCCTGGTTGAGGACGCCGCCGGCGCCACGCCAGCGACCGATGCGCAACTGCTGGCCTATCTCGAGGCGCATCCCGACGCCTTCCGCGTCGAGCCACAGGCATCCTTCCGTCAGGTATTCATCGACACCTCGCGGGCGGGCGACGCCGGCGCGCGCGCGCGGGAGCTGCTGCAACGGCTCACTGCGATGGGTCCGCAGGCCGACCTCGCCGGTCTCGGCGACTCGATCATGCTGGAGGCGGAGTTGCCGCTCGCCAGGGAGAGCGACATCGCCGGGCTGTTCGGTCGAGAGTTCGCCGCACGGGTGGTGACGCTGGAGCCCGGCAGCTGGCAGGGCCCAATTGAGTCGGGCTACGGTCTGCATCTGGTGCTGCTGCGGCAACGCGTCGAAGGCCGCATGCCCACGCTGGCGGAGGTTCGCCCGGTCGTGGAACGGGAGTGGCTCGGCCAGCGCCGCCGCGAGCAGCTGGCGGCGATGTATGAGGAGCTGCTGCAGAAGTACTCCGTCACCTTCGAGGGAGCGGCCGGGCCCGCCGGCGGCGAGGCCAGGAAATGAACTTGCGCGGGCAGGTTCTGGCGCTGGTCAGCCTGCTCGCCTGGCTCGCCGGCGGCATTGCCGTCGCCCACGAGGTCCGTCCGGGCTTTCTTGAATTGCGCGAGCAGTCCGATGGCAGCTACTCCATGTTGTGGAAGCAGCCTTCCGGCGGCGAGATCGAGATCCGCATTGCCCCGGTCTTTCCCGAGGGTTGCCGCCTGGCGACCCGCGACCGCCAACAGGTGACCCCAGGTGCGCTGATTTCCCGCGGCACGCTGGTGTGTGTAGACGGTCTCGGCGGCAAGACCATCGCGATCGCCGGCCTCGAGACCACCATCACCGACGTACTGGTACGCGTACACCACGCCGATGGCAGGCTGGAAAGCCACGTGCTGCGGCCCGCCAGCACCTCCGTCAAGTTGGGTGGCGTCACCAGCAAGGGCCAGCTGGCCTGGAACTACTTCCGGCTGGGCATCGAGCACATCCTGCTCGGCGTCGACCACCTGCTGTTCGTGCTGGGCCTGCTGCTGATCGTCGCCGACCGCTGGGCCTTGTTGAAGACCATCACCTCGTTCACCGTGGCGCACAGCATCACGCTGGGCATCGCCACGCTTGGCTATGTCAGCGCGCCGACGCTGCCGCTCAACGTGGCCATCGCGCTCAGCATCCTGTTCCTCGGACCCGAGATGGTGCGCGCCTGGCGTGGCGAGACCAGCTTCACCATCGAGAACCCCTGGGTCGTCGCCTTTGCCTTCGGCCTGCTGCACGGCTTCGGCTTCGCCAGCGGACTGTCAACCACGGGCCTGCCGCAGGCGGAGATCCCGTTTGCGCTGCTGATGTTCAACCTCGGCGTCGAGGCTGGGCAGCTGGCCTTCGTATTGCTGGTACTGCTGCTGGAACGGTCATTCCGCACCCTCGAGATTCACTGGCCACGATTCGCGCAACTGCTGCCGGCCTATACGGTAGGCAGCCTCGGCGCCTACTGGACGTTGCAGCGCGCGCTGATCATGTTGGCGGGGCTGCGTTGATGAGTGCTGAAAGATTCCGGCTGCGTGCGCCGCTGTCCCTGTCACTGCTGGTGGCGGCGTGGCCGGCCATGGCGCACGTGCAGCAGGGACAGGCCGCCGGCTTCCTGACGGGCCTGGCCCACCCGGTGTCGGGGCTCGATCATGTGCTCGCGATGGTGGCCGTCGGCCTGTGGGGTGCCCAGCTCGGTGCACCGGCGCTGTGGCTGCTGCCGGTGACCTTTCCGCTGGTGATGGCCTTCGGTGGTTTCCTCGGTCTGCTCGGCATTCCGCTGCCCGGCGTAGAGTCTGGCATCGCGCTGTCCGCGCTGGCACTCGGCCTGGCCGTGGCAACATCCTGGCGGCCGCCGCTGACCGTGGCCGCACTACTGGTTGGAGTCTTCGCGGTATTCCACGGGCATGCCCATGGCACCGAGCTGCCGGCAGGACAGAGCGGACTCACCTACAGCATGGGTTTCGTGGTTGCGACCGGCCTGTTGCACCTTGCCGGCATCGGGATCGGACTCATGCATCGCTGGCCAGCTGGACGCGCCGCCCTGCGCGTGCTCGGTGCCGGCGTCGCCACCGGTGGCCTGTACTTCCTGTGGAAGGTATTGGCATGAGTCGCGGGCCGAATCGCCGTACTTCATGGGTGTGGCTGCTGACCGCGGCGCTGGCGGCGGCGCCGGCCCAGGCGCACCTCGTGACCACGGGCCTCGGTCCGGTCTACGACGGCATCTCCCATTTCCTGATGAGCTTCGAGGACTTGCTGCCGGTCATCGCGCTAGCCCTGCTGGCCGGGATGAACGGGCCGGCGGGTGGGCGCCGCGCCCTGTTCGTGCTGCCGGTGGCCTGGCTGCTCGGTGGCCTGGGCGGATTCACGACCGGCGTGGGCCCCTTGCCCGACGCGGTCACCGCCCTGTCCGCACTGGTGCTTGGGGGCCTGCTGGCCGCGGATCGGCGGCTGTCGCCGAGGTGGGTGTCGGTGCTGGCTGCCGCGCTCGGGTTACTGCACGGCTGGTTCAACGGAACGGGCATTGCCGCCGCGAATCGTGAGGGCTTGGCGCTGCTCGGCGTCGGTGGCGCTGTTTTCGTCGCGGTCGCGCTGCTGGCGGCACTGGCCGCCTGGCTGCGCGCAGATACGACCCGGATTGCACTCCGGGTGGCCGGCAGCTGGATTGCCGCGGTGGGCCTGCTGTTGATCGGCTGGCAACTACGTGGATAGGCTGCCCGGGACACGGCGGATGCTGGTACTTGGCTTGTTACCTTTTCAGGAAAGGTCTGGTTTAGAATCGGCCGCTCCGTCGCACCGAGCGGGCGGCGGTCGGGATGGATTCGGGGAGAGAAGGGGATACACCGATGACCAACGGAACCTTAGACATGCGTAGCCTGTCGCGCGGGCTGACGCTGCTGCTGGCGGCAGTGCTGGCAGCCTGTGGCGGAAGCAAGACTGAGCAGGCCGCTGTGCCGCCTGCCGCAGCTCCGACAGATGCTGCCCAGTCGGCCGTCGCCGACGCTGGTACACCCGCGCCGCTGCAGGCGTCTGGCATGGTCTATACACCCGAGCAGCTGGAGGCGCTCGCCGCCCCCGTGGCGCTCTATCCGGACCCGGTGCTGGCGCAGGTCTTGATGGCCGCGGCCAATCCGCAGGAGGTACTGGATGCCGGCAACTGGCTGCTGCAGAACCCGTCGCTGACGGGCAAGGCAATGGATGACGCTGCAGCACAGGTCGGTTTTACGCCGTCTGTGCGGGGGCTCATCCAGTTCCCACAGGTCATCGACATGATGTGCCTGCAGATGGACTGGACCGCCGAGCTCGGCCAGGCGTTCGTCGACGACCAGGCCGGCCTGCTCGACGCGGTCCAACGCCTGCGCATGCAGGCGCAGGATGTTGGCAACCTGCAGTCGTCGCCGCAGATGAAGGTCGAGACCGAGGTGCAGGAGGGCAAGGAAGTAATCACCGTATCGCCGCCGAGCCCAGAGGTCGTCTACGTGCCGCAATACGACCCGGTCGCCGCCTATTCGCCGCCGGCCAGTTCCTCTGCGGTTGCGCCTGCAACAACTACGACAACGACGACCGAGAAGAGCGGACATAGCACTGGCGCGATGGTCACGACTGGCCTGTTGTCCTTCGGCGCAGGCCTGCTGGTCGCCGAGATTTTCGACGACGACGATGACGACTGGTACCGGCACGGGAACTACTACGGTGGCATGCCGTACTACCCGCCGTACCCCTACCGCCCGGTCTATGGCGGCGGTTACTACCCGTCCCACGGTTACAATCGCCCGCCGAACTACGGCGGCAACTGGGGCAACAAGAACACCGTCATCATCAACAACAACAACAATTACTGGAACAGCTACAACCGTCCTGGCGGCAACCGGCCGGGCGCCACGACAACGCGCGCCCGCGCGCCGCAGAGCCCGATCACGACGGCGAAGAAGTCGCGTCCGGAACTGCAGACCCTGAATGCCCAGGCGCAGCAGGGTCCCAGGCGCAAGGCGCCGGCGCAGTCCGCCGACTGGAAGGGCCAAGCCGGTTACGGCGGCGCGAAGAACAAGGCGGCCAACACGCGCGTGGCCACAGCCAAGCCCGGGGCCGCGACCCGCGATGCGACGCGGCCGGCGACGAAGCCCGCGCCGAAGGTGCAGGGATCCTATGCCGGTGCTCGCGACAAAGCCCAGCCGGCGGCAAGGACGGCGTCGAAGCCAACCACAAAACCCGTCGCCAAGCCGGCGCCGGCCAGGCCTGCGACGTCCGGTGCGCGTGACCGGGGCCACGCCACGCCCGCCGCGAAGCCGGCATCGAGGCCCGCACAGCAACCGGCAACGAGGCCCGCACAGCAGCCGGCAACGAGGCCGGCCGCGAAGCCGACGGCGGTCTCCGGCGCCAGCCGGCAGGGTGGTGGCAGCGCCAAGGCGGCCAGCCAGCGCGGCAAGCAGAGCATGCCGAAAGGCGTACCGCCCAAGGCCCGGGCCGGCGGACAGAAGGCCGGCGGCAAGAAGAAAGCAGGACGCTAGCAGGAGACGGACATGAAGATGAATTTCACAGGCGCAACGCGCATCCAATGGGCCGCCGTCCTGCTCATGACCACGGTCATGTCCGCATGCTCGGGCGGCGGCAGTGGCAAGGCGGACCACAAGGCCTTCGAATCGGCGGAGGCGGCGGTGGCCGCCTTCGTCAAGGCGCTGGAGAGCACCGACCTGGCCGGTGCGGCGGCGATCCTCGGCCCGGATTCGGAGGAACTGCTGGACTCCGGCGATGCGGTACAGGACGCCGGCGACCGCGCAGAGTTCGTCGCGGCCTACAAGGCGAAGAACGCGCTCGTCGCCGACGGCGATGACACGCGGACGCTGGTGATCGGCGAGAACGACTGGCCGTTCCCGGTGCCGGTGAAGAAGGTCGACGGAAAGTGGATCCTCGACGGCGAGGCGGGCGTAGACGAACTGGTCTATCGCCGCATCGGTGCCAATGAGTTGGGGGCGATCGCCGTCATGCGTGGCTTCGTCGATGCACAGATCGAGTACGCTTCGCAGGAGCACGATGGTGACCCGGCGGGCATCTATGCGCTGAAGCTGGTCAGCGACGAAGGCATGGAAAATGGCCTCTACTGGCCGACCGAAGAAGGCGAGGAGCCGAGCCCAGCGGGAGCTTTCGTCGCCTCGGCTGCGTCGGAAGGCTATCGCGCCACCCGTGGCAGTCCCTACCACGGCTACTATTACCGCCTGCTCTACAAGCAGGGGCCCAACGCCAACGGCGGCGAGCGCGAGTACTTCGCCGACGGCCTGCTGACCGGGGGCTTTGCGCTGCTGGCCTGGCCTGCAGACTATCAGGCCAGCGGCGTCATGACGTTTATCGTCAACCAGGACGGCGTCGTGTTCCAGAAGGACCTGGGTGACGACACGGCCGCGGCCGCGGCGTCGATTCAGTCGTTCGATCCGGACAGCAGCTGGGTAGCGGTGACGGAAGCAGACTGACCGCGGCAGGCATCGGCCACGCAAAGAGGCGGGCTTCCGGCCCGCCTCTTTGCGTTCAATCCTCCGTCGCGCACTGGCCTGCCTAGCCGATGGGCATCGTCGGCTGGTGTCGCTTTACATCACCGCGCTGCCTTCGCGCGTAGTCCTCCAGTTGTCGACGCAGGTCGTCGAACGCGTCCCGCAGGGCGACGTAGGCGTCGGTATGGGGTCCTTCTGGCTCGTTGTCGCTGGTGGCGAACAACTCGCCTCCCGGCACGGTAACGTCGACGCGCACTGAAAACGGCCCGCCCTTGCTACGGTGTGCCGGTGGGGTGTCGATGACGATGCGGCAGCTGGTGATGGGGTCGTAGAACCGCTCCAGCTTTGCGGCCAGCTCGCGCGCGCGAGCCTCGACGGCGGGCGAGGGGTCCATGTGCCTGAAGGTGACCTGCACGGGTAGCAACATATGCGCCTCCTTGCGGCGGTCGGCGCGTGGCTGTCCAGCAGCCTGCATGCCGCCACCTGATTCGACTTCATCCTGTTCCCGTACTGTCCACGAAACAATACGGACCGTCCGCCACGAAAGCGGCACGTTGCACCGCAAGAGGGGGACAGTCCCCACGCGGCGCCTGTTACCGAGCAGGCCATGGCGCGGAAGTCAGGCGCGCCGCGCCGGCGGTCCGCCAATTCAGCGGACCCTGGCCTGGGCGCGGACTCCGGAGTGAGCCAGACGTTTCCGGGCTCAATGCTTCAGCGAAAAATCGAACCCGCCATAGTGCAGGTAGTTGGCCCAGTCGCCGGAACCCATCCGGCGAATCGCGCCGCGCGCGGCATTCAGCGAGCAACCGATGGTCTCGCCGCGCAGGAGATGCTCGTACAGCGTGCCCGCAAAACGCGCCGCCGCGGCATCAGACACCGGCCACCAGGTGCCGACAAAATTCGCTACGCCACCACGCAGGAACGCCTCCGCAAAACCAGTGCTGCGGCCGAGCGCGCGTTGCACCTGCGGGCCCTGGCGGACCCGCCCGGACTCACAGGCGTTGAAACACACCAGTGCGGGCAGCGCCTCGAGGGACGCCAGGTCGGCGCCGGAGAGCACGCGACCGCCCGCGCAAAGGATACCGCTCGAGGACGGCGAAGCGGCGTCGAAGAAGGCGTGCCCTGCGTAGTGAATCGCGTCGTAGCGACCTGAACGGAACTCGTCGAGCAGCCTGGCGCGACTCACCTCCGTGCCTTGCAGGACTGTCACACAAGCGTCCGTGCGCTCGAGTACCCGGGCAACCCGCCGGCCCTCTTCCTCGGCTCCCGGAAGATCTTCGGTCGGGTTGATGACCAGCAGGATTTCAAGCTCGGGCGACAACCGCCGTTCCTCGCGCCACTTGGCGACCGACATGCCATCCGCCGCATAGCGCCTGCTCAGGCCGGCGGCGGCGGCTGGTTCCCAGCCGCCGATGGACAGCGTTTCCCAGGGCCAACGCGAGGCAGCGCGGTCGTGAACGACCACCAAAGGCGTGTCGCGTGCGATCAGTAGTGCTTCGCGGGTGGCTTCCGGCAGCAGCAGTTCCGCCAGTGTCTGGCCGAACTCGCGGATGTCGGCGGCGTCGAGCCCGCTACACAGCGAATCAAGATGTGCGTCGAGCGCGCGGCCATCAAGCTTGTGGCTGGCGGCCAGCGCGGTGGCCTTGGGCGTTGTGCCGAGCAGCGCGGCGCGGAGATCCTGGCCGTTTTCCTGGACGAACAAATAAGACATCGACGTGCCGGCTGGTGCCATGGCTGCGGGCTTGCGCGCGGCTGCAGCCGGCAATGGCCCGAGGCGGACCAGCGGGGCGCGCGGGCTCGAGCCGAGTAGCATCCCCATGGCAGCGTGGGCGGCTGCAAGCCGGCGCGGACTGCGGGAGACGAGCGTGACACGCCGTGGGCGCTGTCCGGCCGGCAGCTCGGCGAGTGCTTCCAGCAGGCCGGCCAGCTGGGACTGCGCAGCGTGGGCCGGCGGAATGCCCGAGGCAGTTCCCCACAGCACCAGCGAAAATTCAGTCACGCCCGCGAGCGAGAGTGTCCGGGTGACGTTGGCGGCGGCGAGGCGCTGCACCTCCGCGCCGTAGCGGCCGAAGTTACCCAGTCCGGCGAATACCACGTAGCTGGCGCGCAGGCGGGGGGTCACTGCGGGCAACATGAACACTTCGCCGGCGGCAGCCGCGATGGCGCGGCGGCACGCCAGGTCGCTGATCGCGCCGCCAAGCAGTTCGTCGATGGCCAGTGCGGCGCCCGCTGGTTCCACGTTGCTAAACATGCCGAGGACAATGGCGCCGGCCGGCGTATCGGTAATACTGCCGACCTCGAAGGCTAGTTCCACCGGATCGGCGGTCGTGCGCTGGACTGCCGCCGTGCGGCTGGGCACAGGGCCTCCTGCTGGTGAGGCGACGAATTCGCGCAGGAATTGCTGTTGCTCGGCGGCCGCGAGATCTTCCCAGAACAGTGGCTCGCCGGCGGTCTCGGGCTCGTCCTCGGCCAGCCAGCGGCCGCGCCTGGCGGGGGTGGGAGCCTTGCGTGGCAACAGCCTGGTGTCGCCGTGTTCAATCAACTCGACGATCGCACGGGTCACCTTCTCGTCGCCCGGTAGTGCGCCATGTGCCTGTGGCGTCATCCAGGTCGCGAGCCCCTCCATCCGGGCAAGCGCGAGCGGAACGGTGCCATCGCCTTCCGCCGAGTGCCTGAATTCGAGCCCGCCGTCACGTGCCCGCAGGCCGGTCAGGGTCTCGTGTCCAAATCCCGCGATCAATGCGAACCGTTTATCCGGCTTTGGCAAGGCAGCGTGCACCTCGCGTGCCGCAGCAAGCAGTGCTGCCCGGGGCCGCGGTCCCTTGGGCCAGGCGCTGGCTTTGAAGGGATCGAAGCCATCGCAGTGTTCCGTCGATGGCAGCAGCTCGATCAGGCCGGGCAGCGTGCAGAAAACATCCCGGGCGAGCTCGCGCGGACCATGGGCCAGGTCAAGCAGTGCCAGGCGACGCACCAGAGCATAGGTCCCGCGCAGCGCCTTCACCGATCCGAACGCCCCGCGATTGGGCGTGCCAAGCTGGATCACGCGCTCGATACGGTCGGCGCCGCGATGGGCGAGGGCAGCGCGCGCGACCAGGCCGCCCATGCTGTGCGCGACCAGCGCCAGCTTGCGACGCGGCTCGTGTTCGACGCGTTTGGCGAGGATACGACCCGCCTCAGCCACGCTTTGCCGCCAGTCATAGGGGTGGAAGTCAGCGGCAAGGCCTGCTGCGCGTAGCGACAGCTTCAGGCGCAGGTAGGCGAATAGCAGTACGCCGAGCGGCTCGATACGGCGCGAAGAGGGCAGGGCGAGCTTGGTCAGGCCACCGAGTGCGACTTCGATCGGGTCGAACCACTTGACGTCATCGCTCCGCCCCGGGCGTCTGATGCCCAGGGTCGAGCCCATGATGCCCGGCAGGATCAGGACCCGCGGGCCGCCGCGCTGCTTCCTGGCACGGCGCGCCAGATCCCTGAGTTCTGCATGGCGCTCGGCGCCAAACAGCGCATCGAGCTGCCGGTCGGGACGCCGCTCGAGCAGGCGGCGCTCGATTTCGGCGTCAGTCAGCAACCGGGCTTCGGTCGTCACATATCCTCCCGTCCGCGTCCGTCCGTCCCTGCCCACGGGCGCCTGCGGCTTCCGTCATCGCGCTATGTTAGTCGCACGGCCGGGCGCTGCAATCGCCCTGCGACCAAGGTACCGGTGGGACCGTCGTGTAGACTTGTCGCCCATTACGCGCCCCCAGGGCCATGACATCTTTGCCACCCATGCGCACAAGTGAACTTGCTCTCCCGGTGCAGCTGCCAGCACGCTATTGGCTCGGCGCACTGGCGTGCTGTGTGACGCTCGCGCTGACGGCGTGCCAGCCGCAGGCGCTGCGGCCGGCCGCGGCGACCGAAGAGTCCATGACGCTGCGCATCCTGCACATCAACGACCATCACTCGCGCGTGGCACCCGACAGTGGTCAGGTACTGATACTCGACGGCGAGCCAACCCAGGTCAGTTTCGGTGGCTTTCCGCAGCTGGTGACAGCCTTCAGCGAACTGGCGCAGGGAGCGGGGCCGGTGCTCAAGTTACACGCCGGCGACGCCATAACCGGCGACCTTTATTTCACGCTGTTCGGCGGCGAGG
>JAHEAZ010000140.1 GCA_024642505.1 Gammaproteobacteria bacterium
TCAGCGGTCTTACGGGTTGCGTGATTCGGCGCCCGATGCCTGTCCACCAGCCAGTGGGCCCGAACCACGACGCCGATATGACGAGACGTCAACGTGTCGTCGGCGCGGCCGGCCGCGGCATGAATTCCGGTGGTGACTTCACCAAGTGCGTGACCCTTCGCGCCGTGGCGTTCCGAGCTTCATCTGCACCTGCACGACCGCGCAGTACTGCACCCGCTCGTCGGACGAAGCTGGGCGGGTAGTGAAGCCGCGAGTTGATCGAGTACGTGCCGGAAGAAGGAGCTCACGGTAGCGCGTCGTGCCCAGAGCTCTCCTCCGAGGCGCAAGGGATCCGCAGGACGCGCCAGACGAGCCGGAGCTCGCTTGACTTGTCGCAAAGCGGGGCGTTTCCGCGCCCCGCTCCAGCCGCCCAACGCTGGCCGCCCTTGCGCAACGACGCTACCCTGGCAACTACAACGCGGAGAAGCGTCTGAAGGAGAAGAGAGTGATCGCGAACCCCCGCTCGATCAAGGCAACCCTGTGGGGTGCCGTGATCGTGGCTGTCACGGCCGCGGTTTCCCTGTCGGCGATGGCCGCCGAAAGTCTGAAGGTGAGCATCCGAAACTACGTGCGCGCCGAAACGGACCTTCAGATGCGCACGTACATCGAGAAATTTGACTGTTTCGGCAAGCTCGTTCACGTGCGGCAGGCCTACGACGTGACGAGCCGGGCCACGGTCCGCCCCAACCGGGACACGATCTACTCCTGGGGCGTATTCGATTTGAGCTCGCCGCTAACGGTCACGCTTCCCGACCCGAAGGGGCGCTACCAGTCGCTGATGATGGTGAGCCAGGATCACTCGATCTGGGCCGAGTACGGTCCGAAACGGTTCGTCCTCGACCGAGAGAGCGCCGGCACGCGCTATGTCATGCTGCTGGCCCGAACCTTTCTCGACCCGAACGACGCGAAGGACGTGAAGGCGGCCCATGCCCTGCAGGACGCGATCACTGTCCGCCAAGCCGACAAAGGCGAGTTCAGCGCGCCGGACTGGAATCAGGATGAAGTCGAAGCGATGCGCAACACCATCAATGTGGTTGCGGCCGCCGCGACCGACAGCAGCAAGGCGTTCGGCCGCAAGGAGGACCTCGACCCCATCTACTGGATTCTGGGTGCAGCCATTGGGTGGGGCGGCCTGCCCGCAAAGGATTCCACCTACACGGGCGGTTTCCCAGCGAAGAACGATGGCAAGACGCCCTATGTCCTGACCGTGAAGGACGTGCCCGTGGACGCCTTCTGGTCGGTGACCGCCTATGACGACAAGGGCATGTTCGCGGTCAACGAGTACAACGCCTACTCCTACAACAGCGTCACCGCGAAGCGGAACCCGGACGGCAGCGCCACGATCCACTTCGGAGGCGACCCCGAGCAGGACAACTTCCTGCCCATCGTGCCGGGCTGGAACTACGTGGTGCGGATGTATCGGCCGCGCCAGGAGATCCTTGACGGCACATGGAAGTTCCCGACGCCGGTGGAATCCCGGTGAATGGCCAGCGGCTCGGGTACTCAAACTGGAGAAAAGGACACCCATGAAGAAGCATGCGCAATCCGTCGCCGTGAAGGCCGTCACCCTTCTATTGCCCATCGTGCTGTGCATTGCTGCGGCCGGCGCCGCAGCAGCGTCGGGCGAGCCGACGAAGGTCAATGTCGACAATTTCGTCAGGGCGGAAACGGCGGCGCAGTTCGACCGCACGCTCAAGCTGACCGGCGGCGTCAACCGCTTCGCCCATCTGCGTGGGCCGACGCCGCTCGACAAGCAGAACGTCATCCGCATGAACCGGGACACGCTTTACAGCGCGGCCATTGTCGACATCAGCAAGGGCGCCACGCTCACGGTGCCTGACGCGGGCAAGCGCTACCTGTCGGTCATGGTGGTCAACCAGGATCACTACATCAACGAGGTGATCCACAAGCCGGGCAAGCATCGGCTGACCATGGAGAAGTTCGGAACGCCCTTTGTGAACCTCTCTGTGCGCACCCTGGTGAACGCCAATGATCCCGACGACATCAGGAAGGCCAACGCGCTGCAAGATCAGCTCAAGATCGAGGCCGCTTCCGCAACTCCCTATACCCACCCGCCGTACGACGAGGAAAGCTTCAAGGCGACCTACGAGTCGCTGCTCGTCCTGGGCCGAGGCATGAAGGACGCCCGTGCCACCTTCGGCAGAAAGCAGGATGTCGACCCCGTTCGACACCTGCTCGGCACGGCCTGGGGCTGGGGCGGCTTGCCCGAAACAGAGGCCTACTACCTGAACGTGGAACCCGGACTGCCGGTCGGCGCCTACCAGCTCACCGTCCGCGATGTTCCAGTCGACGCATTCTGGTCGGTCAGCGTGTACAACAAGGACGGCTACTTCGAGCCGAACGAGCAAAACGCCTACAGCGTAAACAGCCTCACTGGCACGCCCAACAGCGATGGCTCCTTCACCATCCATTTCGGCGGCGATCCTGCCAGCACGAACCATCTCCCGATCACCGCGGGCTGGAACTACGCGGTGCGCTTCTACCAGCCGCGCAAGGCGATCCTGGACGGGACCTGGACGTTCCCCGAGGTCGCGCCGGTGTCCGTGAAACAGGGCGGCGGATCCTCCTAGGCACCGCAGGCGCCGCACGGCCGTGCGCCCTGAGATTGTGTCGCCGATGCCGCGCCCGGTTCGCTCGACCAGTCATCAGTGCGCTGGCCAGCAACGCTGCACCCGTGTGCCCCCCTGCTATTTCCGATAGCCGTTTCGGTTGTGGCACGTCGGTTCCGCGCAAGATCGAGCACACCCACACCTATGCTGCCTGTCGTCAACGGCAGCTCCTGACCGCCAGCACTGGTTCGGCCACACCTGCTGATGACCACCAGTGCGCCGATAGGAGTTCGAGGGATCTATGCGATCGAAGGCAAATCCGTAGGAAGCGGGCCGCCCGACCTCAGCCGAGCCGCCGGCGCACTGCGGCGATCAGCGCGGCGCCGGCCTCGGGTGAGTCGGCGGCGATGCTTTCGCGTCCCGCCATCGAGCGCAGCCAGGTCAACTGCCGCTTGGCCAGCTGGCGCGTGGCGGCGATGCCCGCCTCGCGCAGCGCGCCGAGGTCGCCGTGCTCCAGCGCGGCCCAGGCCTGGCGGTAGCCGACGCAGCGCATCGAGGGCATCTGCGGCTGCAGCCCGGGGCGCGCGCGCAGTGCGCGCACTTCGTCGAGCAGTCCGGCCGCCAGCATCGCGTCGAAGCGCTGCGCGATGCGCTCGTGCAGCCAGGCGCGCGATGCGGGTTCGAGCGCGATCAGCG
>JAHEAZ010000067.1 GCA_024642505.1 Gammaproteobacteria bacterium
GTGGCGATACCCGCACCGCGGCGGAAATGCCGGCAGAGGAGAAGAACCAGGTCAGCCACCGCGGCCAGGCGCTGCGGGCGCTGGTGCAAGCGATCACTGCACGAACTTGACCGGATCGCCGGTCTTGGGCTCACCCTCCGGATACAGTCCATTGATCAGCCGGTGCTGCTCGAGCGAGTACTCGGTCAGCGGCGAGCGGGCGGCGATCTGCTCGATCGTCACCCCGGCTGGCGCCGGAACGATACGCATGCGGTACGGCTCTGCCAGGCGAAACTCGTTGGACTTCAGCTGGCGGAAGGTCTTGGCCGAGGACAGGAACAGGACGTCGGCTGACGGTGCCGGGTCATCTGCGCGGCTCGCGCCACGAATGATCCACATCAGGTTGTTGTAGCTGACAACGACGTAGCGCACGTTGGCGCCGTTGCCATAGGGTGACGAGTCACCGTGCACGATCACCGTGTAGGCATCCAGGCCATTGATTTCCAGTTCCTCGCCGCGGTCGAGGCGGCGGTCGCCGAGCCCGCGCAGCACGAATTCGCGTGGGCTGGTCACGCCGGCCGGAGGCGCCTGGGCCGTCATCACCATCATGCTGTTCTTGTCCGGCGCGGCGGCGAGCAACTGCTGCGGATCATTCTGGACGTTCCAGCCCTGGGGGAAGGCGATCGTCAGCTGGTAATCAGCATGATAGAAGCGATTGTCGCGGACCATGCCCTGGCGCCGGCTGGAACCGAAGGCGACGCCGTTGACGGCGCGCAGGAACTGGTCGCGATTCTCCGCCTCGCCGGTGGCCCTTCCCTCGACCTTGCCAGCCGAGACAACCGCTTCGCGGAAGCGGGTGTCGTTGTCGGGGTGACTCGCGAAGACGCCGTGGTAGACGTGCGGATCCCGCCCCTCGGCGCGGGCGCGGTCACGCTCAAAGCGCTCCTGCTCCTTCAGCACCGACACCACTTCGATCATCGCCTCGGGGTTGTAGCCGGTGCGGGCGAGGTACTCGGCGCCGAGGCTGTCGGCCTCGAGCTCGGCGTCACGGCCGTAGCCGCTGATGATGGCGGCGCCGGCGATGTTGGTCAGGTCGCCGAGCGCGGGCTGCCCGGTGAAGATCATCGCTGCGGTGCTGAGCACCCCGGCGATCGTGGACTGGCTTTGCCGCTGCACCGAATGGCGGGCGGTGACGTGGCCGATTTCGTGCCCGAGCACCGCGGCCAGTTCCGCCTCGTTGGACAGGTAGGGCAGTATCCCGCGCGAGATATAGACGAAACCGCCGGGGGTGGCGAAGGCGTTGACGTCATCGGTGTCGAGGACGGTGAACTTCCACTCGAGCTTGGGCCGGTGGCTGGCCTTGGCCAGCTTCTCGCCGAGGCGCTGCACATAGTCCTGCAGGTTGTAGTCGTCATAGACCCCCATGGTCTGGGTGATCTGGACGTGCATCTGCTTGCCGAGCTTGACCTCGCTTTCCTCCGACATCATGGCCACGTCCGACTTGCCCGTGACAGGATTGGTGGCGCAGCCGGCCACGACCGCCAAAGCTAGCGCGGCCGCGGCGATGGTCGATGTCGTCAATTTCGGCATTGCAGATACCTCGGCCCTGCGGAGTGGCCCGGTCCGGGATGCCCCAGGACATCCCTGGACGGAGCCTCCCGACGTTTGCTCATGGCCGCCTGCCGCGGCCGGTCACCAGGATGGCTTCCATACTATGACGCCGGTCGGGCCGAAAAGTTGACCCTCAAGGCGCGATGCATCATTCGGGCAGATGTAGCCCCGTCGAGTGGCGCCCTGTCGGTCGTTTGCTACCGCTGGCAATTACGCCGTCAATGAAAAGGGCGCCCGTGGGCGCCCGTTCATGTGGACCGGCCGGATCCGCTCAAGCGGACAGCCCGTAGCGCTTGCGGAACTTGTCCACGCGGCCGCCACTGTCGACGATTTTCTGCTTGCCCGTATAGAAGGGGTGGCAGTTGGAGCAGACTTCGACCTGCAGGTCTTCGCCGAGCGTCGAGCGCGTCTGGAAGCTGTTGCCGCAGGTGCAGGTGACCGAGATCAGCTCGTACTTCGGGTGAATGTCCGATTTCATGACCGTGCTCGCCGTCCGTCCCGTGCCGGGACGATTCTGAAAAGGGCGCGCAGTCTAGCGAGGCGCGTGATTTCGCACAAGTTGTGGACGCGACAGGCGGCTGGAAAGCTCTCCTTGGTCCGTTCCCAAAATTGACGAATTGCCGGGCGTTCGCGCTAAGTAGCCGGAATCGATAGGCTTTTTTCTTATCCACAAATCCTGTGGATAACTCTGTGGACGACACCATGCCGGGTGATCCCCCAGCGCCGCAAAATCGTGTTTGTGTCACATTGATTAAAATTTGATCAGGGTATTTTTACCTTTAAAATCATTAGATTACGTGGTCACACTTAAGGAAGGGTGGCAACAATGTGGCGAAAGTGCCGGTCCGGTGACGCTCCGCGCTGCGCTGTGCACAACTGTCCACGCTCCGGCAGATCAGGGCGGGAGCGGGAACTCGTCGCCCGCGGCGGGATGGCGAGCGCGCAGGATGCGGTCAAGGCAAATTCGCATCACTGTCCCGTAACTGTCGGAGGCGATTGGGAACTCTTGGTTCGATGCTCGCCCCGGGTGGACCGCGTGTCGCCCGTCGCAGCGGGAAGAAATGCAGCCTGCACGTCGTTCAGGAAGCGCAGTCCGAGCCCGGTGGCCCGGAATCGCGTGCTCGACCGCTCGATCAGCCCGCGCCGGGCAAGGGAGTCGAGCGTGGGGCGCAGCATCTCGGAGGGCTGTCCGGTGGCCGCCTCGAAGGCCGAGAGTGAAGATCCTTCGATCAACCGGAAGACGTTCAGGGCAAACTCGAACGGCAACTCGCGGGGATCAACCGGCCGCCGGACGGAGGCGGAGTGCGTCGCCACCCTGGCCATGTAGTCCCGCGGCATGCGCGGCTTCTCGGTCCTGACTACGCCCGCTGGAGTGGTGACCTTGCCGTGGGCGCCGGCGCCAATGCCGAGGTAGTCCGCGTAGGTCCAGTAGGCGATATTGTGCCGACACCGACGGCCAGGTTTCGCGTAGGCCGAGACCTCGTACTGGGCGAAGCCAGCGGCGGCTATGACCGCCTGGCAGGCGAGCTGCATCTCGAGCGTGGCGTCGTCGTCGGGCAGCGCGGGCGGGTGATGGTAGAAAGCCGTCCCAGGCTCCAGCGTCAGCTGGTAGTGGGACAGGTGGGCGGGCCCGAGCGCGAGCGCCGTTTGCAGGTCCGCCAGCGACTCATCCACGGTCTGGGCCGGCAGCCCGTACATCAGGTCGAGATTGAAGTTGTCGATCCTGGCAAGCCGCAAGTCATCCACGGCCGCCTCGATTTCGCCGGGCGAGTGAATCCGGCCCAGTGCAGCGAGCTGGCCGCTCGAAAATGACTGCGCGCCCAGCGAGACCCGGTTGATGCCGGATGCCGCATAGGCCTCGAATCGCCCGCGTTCGATCGTGCCCGGATTCGCCTCGAGAGTGATTTCGGCATCGGCCGCCAGTGGCAGTGTCGCGCCGATTCCGTGCAGCAACCGGCCTATCGATTCCGGGCTGAACAGGCTAGGCGTCCCGCCGCCGAGAAAGATTGAGGTAACCGTCCGGCCGACGACCAGGTCGAGGTCGACAGCGAGGTCCTCGAGTAGTGCCCCGACGTAGGCGTCTTCAGGCAGCGCGGCCGGGGCGGAATGGGAATTGAAGTCGCAGTAGGGGCACTTGCGGACGCACCATGGCAGGTGCACGTAGAGGGCTAGCGGTTGCGGCATTACCCTATTCTACGCGTGGGAAACCGCCTTGATTACTGCAGTGCGTCATGACAGTCTCGGAAGCTCTGCCGGCAGGGGCCGGTGGGCTGAAATACGGGTGGAAAACCATGAGCAACAAGAAGTTCCAGCTGACCAATCTTGCCACCGGCAAATCAAGCGAGCTCGATGCGCGCGCCGGCACGATAGGACCTGATGTCGTCAGCCTCGCCGGTCTATACAAGGACCACGGCGTGTTCACTTTCGATCCGGGCTTCATGGCCACGGCCTCCTGCGAAAGCCACATCACCTACATAGACGGCGACGCGGGGGTGCTGCTGTATCGTGGTTACCCGATTGACCAGCTGGCCCAGCACAGCTCGCATCTCGAGGTCGCCTACCTGCTGCTGAACGGCGAGCTGCCGAACGCCAACGAGTTCAGGGACTTTCACGATTCGATCCGCCGGCACACGATGCTGAACGAGTCGCTGCTCAACATGTTCCACGGCTTCCACCACAACGCGCACCCGATGGCGATGGTCTCGGCCATCGTGGCTTCGATGGCCGCCTTCTACCACGACACCACCGACATCTATGATGCGCGGCACCGCGAGATCTTCGCGCACCGGATCATCGCGAAAATTCCGACGATCGCCGCAGCCGCATACAAGCACGCCCTCGGCCAGCCATTCGTTTATCCGCGCAACGACCTCGACTACACCAGCAACATGCTGAACATGTTTTTTGCCGTGCCCTGCGAACCGTATACGGTCGACTCGCTGCACGCCAAGGCGATGGACCTGCTGTTCATCCTGCATGCCGACCATGAGCAGAACGCCAGCACATCAACCGTGCGGCTGGCCGGCAGCACCGGCTGCAACCCCTATGCGGCGATTTCCGCCGGCGTCTCGGCCCTGTGGGGTCCGGCGCATGGTGGCGCGAACGAGGCGGTGCTGGAGATGCTCGAGGAGATCGGCAGTGTAAAGAACGTAGCCGATTTCCTGCGCCGCGTTAAGGACAAGGATGGCGGTGTACGGCTGATGGGCTTTGGCCATCGTGTCTACAAGAATTTCGACCCGCGCGCCAAGATCATCCGCGAGATGTGCCACAAGGTCCTGGGCCAGCTGGGCGGGGCGGACAGCCCGACCTTCGAACTGGCGTTGAAGCTGGAGGAGATCGCCTTGCAGGACGAATACTTCGTCTCGCGCAAGCTCTACCCGAACGTCGACTTCTACTCCGGCATCATCTACAGCGCGCTCGGCATCCCGCGCTCGATGTTTACGGTCATGTTCGCGCTGGCGCGCACTGCCGGTTGGGTCTCCCACTGGCTGGAAATGATTGCCGACCCGTCCATGAAGATCGGCAGGCCGCGGCAGCTCTACCTGGGCCCGACGCAACGGGACTACCTGCCGCTGGTGAAGCGCAAGTGACCTGACGGGGCGAGCCTCACCTAAGAGGTGAGGCTCGCCCCGTCGTCGAGCAGCGCCACGACTTCCTCGCGCGTGGCACGCCGCATCGGCTTGCCGTCGATGGGGCTGAATGGCGACTGCCGTATTCCGTCGCGCGGAAAGACGATCGCCTCGACATCGTAGTCTCCGATCGCGAATCGGACCGACGGGAAGGCCTGCGATTCGTTGCGCAGCAGCTTCACGCGGCGCTGGCTGACGCGATGGCGGACGTGCTGGTCCAGCAGCAGTAGCCCGACCGCTTCCGGTGTGTCCGCGAACACGTGCAGCACGATATCCGTATGGGGCGTGGCGGTTCCCGCCAGTACCGGACCCACCAGGCGTGGCTCGAACCTGCCCAATAGCTTCATTGCCGCCACCGCGTGCCGGCGCAGCTCGGCCAGCTCGCCCGCATGTGACTGCGAGCTGAACAGCCGGTGATGTTCCGCTATGGCCCGCTCGATCTCGGTGTTCTTCGGCAGCACCGCGTGATCGGTCACACCCATGCGCTCGGCTGCCTTGCGCTTGGCAACCAGGTAATCGTCGACACCGTGATCGACGATGATGCGGGCTGCTTCCTGCGCCAGCGCGCGGCGCAGCAGGTCACCCCGGACCGACAGCCTGCCCATCAGCAATCCTCCACAACCCAGCCTAGAAGATCTGTTCTTCCGTGGGTGTCGTCGCCGGTCGCTCGACCGACTCGTCGGTCGCGCCACCGGGAACGCTGCCGGCGAGGAAGTATTCGAATACGGCGTCCGGATCGTCCGGGCCCGCCGGCTCGCCGGTCGTCGATGAAATACGCGCGGTGACCACGCCTTCGGGCATGGGCAGCCGATGTTCGGGCCGGCCGCGCAGTGCCTCGCGCATGTAATAGATCCACATCGGCAAGGCGGTTCGCGCGCCTTCCTCCTGCGCGCCGAGGGTGCGTTCCTGGTCGAAGCCCACCCACGCGGTCGCCACCAGGTCGGCATTGAAGCCGGAAAACCAGGCGTCCCGGCGATCGTTGGTCGTTCCGGTCTTGCCCGAGAGGTCGCTGCGCCCGAGTGCCAGCGCGCGCCGGCCGGTGCCGCGACGTATCACGTCGGCCATCAGGTCAGTGACGATGTAGGCATTGGCGGCGCTGATGATCGGCGCCGCACGGCTGTCCGGTTCGACGCCCAGCTGGCCACCCACGTCGGAGAGCCAGGTCGCGCCGACGTCTTTGTCGCCCGGCACGATGGAACGCAGGGATGTCGCGAAGCCGAACAACGCGCCGGGCGCGGACTGGTCGGAGTCTTCGGCACAGTCCGGGCAGGCGACGCGCGGCTCGGCCTGCATCAGCAGCTGGCCCTGTGAATCCTCGACGCGTTCGATCAGGTAGTGGCTCACGGCGAATCCGCCGTTGGCGAAGGCACTGTAGCCAGCTGCCACTTCGAGCGGGGTGAGCTGCGCCGTGCCGAGAGCGGCCGTGAGGTTGGCCGGGACCTGTTCCGGGGGAAAGCCGAAGCGCAGCGCATACTGGCGCGCCACGTCGACTCCCATGGCGCGCATCAGCCGGATGGAAACGAGATTGCGCGACCGCGCCAGCGCATCGCGCAGCCGGATCGGGCCGTAAAACCGACTGTCGTCGTTCCCTGGCCGCCAATCCTTCTGGTCGGTTCCCTCCGGCGCCTCGTAGACGACCGGCGCATCGAGGATGATCGAGGCCGGGGTGAAGCCGTGCTCGAGCGCGGCTGAATAGATGAACGGCTTGAAGGCGGAGCCAGGCTGCCGCCGGGCCTGGGTCGCGCGGTTGAACTTGGACGCGTAGAAGTCGAATCCACCGGCCAGGGCGACGATCGCTCCGTCGCGTGGATCGAGCGACACCAGGGCGCCCTGGGCATCGGGCACCTGTGCCAGGTAGGCGGTGCCGGCACCGTTCGGGAGGATATAGACGACATCGCCACGCGCGACCACGTCGGCCGGCCGTTTCGGGCCGGCTCCAACCCCCTGGTCGGGCAGGGGCTTGCGCGCCCAGCGCATTCCCTCGAAGGCAAGGCTGAACTCGCCGCGACTGCGCGTTACCACCCGTGCCGAGACTGGGTCGACCGCCACTACCAGCGCCGGCAGCAAGCCCCCAATGGCCGCGTAGCGCTCGAGCGCCGCCTCGACGACATCCGGTCCCTCGACCGGCGGTAGCTCTACCTTGCCCGCCGGGCCGCGATAGCCGTGGCGGCGGTCGTATTCGAGCACGGCACTTCTCAAGGCTACGTCGGCGGCGCGCTGCAGGCGGCTGTCCACGGTCGTGGTCACCCGCAACCCGTCCGTGTAGATCTTGCCGCCGTACTGTTCGAACAGGGCCTGCCGCACCAGTTCGGCGACGTACGGCGCCTCGACCTCCACCCGCGGTCCGTGTAATTCGCCCGAAACGGGCTCACTCAACGCCGCCGCGTGCTGCTGCTCGTCGATGTAGTCGAGTTCCAGCATCCGCCGCAGCACGTAGGCGCGCCGTCGCTCTGCCTGCTCGCGGCTGGTGACCGGGTTATAGCGCGACGGTGCCTGCGGGAGTCCAGCCAGCAGCGCAGCCTCCGCCACGGTGATGTCCGCCAGCTGCTTGCCGAAGTAGGTTTCCGTCGCCGCGGCCACGCCATAAGCCCGCTGGCCGAGAAACACCGTATTGAGGTAGAGCTCGAGGATCTCTTCCTTGCTCAGCTCGTTCTCGAGCGTGACGGAAAGGAAGATCTCGCGCAGCTTGCGACGCAGGGTGCGCTCGTTCTCGATCAGCGTCGTGCGCACCAGCTGCTGGGTCAGCGTGCTGCCGCCCTGGCGGACCTCCAGAGAGCCGGCCGACACGAACAGCGCGCGCAGCATGCCTTGCCAGTCGATCCCGGGATGCTCGAAGAAGCGGTCGTCCTCGGCGGCCAGGAAGGCCTGTACCACGGAAGCCGGGACCTCCTCGAACTTCACCGGCAGCCGGCGCTGCTCGCCGATCTGCCCGATCAGGAGGCCATCACGGCTATATACCCGGAGTGGAAGCTGGAGCTTGAGCTGCCGGATCTGGGCCACGTCGGGCAGGGTCGGCTTGAGGTAGTAGTAGGTCGCGAGAAAGGCAAACCCCACCAGTGCGACAATCGTCACCATGACGGTCGCGCTAGCCAGGAGGAGCCGGCCGGTATGCTCTTTCACCAGCGCTTTACCATCGTTTGCCCGCGGGAGATGGCGATTATGCCTAGTCGGGGCGCGAGCGTGACACCGGAGATGATCTGCCAGGTTCGTGACGCGCTGCACGGAGCCGCAGGCCGGGTCGGTGCACAGTCGGTACCCGGTCGCCGTGGATCCGCCTCAAGTGGGGGCTGCGGCAGCCGACAAGCAGGTTTGGGCCCGGGAATCCGGGACAAGGTCACGGCAAGAGCAGGGAGAGGGTAGAGGGTTGGCACTGCCGACGATTCTGGGATCGGTGTCACGTTCAATTTAACAGTTGCTTGCTATATAGTTAGCCGGCAAAGTTGATCGAGCGTGGCGCTAGGCAATGCAAGCGCTTGACCTGAAAAGGAAACATCTGTGCTGAAGCTGCCTCAGATTTCGCTGGGTGCGAGGCACCGGCCGCTGGTAGGGCTCGACATCACGACCTCGTCGATCAAATTGATCGAACTGGCCATGTCGGGGGGTGAATACCGGGTCGAGTCTTACGCCGCGGAACCGACACCCCACAATGCGGTGAACGAGAAGGCCATCGTTGACGCCAACGCGGTTGGCGAGGCGATCAGGCGCGCGATGAAGCGTTCCGGGGTACGCACCCGCGAGTGCGCGGTGGCGATCAGCGGCGACGCCGCGATCACCAAGGCGATCCCCATGCCGCGGTCGCTGTCCGATTCCGAGCTCGAGCAACAGGTCGAGATGCAGGCTGACCAGTACATTCCCTTCCCGATGGAGGAGGTCAGCTACGACTTCCAGGTGCTTGGGCCCTCGGAAAAGGATCCCGAGATGCAGGATGTCCTGCTGGTGGCGACCCGCACCGAGAACGTCGACCAGCGCGTCGCTGCGGTCGCCGCAGCGGGTCTGGTGCCGAAGCTTGTCGACGTCGAGGCCTTCGCGCTCGAGAACGCCTGCAAGCTGATGACCCACCAGATGCCGGATGGCGGGATCGACCGTACCATCGCGGTCATCGATTTTGGCGCCAGCACCACGACCTTCAGCGTCCTCAGGGACCTGCAGGTTGTCTACACGAGGGATTTTGCCTTCGGCGGCCAGCAGCTGACCGAGGAAATCATGCGCACCTACGGCCTTTCGATGGAGGAAGCCGGCCGGGCCAAGAAAGAGGGCGGGCTGCCCTCGAATTACCAGCCCGAGGTGCTCGACCCATTCATCGACGACATGACCCAGCAGGTCAGCCGTTCGCTGCAGTTCTACCTCGCCTCCGGCAGCGGCCGGTCGCAGCCGGAGCAGATCCTGGTATGCGGCGGCTGCGCCAACATCCCCGGCGTGGCAGACGTCATTGCGAGCCGCGTCGGCATTCCCGCCGAGCGGGGCGATCCGCTGGGTCAGATGCGCATATCATCCAAGGCCAAGGCGCTCGGCGTGACCCGCGACGCCACGGCCTTGCTAACTGCCTGCGGGCTGGCACTGCGGAGTTTTGAAGACGATGCCAAGTATTAACCTGCTCCCCTGGCGGGCAGAACTTCGCAAGCGCCGCCAGAAAGAATTCCTGATCGGCCTCGGTGGCGCGATCGGGCTCGCCGTCCTGATCGGCCTGCTGGCCCACTTCTCGGTCAGCACCATGATCGACCGGCAGCAGGCCAGGAACGACCTGCTCAAGGACGAAATCGCCAAGCTCGACAAGCAGATCGAGGAGATCGTCGCGCTCGAGGAGCAGAAGGCGCGCATGGTTTCGCGCATGGAAGTCATCGAGAAGCTGCAGAAGAGCCGTCCGGAGGTCGTCAAGTTGTTCGACGACATGGTCGGCACGCTGCCCGAGGGCGTCTACCTGAGCTCGGTCAAGCAGAGCGCACGCCGTCTGGAGTTCAACGGCGTGGCGCAGTCGAGCACGCGCGTGTCGGCCTTCATGCGCAATATTGACGCCTCCGAGGTCCTCTCCAAGCCCGACCTGAAGGTGATCGAGACGGGTGCGCCCGGCGCTGGCTCGAAGTTCACCTTGTTCGCCCAGTTGAAGAGTCCGGCAGTCGAGGAAGAGACGGCTCAGCCTGCGGCCAAGAAGCGCGTGAAGGAGGCGAGCCGATGAACGCCTTGAAGACCTTCTTCGAGCAGCTGCGGAGTCTCGATCCACGCGACGTCGGCCGCTGGCCGTTCATTTTCCGGGCCTTGACCGTGGCAATCGTCTTCGCCGTGGCAACTGGGCTGCTGGTCTGGCAGCTGGTCTACCGAGGCAACCTTCCCGACCTCAGGCAGGCGGAAGCGGAACAGCAGAGCCTGTGGAACACCTTTGACCAGAAACAGCGCAAGGCGGCCAACCTCGAGGCCTATCGCCAGCAGCTGGCGGAGATCGAGCGCAGCTTTGGAGCCATGCTTCGGCAGCTGCCGGGCAAGACCGAAGTGCCGAGCCTGCTGGTGGACATTTCCCAGACCGGCCTCGCTTCGGGCCTGCAGGAGAAGTTGTTCCAGCCGGCACAGGAAATCCGGCGCGACTTCTATGCCGAGCTGCCGATCAAGATCCGCCTGACGGGTGGTTATCACGAGTTCGGCGCTTTCGTCAGCGGTATCGCTGCATTGCCGCGCATCGTCACCCTGCACGACATCCAGATCAGCCAGAACACTGGCCGGGGTGGTGCACGCCGTGGTGTAGCCGCGCCGACCGACGAACTCACCCTGGACGTGACCGCCAAGACCTACCGCTACCTCGAGGAATCCGAGCTGGCCGAACAGGAAACGCAGGCGAAGGCTGTCAAGAAGCGCAAGTGACGAATATGAGCCACGCAAACAACAGCAAGACACTGATCGCGGGCTGCGTCGTGGCGGCGCTGTCCCTCGCGGGCTGCGGCGATGGTCTCGACGACCTCCGTACGCAGATCGAGCAGGCCAAGCTCCGTCCGGGCGGGCGCATCACGCCGCTACCCGAGGTCGTGCCGTACGAGTCCTACGCCTACACCATGGCGGGCGAACGTTCACCCTTCATGCAGAGCCTGGCTGGCGAGACGGCCGGCGGACCGCGGCCCGACAGCAAGCGTCCCAGGGAATACCTCGAGCAGTTCCCGCTCGACACGCTGAAGATGGTCGGCACGCTGAACCTGGGCGGATCTGGCTACGGCCTGGTGCAGACCAAGGACGGACTCATTCATCGAGTGCTACCGGGTAATCACCTGGGGCAAAACGACGGCCGGATCACTTCAGTCAACGATGCGCGAATCGCAGTGGTCGAGATCGTGCCTGACGGACTGGGCGGCTACATCGAGCGGCAGGCAGCCCTCGCGCTGAGCGATTGACTCGTGGGAGAACTTCTGATGGCTGGCAATGACCGTACACCGGTTTCTAACAAGGGCGGACGCTTCTCGATGCGAGCGCTGGGTGGCCTATTGGCCACGCTGGCGGTCGCCTGGGGCGGCTTCGCGCAGGCGCAGAACCCCACGACGACGCTGACGGCCGTCGAGGTGCAGCCTCTGGCTGGCAATGCCCTGCAGGTCAGGCTGGAGACCAGCGGACCGGCACCCGAGCCGCTGACCTTCACTATCGACCAGCCGGCGCGCCTGTCGGTAGACCTGCCGGACGTCGGCCTGGCGCTCGACAATCGGCGCATCGACGTCAACGCCGGCGGCGTCGACACCATCGTCGCAGCCGAGGCGGGCGGCCGGACCCGCGTCGTATTCAACCTTGACTCGCTGGTGCCTTATGCCGCCCGGGCGGAAGGTAACGCGGTGATAGTCACCCTGGGCACTTCGGCGGGCCAACAGATCGCCGCTGTGGAAGCCGCGACGATGGCGGCTCCCGCGGCCGGCCCGCGCCAGATCAAGGGCATCGATTTCCGCCGCTCGGCGGATGGCGCCGGCCGCGTCATCGTCAAGCTGTCGGACGTTCGCACACCGGCCAGCCTCAAGCAGGAGGGTAACCGCGTCATCGTTGATTTCACCGGTGCGCAGCTGCCCGACGAGCTGATGAAGCGCTATGACGTGCTGGACTTCGCCACCCCGGTATCCACTGTCGATGCCACCCGCTCCGGCAGCGGCGCGCGGGTCGTGGTCACGGCGAGC
>JAHEAZ010000068.1 GCA_024642505.1 Gammaproteobacteria bacterium
GACTGAGATGGACGCGCGCGACTTCACACCCAATTCGCTGAACTACTACGTGCGTTGAGTTCACAGCGAGTGGCATTGTGCGATCATCAAGGTCTGATTCCTTGCGCTTTGGACCATGATGAATATCTCCTTATGTGGGTGTCGCTCAGTGGAACACCATCAGGTACGCGATGCCAGGTCATCGCGGGTCCGAGAAATGCCCATCACGAAAAGATCGTACTTTCTGTTAAATCTCCGACGAGTAATACGGCCTAGGGCGACCGCTTGCAGTGCATCTCCGGCGCGCCGGCGCCCCAGGTGATCAGGGCTTCACCCTGATGTTCCCACAGCGTCTCGTTACGGCCCTGGTATTTGCTGCCGCTCGCGCTTGGCTGCCGGTACATCAATGAAGTGCTGTCTCCTCGCTCGGCTATCAACGTCGCGGGGTCAGTCTCAAAGAACGTCGCGGCGACCTCGTTGCTGGGATTGCCGTCGCAAATAAAGAACACCGTCTCGCTATGCGGCACCAGTCGATACCATGCCTGCAGTTCCGTGATCCGGCGCACGTACTCTTGGCGAACACATTCGCGCCTGGTATCGCTCTTCCAACACGCGTCGCGTCCTTTGATCCAGCCGCGCTGTTCCGATTTGAGCACTGGTGGATGCATGTTTACCGCTAGCTTCGTTGCCGCAGCATAGACGTCTGACAGCTTGCGATCGAGCGCCGACAATTCCGCATCCTTGCAGATCATCTCTTCAATGCTGCCCGCCGCAGCCTTGTCGCAGGAAAACGACGGCCCTGTCTGTTGCGCAACCCGGTCGCCGCGAACCACCTGGTCTACATAGGCACACCAGGCTTCGCTATCGCGACCCGGAACGCCCGGCTTGCCGCGAATACCGAGTTTGAACTCGACCACCGATTTCCATTCGTCCGAGCCGATATCGGGACCGTGTCCCTGCCCGTCGCCGGTGACCACAGATTCGTCTATTTGCTGTTGCCAGGCGCTAGAGCACAGGGCACTCGCTTCCGGGCCCGCCGGCTCATGGTCCTCAGCTCCGGCGCAGGCAGAAAATGCGATCAGAAACACGGCAACATATTTTTTCACAACAGAAACTCCTGTCAGGCGACTTCGCCGCGTCGACTCTTGGCAGCGCGCTGCCGTCGTACGAGGCTGGTCATTAGACCTATCGTGGTGTCCGGCTAATCGATCCGTCGAGCAGAAGAAATCCCAGCAACGGGCTGTTTTCCGTACAACTCATATCCAGGTCGTCCTTCGGATGCAGCACGAAACTTGTCATGATCTGGGCGGCGCAAAGATTGACTGCCGCGATCTGCACATGGGTCCTGCCTGGAAAGACGACCAGGGTGGACTTTGGCAGCGCATCGGCCACCTCCTTGCTGCGGAATGCAGGGGTCGCCACGTCAAGATCACCACTCAAGAGCAGCGTGGGAACGTTGGTCGTTGCATTCACATCGGTAGAGTCCGGCAGTTCCTTCACCTTGATGCGCTGGCATAACTCCGCGTAGGTCTCACCCTGTTCCCGACCAAAGAGTTCGGCGTATCTTCCGACTCCTGTCACGTTGACCTCGTCCACCGATTTTACCGGATCGTCGGAACAAACCATGGCCAGGTGCATGATCGTGGCCATCGGACTCGAGGTAGCGTCGCGGCTGGCGACCAGCTGTCCGGACTTGACGCTACCCAGAATCAACGCAACCTGCTCCGCCCCGCCGCCCGACAACTGGTCGAGAATTCTCGGCAAGCTCATTGCCCCAATGCGATCACCCTGACGGCCGTAGATGAAGCCTGCCATGTCTTGTACCGTGACCTCGCCTCGTATCGTGAGCGACGGATCGTCGGGAGCGGTATAGGTGAAAGGTAGCGGCCCGTCGTCAAACAGCGCCAGCACGGCTTCCACGAGGGCGGGAATGTCGTAGTCTTCGATACATTGTTCATCCGCTCTGCATAACGCCGCCAGGTGGTCGATGCCCCACTGGGCATCCAGTGCCCGGTTTTCCACCCAGCTCTTGCGCGACAGGCCTTCGGCCCCGTCCAGCACCACGGCCTCGAGGATCCCGGGGAAATCGCGCATGACGTGCTGCCCGAGCTGAGCGCCATAGGACGCGCCGTAGTAGACAATCCGGTCGTAGTCCATGGCCTGGCGGACGTCGTTGATGTCGGCGGCGCTTTCCCTGCTGTTGTACGCGTCGAGATTGATCCCTCGGGCCCTGAACGCCTCGATGCAACGCTCGATGGCCCCGAGCACGAAGCGTTCGGCTTCATCGCGGAACAAGCCTTTCTCGTAGGCCGCCCAAGGGGCAGTGCGACTTTCGGGACAATCAAGATACGTGTCGGTGTGTTCGGTGCCACGCTGCTCGATGAGAACAATGTCGCGTGACTGCAGAATTCCGCCAAGCAGCGCCGGTTGGAACAGGCGCAGGTAGTCGGGACTGACCTCCGTGTGGCCAGGTCCACCAGCCAGCATGAACAGGGGCGAACCGACGGTTCCGTCGCGCGCCTTGAGACGCGTGATGCCCAATCTCAACTCGCGGGTACTTTGGCCTCCATGAAATTCAGGCACCACGACGTAACCGCAGTCCATGTCGTACTGTACGTCGACATCCTCGGGAAGCTGGGCGAAACACTTGTCGAGTCGCTCGAAACGGGGCGACTCGGCGGCGCCTGAAGCGCTTGCGACGCTCTCACCGGTCGACGCCTTGGCGGACCCAAGCGCCAGCAGGAAACCGACTCGAAGGAAGCTGTAGGCTGAGTAGCGCGCTGAATTGGTCAGGCCTATAACCGTGACGCCAGTGTCCGGATTGGTATACCAAAGCGACTGGAAGCCAGCAGTCTGCCCCGCGTGTCCCCACGACCCAGGCGCGCCGACGCGGCTGAAATCCATCAGTCCCAAGCCGTAGGGCACCTGCCCACCCATCCCATCTGGATCGAAGGTCAGCATTAGCGCGAGCGTCTCCGGCTTCCGGAACAACTTGCCAGCAGCAAGCGCCTTGGCGAAGGTCAGCAGCTCCTCGGCGGTCATGGCGATACCGCCCGCGGCCCAGCCCTGGGATGCATTCCAGTTGGTCGTATTCCTTATCTGGGCGTCGTCGGTCCACCAGTAGCCGTCGACGATCTCGCCGACCTGGGGCACGGCTTCGACAAGCGCGGCTGTCTCAAGTCCCAGCGGATCGAAGATGCGCTGCCTGTACAGCGCGCCGAGGGACTGGCCGGTCGCCTTCTCGATGATCATGCCCAGCAGGATGTAGCCCGTGTTGCCATACTTCCACTTGCCCTCTTCACCAGGCGCGAAGTCAGGCGTCCCGTTGTCGATCGCATATTGCACCAACTGTTGCGGGCTGTAGCCTTGCTCAAGCTTTATCGAGTCGTCGGCGGCCGCACCGATGAGCGGATCGCCGTAATCCCAGATGCCACTGGTATGCTGTGCCAAATGGCGCAGGGTCACCTGATCGCTGTTGGGAATCCTCGCCGCCCAGCCAGGCAGCCACTTGCTCAGGGAATCGTCCAGTGTCAGGACGCCCTCCTCCTGGAGCTGCAGCAGCAGCACAACGGTGAAGGATTTACTGTTACTGCCAATCTCCAGCCGGTCGTCGACCCTCAACGGCGCGCCATTCTCCAGGCTGGCGACGCCAGCGGCACGTAGATAGCGGCCTCCGGGCGTATCGACCAGGAGAATCAAACCGGGTGCATGGGTCGTGGGGTCGGCACCTTCGGTGTAGACGTTCGACTGCAGGAATTTATCGAACTGGGTGACCACATCTCCGGACAGTGCGCCCGGCTCTCGCGGTGCCCGCGCGCTATCTACGCCAGCCGGTTGCGCCGGATTGGCAAAGAGGGCCAATAGCAACAAAGCCCCAGGTAGCCGCAGATCAACATTCTTCCTCATGAGTCTCCCCGACTCGGAATGATCGAATCCAGGCATCCCGCGACACCGTCGATCATCACGCATGCCCCGAACCTTCCTGCCCTGTGGACGGTCAACACGACCCCGTTTGATTTCCAGGGAAGGATTCGGATCCATTCCGCCAACTACTGGCGTTACCGAAGTCGCCTGACCATTTCTGAAAGACCGACTGATGAGGCGAGGCCGACAAGTAGTTTGGCAGCAGGACCGGGGACGCCATGGCGCCACCAATCAACGGCACCCACTGGAGGGCCCGACTCTACTGGGACGGTACCGGCTCCCGCAAGCCCGCGGCCAGTCCGGGTCGGCATTCCCTGTCGCTCATTCGATGGTATCCCGCATGCGGGTTTCCAGCGGCACTCAGAAATCAAGACCGACGCCGCGACAGGTACCCGGATCGTCGTTCGCGTCCTCTGCGGCTGAGACGACACAGTCCAATCCCGGTAGCGGCTCGGAACATGACCGAGACGGCCTCAGGGGACTGACATGCTCCAGACCATGGTGCACTGGCAGGGCAAGTCTGGAGCGGGTGATGGGAATCGAACCCACGTTAGCAGCTTGGGAAGCTGCATTCCTGCGGTTGAACTACACCCGCTGGCCTCCCGCAACATTCACTGCCCGCCAGACGGACAGTCCGCACGCTCGGCCGACTTCAGCCCCCGCCTTTCTGAAGCACTCGTTTTGTCGCCCGAACTCTTCCCGGCCACTGCCCTCTCGTTCGTATTTCGGATAGCTGTCGTCTGCCGAATCGATGTAGCTTCCGCAGCTCACAAACCCAGGGGATCAGATGAAAGCCCGAATCACACTGGCGAGCTGCCTGCTTGGGCTGGGCCTCACGGCCGTGTTTTCGCCCGCACACGCGGATTCCTCGGGCGCAAATTGCGAAGTTCGCAAGGACGGCGACAAGAACAAGGGCGCGTCGGGTCCCTGCACTTTTTCGCAGCGCCAAGGGTATGTCGACCTCGACCTCCGCAACGGCAACACCTTCAGCCTGTCCCCGGGTGCCAAAGCCAATCACTACAAGGACCAGCACGGCAACAAGGTCGTGCGGTCGATGAACGGCAACGAACAGGTCTACAAGTGGGAGAACGGCAAGAAGATCATCGTCACTTTCCCGCCGGCACATCAGACATACAACCAGAGCGGTGCAGCTCACAAGTCCTACGAGCCAGGAGAGACGGCACCTGAGCTCGCGGACCTCGTGGGCGCCAATGGTGGCCAAGCCGAAGGCCAACTGGAAAGTCGCGGATACGTGTACAAGAGCGGGTCCACATCCGGCGATTCGAAGTTCACCAACTGGTACAACCGCTCCACCGGAAGATGCGTAACGATCCGCACCTCGGATGGTCGTTACCAGTCCATCGTGCAGGCTCCCCCGTTCGATTGCGGGATAAAGTAAGCCGTGCTCGCGCGGCATTTCCTGGTCATGCTGGTCGCATTCGCCGTTCCGGCGGTGAATGCGGCCGATTACATCCGCACCCAGCGCGTAAAGTTCGAGCGCGGGGCCAGCAGTGCCGTCGTGGAGGGTTCGATTACCGGTTATGAGATCGTCGATTACGTGCTCGGCGCCGGCAAGGGCCAGTACATGAACGTCAGCATGGCGACGCAGAATACCGCCACGTACTTCAACATCCTGGCTCCTGGCGAAAGCGAAGTGGCGTTCTTCATTGGTTCGTCCAGCGGGGACCAGTACGAGGGGACACTTCCCGCCAGCGGTGACTACAAGGTCCGCGTCTACATGATGCGAAGCGCGGCACGTCGCAACGAGAAGGCGAACTACCGACTGGAGATGATCATCACCGGTGCGAGCGATGCGTCGCCGAAGACCAGCGGCAACCCGCTGGCCCATGACGCGTTGGTGCCGGGAACCCACTACCACGCGACCGGCGACGTCCGCTGCGTCATGGCTACCGGCATAGCGACTGCCTGGTGCCCGTTCGGCGTCACGCGCGAGGGGAATGGCAGCGGGATCGTAACGGTGACGAAGCCGGACGGCCGCACCCGGGCGATCTTCTTCGAAAATGGCACGGCGACCGGAGCCGACACGAGTTCCGCAGACCCGGGCGAGTTCAATGCCACCCGGGACCGCGACAACACAATCGTGCGGATCGGCCAGGAACGCTATGAAATTCCCGATGCCTTGATCTTTGGCGATTAGCTTCAAAGCCGCCAGTGAATCGGTGGCGTTGGATTTCCTATCCTTACAAGACTTCATCCCGCAACCCTTAGAGAACAGCTCAAATGGCAAATACCTCCAGACTCGCGATCGTTTCTGTGGCCCTGACCATCCTGTCCGCCCCTGCCTTCGCTACCAAGGTCGCTGACCTCGTCGGCAGCACCGAGAACGGCGCCGACGGAAAACTTTACAAGCGCGGCTTCGTGCTCGTCGACGGCAAACAGAGCGGCGATGAATCCTTCAAGACGTACTACAACAGCAATACTCACCAGTGCGTCATGGTTGAAATCATGGACAACAAGGTGATCTCGATAAATCCGACCCAGGGCGGCAACTGCAACCCGACGGGTGGCCCCGCCAATGCCACCGCGGCTACGTCCGGCGGCGAGTCATCTGCGGCCGGAATCGTGGCGGGTGTGGCGGCGGTTGGGCTCATTGCTGCGCTAGCTAGCCACCACAAGAAGGACTCATCGCGAAACACTGCCGAGTACAATGGCCAATACGAGCGCGGCTACCATGACGCCATGTATGGCGGACAGTACGATAGTAACGATTCAGAGGCATACCACTCGGGCTACATGGCTGGAGAGGTCGAGCGGAACAACCGCCGCCACGCCAACAGCGCGCTGGTCCGCGGTGCGCCCGCTGCAGCGCAATATGCCTGCAAGGCGCGGGGCGATAAGGTCTGGGACCTCCCTGAGGGCAGCACTGTTCCCGTGAGCGTATTCGATTATGGTCAGGGCAACTACGAAGTAACCGTTGCGTCCGGATATCGCCGGGGCAATTGCTCGGTCAACGCGAGTGGCGTGATCAGCGAATTCCTGCCGCAGTAGCATTGTGCAGATTCCGGGGCCCTCGACGAGTCGTCGAGAGGCCCCGGAAGACGTTGGGCTTGTTATCCAGAGGATCCGGGCTTGTCTCTATCGCGATGCCGCACGCCGCGGTGAGAGCGCGCCGAGAAGCGTAAGCCGAAAGGAGACCGATAGTGATCGGAGCGATTGCTGTCGTGATTGCCGGGCTTCTAGTCGCCTGGTGGTCCGCAAATGCGTTTGACGGCTGGCAATCCTATGCGGTCGGTATTTTGGCTGCGTTGCTGATTGTTCCCACCATCGGCTATTTCACGTCATGGTTCGATGCCTTGCTGTTGGGTGGCGATGCAAGACACTTTCGCAGTACGGCTGTCGGCCTGGGTTTGGCCGTTGCCCTGTTCGAGGTGCCACTGATCGTTTTCAAGCGAAAGCGGCGTCCCCAGTGATCCGATCTTTCTCGAAACCTGGTTTGGCTTGCATGGTTCAGTCTTGGCTGGGCCATCAACCCGAAGTATGTTGAGTCTGCTTGGCGCCGCTGCCTTGACCGACTCTATTGGCGCCGCCGCGGGATTGCTGGCAGCGCGAACCCCCGCACGCCGCCAGCCAGGCCCTGGAGCCTGGATTGCAGTGGGCGTGACAGGCGCCATCCTGGCGGGCTTCGTCCTGCCGCAATTTGGTGCGCCCGTATCGACAAGCCTGGCGAGGGGCATGATCACATCGGCGCTCGGCGCTGCCTTCCCGCTGGGAGCACTGATCGGCTTGCGAAACGCAAACTTTCAACGGCCGACCCGACTGCTCCTGTGCTGCCTCGCCTTCCGCGTCGCCGGTGTGCTCTGTCTGGCAAACGGGGTGCTGGTATTGTTCAGCATGCAGCTCGCGAGACAGGCTGCAATCTCGGCCACGACGACGACAGTCAGCATCATCGTAGCGGCTATCTTCGTCCTGGCCGCGCTACTCGCCCTGCGGATTGCGAACCAGGTGTCGGCGATTGGCCAGCAGCAACTGCCGGAGCCCATGGCCGCGAAACATGCCGAACCGATGCGTCGTCTCGTGACCAGTCTCTTGCTCGCCGGGACAGCATTTTCGGCTGTCATGGGGCTGCTCATGGTCGCGCTTCTGGGCCGCATCGGCCAAGGCCTCGCGATCTTTGGCTGATTCCGGACGCCTTCGCGCATGCGAACGGCGCTTACTCAGTCACCAGGAAGGGAAGGTTGGGGTTTGCGTCCCGGCCCACTGCGTAGCAGCCACCACAGCACCGGCAGTACGAATACATTTATCAGCACGGTGTTGACGACTGCGCCGAAGATCAGCAGCGCTGGCATTACCAAGGCGCTTTCGCCCAGGGTGGCTTCATTCATTCCAGCCGAAAGCAGCACCTGACCAAGTGCGCCTATCGAAAGCGGGCCGATCATTTTGCCCATGAAATCCTGCGCGCTGTGGGTGAGCATGACCAATCCGATCACCCCAATCGCCAGGCAGAGACGTTTGACGGAAAGGGGCGCCTCGCGCAGATAGCCGATCATGCCGCCTGTGGTCGCTGCCCAGATGATGTGGGTTTGCGTGCCCAAAGCCCAGCGGCCCGGAAGCGAAATTACGAGATCGGACCAGCCCCGTTCGGGGAAATTGTCGAGCGCAAAAGCCACCGCATATTCGATGATCGCAAAGCCAAGTCCCGCCAGGGCGCCGATCACTAATCCGTCGCGCCGGTTGCGGATCAAGTATGGCGCAAGCAATGCGAGCAGCAGCACCGGAAACAGCTTGGCAGTCTCCTCGACGACGCCGACGACTTTCCAGTAGATGACACCTTGCTGCATCAGCAGCCAGGTCACGTGAGAGACAACAGGCGACGTCGCGATCACGAACAGAGCCGCAAAAAGATATACAGTCCATGCAATCGGCCGCTGGTCCAGCCAACGGATGAGCCACAAGCTGGGCAAGTAGGCCAGGAACGCCGCAACCGCCCCGGCTGTCACCAGGCGTGGCTCCTTCAGGAAAAACTCCCGGTAAGCCGGGCCACAGGTGGTCACACCTGCAACCAACAGCGCAGTGGCCGCGACCAATGGCCATTTCAGATCCTGTTGGCCCGCTGAAACCTGCATCCTGCCCCTTGCATCGACCTGGATTCGAAGCAACGCCTCAAACGTCTGGTATCAAATTCCCGCAACAAGGCAAGGATCAATCGACACCGTCCCAGACGTATAGCCGGTCCGGATCATGCGTCCGCATGGTCAGTCTCCCATCATCGATAGAATAGCTGATGGAGCCGTGTATATCCCCTGAGAGTTGCTCGCTGATCGATCCGGCCGGACAGATCTTGGTGCTGACCGTGATCGGGCCGAAGGTCAAACTGCCATCCGGTCCCCTGGCTGAGCCTTTCCAGCGACCGTTTCCGAGATTGCAGTCGAACTTGAAACTGGCGCTGCCGTCTTTGTCGAACGACATTGTGTAGGCATAGGGCACAACTTCGGCAAGGCTATCGACTTCGCTCGCAGGACCCTGCTGGATCAGCAGCCAGGTGGTCCCGGCGAGCTGGTAGGGATTTGAGTCGGCGGCGGCCCCATCCTTCGTGGCCTGGCATCCCGCAAGGATGAGCAGGGTCGCAAGAAGCAGACGATGGTTGTAGTTCATGGTCGCGTTTCCCTCCTGCGACTCTCCGACCTAGCGTTTCCAGAACCAGTAGATGATTCCGAGATTGGCTGCGGGGGAAAGCAGGGCAACCCAAGCGTTTGCCAGGCCTATCTTGTCGGCCAGCAGGTTCCACGGAAGACCGAGTGGCATGAGAAACACGGCTGAAAGCGGATCTTCTTCCTGTCCGAACCAGCCGAATGTACCGACAAGCATAAGAAACACGGCCACCACGTAGAAGCTGAGGAAGATCCAGAATACCCACTTCATATGTCGCTCCGTCGCCTTGGCTTCAGTTTGTGTCCCTTGCTACGGGAATGGTTGAGGTGGCAATTCGTATACCACGCCGCGAGGCGAGCAAGGATATCGTAGCTGGTCCCAGCCCGCGCAAGCTCATGGGGCAAGATCACAATGCCGGAAGACTCTAAAGCTGCCCGCTACTGAAAGCGGGGGGACGTCGCCGCCAGACAAGCGGTATCGGCCCAAAAGGTGGCTTGGATGGCTTCAGAGAGCCGGACCAAGGGTCTTGACCCAGAAATGACAGAGGAAAGCTGGAGCGGGTGATGGGAATCGAACCCACGTTAGCAGCTTGGGAAGCTGCAGTTCTACCATTGAACTACACCCGCTTCGGCCGTCGATTCTAGTCAACAACCTCGCGGCACGGCAACTGAACGCGCCCGGACGGCAGCGGGTAGCCACGTGCAGTCGCGCGACTTGCGCAGGTCCTGCCGGTTGAGGAACAACCCTGGAGCCGTCACGCCGCGAAACCCTTACTACGTCCGACCGGGCCCGGCGGCTCGACCCCACCACGGCCTCTCGGCTGTCTGGCTGCTGACGTAAGATAGACTACTTGTCCCGCAGCCTGCCGTCCGCAGGCCGAGGATCCGCCAGACCCCCATGTCCATTCATGTCGCACTGACCCACGAGACTCGCTACCGCTACGACAGGCCTACTTCGCTGGGGCCCCAGGTGGTCCGCCTGCGACCGGCGCCGCATTCCCGGACGCGGATCCTGAGCTACGCCCTGCATGTCGGACCGCCCGCGCTTCCCGCGGTCGGTCGCGGCAAGCGTCCTGATCGCCAACGAGCACCTGAATGGCCTGCGCATCAAGTATGGCCACGGATCCAGGCATGGCGCGTCACGGCTGCTGCGCAAGCTGGCGGCCGAGCTCGCCGAGGACACCGCGGTGGACCTGATCGCGCGCGGCCTGCACGAGGGACTGGACGGCATCCAGGCGGAGCTCGCCGAGGTGACCAGTGCACTCGGCAAGGAGTTCTTCCTGCTGGCCGAGGACGATGCTCCCTAGGATCCGGTTCCCGGCACGCGGTTGGCTGCCTTGTACCGACTCGACTTCGACATCTCTGACTCGGCCAGCGGGTCGTCCACGCAAGCGGGAGCGACGATGAAGCAAAGCACCTTCGATGCCGGGCGCGTCAGCGCGCTGACCGACGGAATATTCGCCATTGCCATGACATTGCTGGTCCTCGACCTCAAGCTGCCGGATCTCGCGACGAGCCTCGAGGGCGGGGCCTTTGCCGCGGCGCTCCTGGAGCAATGGCCGAAGTTCCTTTCCTGGCTGCTCAGCTTCACCATCCTGTGCCGGTTGTGGATTACCCAGCACGCGCTCCTTGCAGAAGGAGGAGTCCGCTCCCGAGAATTTGTCGGCTGGACCTTTCTCTTCCTCGGGGCCGTTTCCTTCACGCCATTTTCGACATCGCTGCTCAGCGGACATCATGACCAGTCACTGGCGGTCATCATGTTCTCGGCCAGTCTCGCAGTTGACGGTATCGCGCTCGTCGGAATGTGGCGCGCCGAGGAACGGCGTCGAGGCGCGAGGATTGTCGACCACACCGCCATACGCGAGATGATCCTGCTGCTGGCGACAGCGGCTTTCTCGATCCTCGTGGCATTCTTCAGCCCGCTGCTGGGCAGCCTGGTCTGGGTCGCGTTCGCCTTGGTGGCACCCTTCGCGGGCAGGCAGGCCCTTCGTCCCCACGCGAAATCGTAGTCGTCTCTCCACCGTCCGCATTCCTCATCGCCGGGACGGGAGCCAGGGTCGTCCATTCCCGACGACAGACCCGCAGTGGACTGCGCTGCGAACGGCCGGTTGCGGCCTCGTAATTACCGAGGCGCAAGCACGCACCCTGGAGGGTCGCCAGTTCGCACATCCTCTCAGGCAGGTCCCTTTCGGGACGTGGTTGAAACGTCTCTGGCCGTGATAGCGTCACCGAACCCGCTTCACGCGCGCGTCCGGGCCTTATCTCGGCTCAGGTGGAACAGTGCAGACCCATGCGGGGTAGTACGGCCCATAGCCGCAGGACCACCAAGGAGACCCGTGATGACACGAGCCGGATTGACCAGCGCCGCACTGACTATCGGCGTCATGTCTGTCGGGATGATCTCGATCGCCCAGGCGCAGGACTACGACCTGGTCATCAACGGCGGTCGGGTGATGGACCCCGAGACGATGTATGACGACATCGCGAACGTGGGCGTCAGAGACGGCAGGATTGTCGCCATAACCAAAAAGAAGATCTCCGGCAAAGAGACGATCAATGCCAAGGGGCTGGTCGTGGCGCCGGGCTTTATCGATACGCACTACCACGCGGTAGACCCGTTCGCGACCAAGATGGCCTTGCGTGATGGCGTGACCACCGGGATGGACCTCGAAGCCGGGGCGTTCAACGTCAAGCAGTGGTACGACAAGAAGGACGAATCCGGTTGGCAGGTCAATTACGGAACCGTGTCCGGCATGTCGTTCGTGCGCATGTCCGTCCTCGATCCCGAAGCCGGGGTCAGCGATACCGTTGATTATTCGAATCAGGG
>JAHEAZ010000069.1 GCA_024642505.1 Gammaproteobacteria bacterium
GTGCCAGGCGGCGAGCACTTCGCGCTCGCGCTCGGCGCTCAGTCCGGCGCGCAGCGTCCCGCGTCGCTCGGCCGGCAGGTCCTTGTGCCACTCGAGCGTGTCGCGCACCGTCTCGACCAGCGGGCGGAACGTCAGCCCGGCCGCAAGCGCCCTCTCCACGGATGTCAGTGATACCGCACCGTCTTCGCCCCCGGGCGGGATCCACACCGGCATGTCCGACCAGGGCGACACGTTCTGCGACTCCAGGAAGGCGGCGTCGGCCCAGGCGAGCGTCGCGCCCGATCCTGTCGCAGCGAGGCAGTCATCGAGCAGCCCACCGATGGTGAATTGTCGTGGGGCCGAAACTGCGTTGAACACGCCAAGGGTCCTGCGCTCGATCAGATCCAGTGTCCAGCCCGACAGATCGCGGACATCGACAACCTGGACGGGATCGCCCGGCAAACCCGGCGCCAGCACCTCGCCGCCGCGAGCCACCCTCACCGGCCAGTAGGTGAACCGATCGGTCGGGTCCAGCGGCCCGACGATCAAGCCGGGCCGGATGACGGTGGTGCGTCCCGGCAGCGCCGCCTGAGCGGCCTGTTCGCAGAGCGCCTTGAGCGGGCCATAGCTCCCGCCGGTGACGTCCTCGACCGTCTCGTCGGGCAGCTTGCCGACCGGGGAGGATTCATCGTTCGGCGTGGCGAAGCTCGCGTAGACGGAGATCGACGAGACGAACAGGTACTGCCTGACCCGCGGGGCCAGCAGCCTGGCCGACAGCCCGACATGCCGCGGCACGTAACCAGACGTGTCGATGACCGCATCCCACTCGCGGTCGGCGAGGGCGTCGAGCTGGCCGTTACGATCGCCGATCAGGGTTTCCACCCCAGGCACGCCATCCGGATCGCGACGCCCGCGGTTGAAATGCGTGACCTTCCAGCCGCGCGTCAGTGCCTGGCCGGTGAGATGAGGCCCCAGAAAACTCGTTCCACCCAGAATCAGTAGCCGCAGCGGGCCGGACTCCGTGGCCGGCACCCGGTTGGAGGCTACCGTCAATGCGGTCGCGCCGGCGAGCTTGATGGCTTGACGTCGTGACATGGACAAGGCGTGCCTCCGCAGCGCAAAAGAAAAGGCGCCTGGCAACGAAAGTGCCAGGCGCCTGATGCAGTGGCGACGGTCACCCAAAAGGTGACCGTCACCGGGTCAACTTACCGTGTTGCCGTAATGACAACGCGGCGGTTGGCGGCGCGGCCCTCGTCGGTTGCGTTATCCGCAACAGGCTGGGTCTCGCCGTAGCCGACCGTATCAATCTGCCCGGCCGGGAAGCCGCCGGCCACCAGGTAATCCCTGACCGAGGCGGCGCGCCGCTCGGACAGACCCTGGTTGTAGGCATCGCGGCCACGGCTGTCGGTATGACCGGCAACGTTGACCTTGATGCTGGAGACGACGTCGGCCGGGAAGTTCTTCAGGTTCGACAGCGCGCTGTCTAGCTGCGTCCGGTCCTCGGCGGTGAGATCGGACGAGTCGAACTCGAACTTCAGGTTGAGGGTGACCTCGACGAAGCAGCCGATCGCGTCGACCTTGACGCCCGGGGTCGTGTTCGGGCAGCGGTCCTTGTCGTCGAACACGCCATCACCATCGCTGTCCTTGGGCGGCGGCGGCGGCGGGGACGGCGGCGGCGGGGGCGGCGGGGGCGGCGGAGGTGCCGCGACGGGCGCCGGCGCGGGCTTGCCGAAGCGATAGCCCAGTCCGACTCCGAACACCCACGGGTCGACGTCGATGTCCAGCAATGGTCCCTGGTTCTTGACCCGCGCCGTGGTCTTCATCCAGATCTTCTTGACGTCGAAGGACAGCGACCAGTTCTTGCCGAGACCGACGTCCATGCCGATCTGCGCGGCCGGTCCGATGCTGTCGCTCAGCGTGACGCCACCCAGGTTCTCGTCCGTGATGAACGTGTAGTTGACGCCGGCGCCGACGTACGGCCGCCACTTGCCATCCGGGTTGAAGTGCCACTGCCCGAACAGGGTCGGCGGCAGCTGCTTGAAGTCGCCCAGGCGCTCCTGCGAGTTCCAGTCCCGGAGCTCGTGCTTCTGCGGGATGGTCAGCAGCAGGTCGAGCGCGAAGTGTTCGGTCATGAAATAACCGATCGACAGGTCCGGCGCCAGCTTGTTGCTGATGTCTAATTCTTTCGGGTCTTCGTCCGGGACGATCTGGATGCCACGCAGATGCATGAACCAATCGCCCTTTTCCGCCATGGCCGGCTGCGCAGCGACGGCCATCGCCAGCGCTGCCAACGGGACGGCATACACGTTCCTGAGTTTCATCTTCTTGCTCCCTGCGGCACGAGCGTGCCTGCTCAACCGTCTAGTCTACGGGGGTGCCAAAGGGCATTCAACTGTTGTTTTATTGGGGATTCCCGGCATCCGGTCAGCATCAACTTGTAACATTGCTACAACAAGCGAACCAGAGGCGGCCAGGTCATGGCGCAGGACATCAAGGATCTGGCCGAGCTGACGAGACGGCTCAGGGCTTTCGTCGCGGAACGGGACTGGGACCAGTTCCACAGCCCGAAAAATCTCTCCATGGCGCTCTCGGTCGAGGCGGCCGAGCTGGTCGAGATATTCCAGTGGTTGACCGAGGCCGAGAGCGCTGTACTGGACAGCGACCGGCGTGCCCGGGTCGAGGCCGAACTGGCCGACATACTGATTTATCTTGTTCGGATCGCCGACCGGCTTGATGTGAACCTGCTGCAGGCGGCGACCCGCAAGCTCGACGACAACGCCCGCAAGTATCCGGTGGAACGCGTGCGCGGACAGGCGCTCAAGTACGACGAGTACGACTGAGCGCCAGGGCAGTTCACCCGTCCAACGGTATTGAACCGGCCGGCGCTGCCTCAGGGCTTCCTGGTGTAGTAGCCGTCAAACGCCGTCGTCCAGCTGGCTCCCGCATCCTCGGAGGACTCCCAGTGCTGGCGCACGCGGCCGTCCGGCAGCGGGGTCCAGGTGATGCGCTGCAGGCTGGTCTTGCCATCGGGGTCGTGGGTTTCACCCTCGAGCACCATGGCCTGGCCATCCAGCTTGCCGCTCAGGAAGAGCGACTGTCCGCGAGCGTCTATCCACACCTGGTGCCACTTACCGTCGCTGCGGTCGTAGAAGTTGATCGACTGGCCCTTGCCGCCGCCCGCGCCAGTCCAGTGTTCCTGCAGCGCGCAGCCGCCGAGTATCGATTCGATGCGGTTGTCCCCCGCAAGTTTGTCGTCGCCGGTGCGCACCTCGAAGGCGCCTTGCCAGAAATCGAACTGGCGATGTTCCGGCGCCTCGCAGGCAGGCACGGCAGACTGGGAGTGGGCGATCGTTGGCATCGACAGGATCGAGATCAAGGCGATCGGCAGGGTCTTCATGTTCAGTTTCTCCTCCCAGCGCATCAGGTTTCGATCTTGGGTGCGCGCAGGATGTCGCTGCGCCGGCAGTCGTAGCCGGCAGGCACCCACTTCGCGTGACTGGGCGGCAGGATGGGGTCGTACGCGGGATCCCAGTTGAAGGGCTTCGAGGCGCGTTCGAACCGGGTCGAGAACTTGCCGCCCTTAGCGCGACACAGGTGCAGCGTTCCGCCGGTCGTCCCGAATGGCCCGTGAGGGATATTGGCTGGACGCCAGAAGTAAGCACCCTCCCGCATGATTCCGGCCGGCAGGTGTACATCGCCTGATAGCGCGAATTCCTCCTCGCACACCGGGTGGTTTTCGATGAAGTCGCAGTTCCAGTAAGGAACCAGACCCGCAATCCAGGTCTTGTCGCCGGTAAGCGGGTCGTCGAACAGCAGCTTGTGCACTGTGCCCTCGTGCCGGAATCCTTCACTCGCCATGTGCTTGCGCGGCCCGGTCATGCCGCTCATGCGCCGGGTGTCGAGGCCCGGCACCAGCCGCCGCTGATCGAACGCGGCGGCTTCGCCGACCGTTGGCGCGGACGAAAAAAAGGTGATCACGCAGGCACCCGCGGGAGTGGCGAGGCGCCTGCGCATGAATCCACGAGGCAGGTGCGCATAGCAGTGCGGTCCGAGCACACGCCCGTCCAGCTCCAGCGCGCCGTCCAGCACGAAAAATTCCTCGTCCGCATCCAGTGCCTGTTCGTCGACCGACCATCCGGGCGGGTAATGAACGACCAGGCTGCAGGCGCCGTCATCGGGATCACGGGACAAGACCTGCGCCGCTGCGCCGGGCCTGGCGCTGCCGGGAAAACCCGGATCCAGCGGCAGCCACTGGCTCTGTATGAACTCGATGTGCGGTCTGGACATTCGCCGAATACTCCCTGGCGGCCGCCAGATTACCGCGCGCTCGTGGCGGCGCCGGCGGTCGCCTGCCTGTCAACGAACTCCTGCCTGCCGTGCAGCACCAGGTCGTAAATGTCCTGCGAGTTGCCGCCCGCCCGATCGATGATCGCCCGATGCGCCTCGATGACAGCCTCGGTCCAGTCACGATGCTCGCCATCGGGCGCCATCTCACCGGCTACCTGCCCGCCGATCGCTGCCGCGGCCCTGCTGTCGGCCCGGGCCAGGCCTCCGCTGCCGTAGGCTTGCTGAAAAACGTCCCGGTCGTGCGGCGTGAGCCGGTCAAACCAGTCCTTGTTCGCGACTACCACGCCGGCCTGGTATGCCTCGCGAGCTGACGGCTCGGCCCAGCCGTCGTCCGTCCAGTCCAGCAGCCGGAGTCCGTGCTCAGAGAACAGGCGGCGGTACGATTCGAACACGACCTTGTCGACGACATAGTCGGCTTGTTCCAGGGAGTCGAACAGTTGCGGCGCGGACAGCACCGCCAGTTCCGGTACGAGGTCGGTGGCCATGTCCGGTGACAAGGCGGCGATCTGCACCGTGCCAGCCTGCACGGCGGCCGTCCGCTCGGTGGGCGTGCCGGCCTCCGCCCCGAGGCGCATGGTCAGCGAGTAATCCGGCGCCCAGATGCCGACATTGTCGGCGAAGCGTTTCCAGTTGGCTGCCGCCGCCGAACCCGGTGCGGCATCGACGGCAACAACGACTTCGCGCCTGTTCTTGGCAGCGCCATCGGGCGCCTGCGGGCCACAGGCGGTTATCAGCAGTCCGGCAGCGACGACGAGCGAAAGGCGGCGCATGGAGAATCCGTCAACAGGATGCGGGCAATATACCTAAACGGAATTTTGTATGCTGCCACGTGACTGGCCCGAGCCGCCCTGGCGGCCACCCGTCAGGAGCGATCCAACCATGCCGCAGGCGCTGATCCATGACCATTACGGCGAGCCGGCAGACGTGCTGCGCCTCGTCGACCTTCCAGAGGAGCATCCGCAAGACGGCGAGATCATCGTTCGCATGGAAGCCGCCGCCATGCACATCGCCGACATCCGCACGGTGCAGGGTGCGGCAGGATTCAACCTGCCGCTGCCGCGCACCCCGGGGTTCGAGGGCGTGGGCCACGTCGTCCGGGTTGCCGAGGGCGTCAGGAATTTCAGGGTCGGCGATCGCGTGTTTCCTCCATCGGGTTCGGGCACCTTCCGCGAGGAACTGAGAACCCGGGCAGCGCAATGCATGCCGGCGCCCGAGGGCGATGCGGCGCAGCTGTCACTGCTGACGATAAACGGGCCGACTGCTTGGGTGCTGCTGCACGGCTTCGCCGACCTGAAGGCGGGCGACTGGCTGGTCCAGAATGGCGCCAATTCGAGCTGTGGTCGCTATCTCGTCTCGTTGGCCAGGGAAGCCGGAGTGCGCACGGTGAACGTCGTCCGCCGGCCAGGGGTCGTGGGCGAACTCAAGTCGCTTGGCGCCGACGTCGTGCTGGTGGACGGGCCGGGGCTGGCGGAGCGCGTGCGCGAAGCAACGGGTGGGGTTGCGCCGAAGCTTGGCGTCGACTGCGTGGCCGGGACTGCGACCCAGCGACTCGCCGAGTGCCTCGCGCCCGGCTCGACCGTGGTGTGCTATGGCGCGATGAGCGGCCAGCCCTGCCAGCTGGATTTCTACCTCATGTTTCGCAACGATCTGGCACTGCGGGGCATCAGCTTCCGGCGCGAACTGAACAAGCGCACCCATGCGCAGGTGGACTCGATGTACCAGGGGCTGGCGGAGCGCATTGCGGATGGCCGGCTCAAGGCCCGTATTGCCGCGACCTATCCCTTGTCGATGTGGCGCGAAGCCTTCGCGCAGGCTGCACGGACCGGAAAGGAGCGCGAGGGAAAGGTAATACTGCTGCCCTGATCAATGCGGGGACAGTTTACTTATATCGGGCGTCCCCAATTCTATATAAGTAAACTGTCCCCGCATTACCGCATTACGGGAGTTCGAGCACGATCTTTCCGAAGTGCGTACGCGCATCGATCAGCTCGTGCGCGCGCTTCAGCTCCGTGACTGGCAGCACGATATCCACTGCGGCACGGAAGGTGCCGTCGGCAAAGAGCGGCAGCGCCACCTCACGGAAGGACTGCATCGTCACCGGCAGGAACTGCGGGCTGGTCGAGATGCTCATGCTCGACAGCCGGATGTTGCGGATGCCGATATTGAGGTTGAAGCAGACCTGCCGGCCGCCGGTCGAGCCGTACATGACGATGTGGCCCTCCTGGCCCATGGAATCGAACAACGACTGCGCCGTTTCCTCACCGATGGTCATCAGCCCGACGTCGATGCCCGCGCCGGCGGTGTCGGCCAGGACGCACGCGGCGACATCCTCGAATTTGTAGTTGTAGCCGGCGTCGGCGCCTGCCGAGATACCTCGCTGCACCTTGTCGTCCCTGCTGGCCGTGCCGGCAACCCAGCAGCCGTGTCGCTTGGCGATCTGCAGCGCTGCGCTGCCAACGCTCGACGCGATCGCCTCGATCAGCACCCGCTGGCCACGCCGTATGTCGGCGACCGTGTTCAAGGCGTGCCAGGCGGTCAGCCAGCCGACCGGGATGGCGGCGCCTTCGTTGAACGACAGCCGCTCCGGCAGGTGCATCAGGTGCGGCGAGTCAAACAATACGTATTCGGCGTGCGAACCGCGGGCCCGCCCGAACACGCGCTGCCCGGACTCAAAACCCTCGACTCCCTGGCCGACTCCGGCTACCACGCCGGCGGCCTCCATGCCCATGACGAATGGCAGCTCCTGGCCGCTGTAGGTTCCGGCGCGCATGCGGGTCTCGGCGAAGTTCACTGCCGAGGCATGCACCTTGACGAGTACCTGTCCGGGTCCGGGCGTCGGCACCGGCAACTCGGTCCAGGTCATGGCGTCCAGCCCGCCGAACTCGCGCACCAGCCATCCTTTCATCATCGGGCTCTCCTCTCGTTCAGGCACGCAACCTGCGCTCGATCTCGTCCACGTCGAGCCCCGAAGGTAGTGGCTTCAGGAACAGGTACATCAATCCTGCCAGGAACAACGGCACCGCGCCGAAAGCCGTAAACGCCACGTCCCAGCCATGTTCGCGCAGGGTCCGGCCTATCAGCACCGGGCCCGTGGCCGAACCGAGCGTCACCGCGAGCGAGCCGCAGAAGGCGAGTCCGGTCGCTCGCAGGTGGGTCGGGAAGACCTCGGCGACGAACGCGAACTTCACTGCCGCCACCCCCAGGAAGAAAGCGCACATCACGCTGAAGGCCACCAGTGCCTCGCTCCGGGTACTGGTCCCCCACAACAGCCACACAAAGCACAGCGACCCTGCAAGGGTCCATAGCACCACCGTGGTCCGGCGCGTCAGCAGGAACTCGCCGACCAGTGCCGCAACGGCATAGCCGCCGATGGCGATCAGGTTGCCGAGTCCTACCAGGAACGCGGCGTCGGCAACGTCGAAGCCGCGCGCGTCGTGAAAGTACAGCGGGAACAACTGGAACGTGCCGCCATAGGCCACCACGAACAGGTACTGGGCCAGGAACAGGACGGTCGTACGATAAGCCATGCCGTGCCTGAACAGCTCCGCCACGCTGGCCTTGGGGCGGGCGCCCGCGGCGCATTGCTCGGTAAAGCGGCTCGACTCGCGCAGTAAGCGGTGAATCACCAGCACGAACGGCAGGCTGATCAGCCCGGTGACGAACAGGGCGCGCCAGCCGAAAAGCGGTAGCAGCAGCGCGGCGAGCACCGAGCCGAGGAACCAGCCGATCGGATAGCCCGTCTGCAGCATGCCGGCGTACAGGCCGCGAAAGCGGGATGGCGCTTCCTCGGTGACGATGGCGCCGGTCGCCGGGTACAGCAGGCCACCGGTTCCGAGGCTCAGGCCGCGCAGCAGCGCCAGCGCAAGCAGGCTCGGCGCGATGGCATGCAGCACGATGAATACCGACGACACGAGGGTCGCCAGCATCATCATGCTGCGCCGTCCCACACGATCCGTGACGACGCCCAGTCCTACCAGCATCAGTCCGCCGATGACGTTGGCCGCGCCGATCGCGTAGGTGATCGTCGTCGTCTCGACACCGAACTCCTGGCGGATCTCCTTGAGCGCATAACCGAACAACGCAAGGTCCATCTGGCTCAGTGCATAGGCGCCCAGGCAGATGAAGAAGGCACGCAGCGGGTAGCTGCCTGCGAGCGCCGAGGGGCCAACCGCAGTGTTCACCGCGGCGACCGCGTTGGGTCAGCCGCCACGGAGTCTCGCCAGAAAGGCATCCAGCGCGGCGCCGTATTCCGGCACGAAGGCGGCGGTCATGGGATCCTCGTTGACGCGTCCCCACCATGCCGCCAGGTTCGGCCCGGCCTGTGCCGGGTCGGCTACGCCGAGCACGGGCATGACGGTCTTCTGTATCAGGATGACTCGCGGCAACAGCGTGCAGTCGGCCAGCGAGAACTCACCGGCCGCCCAGGAACCTCCAGACATCAGCCCGTCGAGCACCCGCACGTGGTCCGACAGCTTGGCGGTGGCCGCTGCCACCGCGTCGTCGTCGCGCGTCGCGGGGTTCATCTGCCTGAACATCGCGCTGCTTTCGGGCCCGACGTACAGGTCAACCACGCGGCTGATCGTTCGCACATGAGCCCGTGCGAGCGCGTCGCCCGGCAGGAGGCTCGGTGCGGGGTACAGTTCCTCGAGGTACTCGCAGATCACCTCCGACTCGATGATGCAGCGACCGCCGTGCTCGAGCGTCGGCATCTTGCCGAAGGGGTTTTTCGCCAGGTACTCCGCCGACTTCAGGCCAGCGGCCGGCATCTCGATCGGCAGATCAAGTTTCTTGTAGCGTGCCGCCAGTGCCACGCGCGCGACATAGGGCGACGCGAGCGCCCCGTACAGCTTCATCATTTGGCAACCCCCTGTTGTTGAATCGGCCCCGACACCCCGGTCAAGTGCCCTCGAACATCACCGCGTCGACGACGCCGACGCCCTCCCGCAGTTTCTTCACCTCGGCGTACTCGGGTGAATTCCAGAACGCGCGCGCCGCGTCGAGGGATGGAAACTCCAGGATGACCACCCGGCGCGTATCGGGACCGCCCTCGACCGGCTCAGGGTCATCGGCCAGCACGATAAAGCGGCCGCCGAATTTCGCTGCCACGCCGACGACGGCGCGGCCGTAGGGCCTGATCACTTCCTGGTCGGGGAACTCGGAGCGAAACAGCAGGTAGCCCTTGCGAGCTGCCGCCGGTTCCGTGCGCTGTTGCGCGTCTTCGGCCCTCACGGTTTCTGCCGCTGCGGCCAGGCCGAGCAGCAGGATGGTCGTCAGGACGACTCGTATCCGTGTCATCTGTGCCCCCTCTGGATCGTGCGTCGCACTATGCGTGTCGCCGGGAGCGCCCGTCAACGCAACGTCCCGGTGGATACAGGGCGGGCGTTGCCAGTACGCTTGGATATTGCCGCCGTTGGCGCAAGCGGGGTCGGAAGTGTCTTTACAGGTGGCCGGGATCTCGCGTGAAGCCGTCGAGCACATGCTCGAGTCCGAGCGCGCGGCCTATGTTGCCCGGCACCCGCGCTCGCGGGCGCTGGCGGAGCGTGGCGGCCGGCATTGGCTCGCCGGCGTGCCAATGCACTGGATGAGCGACTGGGGCACTCCGTTCCCGATGCACATTGCGACCGCGCGTGGCGCCGAACTCGAGGACGTGGACGGCAACCGATTCGCCGATTTCTGTCTTGGCGACACCGGGGCCATGTTCGGCCACTCGCCGCCCGCGGTGTCGGCGGCGCTTGAGGCTCAGGCACGCCGTGGCCTGACCACGATGCTCCCGGGCGAAGACGCCACGGCCGCTGGCGAACTGCTGGCCGGCCGCTTCGGGCTGCCCTACTGGCAGATGGCACAGACAGCATCGGATGCCAACCGCGCGGTCATCCGCTGGGCGCGCGCGGTCACCGGCCGTCCGGCGATCGTCGTCTTCGATCGTTGCTATCACGGCATGGTCGACGACACCTTTGTCCGGCTCGATGCCGGTGTGGTCGGCAACCGGCCGGGGCTCGTCGGCCAGGCCGCCGACCTTACGCGCCACACCCGCTGCGTGGAGTTCAACGACCTTGCGGCGGTGGAGTCAGTCCTGAAGACGCGCGATGTCGCCTGCGTGCTGGCCGAGCCGGTCATGACCAATGCCGGCATGGTGTTGCCTGAGCCGGGTTTCCTCGACGCACTGCGCCGCCTGACGCGGAAGCACCGGACGCTGCTGGCCTTCGACGAAACCCACACGCTGTCCTCTGGCATTGGTGGCTATTCACGTATCGCACAGCTCGAGCCCGACTTCCTGGTTGCCGGCAAGGCCATCGCCGGCGGCTTCCCCTGCGCCGTGTACGGCTTCACCGCCGAGCTGGAGGAGCGCATCCGGGGCGTGCTGGCCGCCAAGCCCGCGGGTCACTCGGGCATCGGCACCACGCTGGCCGGTAACCCGATGGCCATGGCTGCGCTGCGCGCCTGTCTCGAGCAGGTGATGACGCCTGCGGCCTATGCGCACATGATCGCCATGGCCGAGCGGCTCGAGGACGGGCTCGAGCAGCTGGTCGAGGTAGAGCAGCTGCCCTGGCACGTGCAGCGGGTGGGGGCGAGGCTCGAGGTCGGTTTCACCCGCGAGCCGCCCAGGACCGGGCGACAGTCCATCGACAGCATGCCGCCGCTGCTTCCCGACGCCATCAGGCTGTTTCTGTTGAACCGCGGCCTGGTGATCACCCCTTTTCACAACATGATGCTGATGTCGCCAGTAACGGCAGTTTCCAGTGTCGACCGACTGGGCTCGGCCTGGGCGCAGTGCGTCAACGAGCTGAGGCTGATATCGCGACCGGCGAGGGCGTGAGGACAATGAACGCCGATCACGCGATCCGCGCCCGGGGGTCCGACATTACTTAAGGAATGCCTGTGCGCCGATTTCGTGCGCGTGTTCATGGCGGCGGGGCGAGCCAAATGCGAGCGTCGCAGTGCTGAACCGACCGCGCTCGATTTCACCTGGTACCCGAGACTCGCCTCACATGCCAAAGAAACAGAACAAAGATAGCGCCCCGCCCGTCAACCACCGACGCATGTATGTCGACGGTCGTTTTGGCCAGCTGCACCTGCGCAGCGCCTTTCCATCGAACGGCGGATTCGACGAGCTGACAACCCTGATCTGCCTGCACCAGAGCCCGATGTCGAGCCGCGTGTTCCGGAGTTTCCTCCGGAACATGGGCGCCGACCGTTCGGTCTACGCGCCGGATACGCCGGGATTCGGCCAGTCGGACCCGCCGCCGGAACAGCCTTCGATTGCGGACTACGCCGGCGCCATCGGTGATTTCATCGACCACATGCGCTTTCGCAGGGTGGACCTGCTTGGCTACCACACCGGTGCGTGCATCGCCGCGGAGCTGGCCATTGCGCGGCCGGACCAGGTTCGCCGCGTGGTCATGGTGGCCGCACCTGTATTCAATGATGCTGAGCGTGACGCCTTCAACGGGCTTCCCTGGCCGGTTCCGGTTCGCGAGGACGGCGCCCACCTCGCCGAGGAGTGGCGGCGCACGCTGCAGTGGCGTGGGTCCGGCGTCTCGCTCGAGCGGCTCGCCGAGGGGTTTGCCGAGAAACTGCACAACGGTCCGCGCGCGTGGTGGGGAGCAAGCGCGGCGATGAACTATCCGGCCGATGAGCGCCTGCCCGGCGTGAACCGGCCGGTCATGGTGCTGCGCCCGCACGACGATCTCTGGGACATCACGCCGCGAGCCAAGGGCCTCCTGCCTGACGCGAAGTTCGTGGAACTGCCCGACCACGGCTTCGGCCTGTTCGACGTGGCGCCTGATGTCGTGGCGCAACACACGCGAGCGTTTCTGGATCGACCGGCCGAGGACGATTGACGCGCCCACCTCAACAATCCTGGTCGGCCGCGGCTTCCCCTGCTCGCTCTGAAAGCCGCCAGTCGCTCGCTGGGGAACCCCGGCCACCCGTGCGTGCGGGTTGGCGGCAGCATGACG
>JAHEAZ010000016.1:0-26010 GCA_024642505.1 Gammaproteobacteria bacterium
CGACGAACGGCAGGAAGGTATCCTGCTGGGACTTGTTGAAGCGGTGTACTTCGTCCAGAAACAGCACCGTGGGTCGGCCCTTCGCGGTGCGCGTCTGGCGGGCCGATTCGACGACCTGGCGGATGTCCTTGACGCCGGCGAACACGGCCGAGAGCGCCTCGAACCGCGCATTGCAGGTTCGCGCCACCAGGCGTGCAAGCGTGGTCTTGCCGGTACCGGGTGGGCCCCAGAGGATCATCGAATGCGGGGTACCGCTGCCGATGAGGCGGGACAGCGCCCGCCCCTCGCCGAGCAGGTGTTCCTGGCCAACGATCTCGTCGAGCGCCCGCGGCCGCATGCGGTCGGCCAGCGGACGCCAGGGGTCCGCGGCGGGCTCGAGCAGCAGGGGATCCTGGGGTGCACTCACCCGGCCATTGTAAACGCCCCGGCGACCCGCCTCAGCCCGGCTTCTCCGCGCCGAACCATGCCTCGACGCGCCTTGCCCAGCCTCCGAGGCCGAGATACGCCAGCGTCAGCGCCAGCGCGATGCCGGTCGCGTTGGCCACCACGTCAAGCGGGTCCGCCTGCCGCGTGACGGTCAGGAGACTCTGTGCAACCTCGAGCCCCACGCCCAGCAGAATTCCCAGCAGCAGGCTGAGGACGTAGCGGCGGCGCTCGAGAAGTCCCGTGATCCAGAAGGTCAGCAGGAAGTACGCGCCGGCATGCTCCAACTTGTCGCTGACGCCCACGGCCGGGATCATCGAGCTCGGCAACAGGCTGCCGATGATGATCGTGGCCGCGATCAGGCCGGCGCCCGCCAGCCACAGCCGCGGATGTGCAAGCGGCAGCATGAGTCAGCGCGGCGCCACGGAGCCGACCACGTCGACGCCCGGCGGCGGCACGAACGTGAACGAGTCCGGCGGCAATTTCGGGTTACGCTCGACGTCCAGGAACTGGATGCGGGTGGTCTGCCCCAGCCGGTCGACTAGTTCCATGCGTTCCAGTTCTCTGCCACGAAACCCCAGGCGGATCTCACGAAAATCGGTTTCGTCCAGTTTCGGGGTCAGGTGAACCCAGTCAATTCCCTCCGCCTGTCCGCCGTCGGACACCGTAAACGCCTCGCCGACGCTTCCCTGGCCCGACAGCAGCATCGCTGGCGTCGTCGACAGCGACTGGCCGACGTCGCGGATGGTCACCTGGTCCAGGTCGACGTCGTAGAGCCAGACGGTGCTGCCATCGCTCACCAGCAGTTGCTCCGACGGGCTACGGTACTCCCAGCGAAAGCGTCCGGGTTTCTGCAGCATCAGCGTGCCCTGCGCCTCCTCGCGGATCGATCCCGTCCCATCGAGCACCTGCTGGCGAAACTCCGCCCGCAGCGTAGAAAGCCGCTCGACGTAACGCTGCACCCGCTCGACGTCCCGTGCCTGCCCCTGCGCCAAAACCGGCAGCGCCAACAGACAGCCCGCGGCGACGACAGCGAACAGCCCCTGATGCTTGAAACAACTCACGGTGGAATCAGTCCTCAGGCGGCGGTGCGACCAGCACTTCGCGACTGCCATTGGACTGCAGCGGTCCGACCAGGCCGGCCGCCTCCATGGTCTCAACCAGTCGCGCCGCGCGGTTGTAGCCGATCTTGAGCCGTCGCTGCACACCGGACACCGATGCCTTGCGCGTCTCCGTCACGATGCGCACCGCCTCGTCGTACAGGGGATCCTGCTCGGAGTCTGCCCCGCCGTCCTCGCCGTTGTCGCCGTTCTCCCCGGGCAAGCCTGGAATCGGACCTTGCGGACCCGATAGCACTTCGTCGACGTAGACAGGCTCGACGCTCGAGCGTAGTGACTCGACGACGCGGTGTACCTCCTGGTCTGAAACAAAGGCACCATGTACACGATTCGGCAACGCCGTACCGGGCGGCATGTACAACATGTCGCCATGGCCAAGCAGCGATTCAGCGCCGCTCTGGTCAAGGATGGTCCGGGAATCCACCTTGGCAGAGACCTGGAAGGCGATGCGCGTCGGAATGTTGGCCTTGATCAGACCGGTGATTACGTCCACCGAGGGCCGCTGCGTCGCCAGAATCAGGTGGATGCCCGATGCGCGCGCCTTCTGCGCCAACCGGGCAATCAACTCCTCTACCTTCTTGCCGACGATCATCATCAGGTCGGCCAGCTCGTCGATGAACACCACGATGTAGGGCGCCGGCTGCAGGGTCGGGATGTCGCCCTGGTACTTGCCGGCCTTGAACAGGTTCTCGATCAACGGGTCGACCAGCGGCTTGCCGGATGACTCCGCGTCGCGAATCTTGCGATTCATGCCGGCGAGATTGCGCACACCGAGCGCAGCCATCAGCTGGTAGCGCCGCTCCATCTCCGCCACGCACCAGCGCAGCGCATTGGCCGCCTGCTTCATATCGGTCACCACCGGCGCCAGCAGGTGCGGGATGCCCTCGTAGACCGACAGTTCCAGCATCTTCGGGTCCACCATGATCAGGCGCACCTGCTCAGCCGTGCTCTTGTACAGCAGCGACAGCACCATCGCATTGATGGCGACCGACTTGCCGGAACCGGTGGTGCCGGCGATCAGCAGGTGCGGCATGCGGGCCAGGTCGACCACCACCGGCGCACCACCGATGTCCTTGCCGAGCGCGAGCGCCAGCGGTGAGCTCATGTCGTCGTAGGCCTTCGACTTGACGATCTCGCCGAGCGTGACCAGCTCGCGTTTCTCGTTGGGAATCTCGAGGCCAACTACCGACTTCCCGGGAATGACCTCGACCACGCGCACGCTGATGGCCGACAGGGCGCGTGCAAGGTCCTTGGCAAGAGCGCTGATCTGGCTGACCTTTACGCCCGGCGCTGGCTTTAGCTCGAAGCGTGTGACCACCGGCCCGGGCTGCACCGCGACGACCTCCACGTCAACGCCGAAATCCTTTAGCTTGATTTCAACCAGGCGCGAAATCGCCTCCAGCGCTTCGGGCGAATAGGTCTGCTCTCGCGCCGGCGGATCATCGAGCAGCTTCAGTTCCGGCAGGTCCTTGGACGTTGGCTTGGCGAACATCGATACCTGGCGTTCCTTCTCGACGCGTTCGCTCTTCTCCGGCACCGCTGGCGCAGGCGCTTCGATCTTCGGCGGCATGCGCGCTGCAGACTTGCGCTTGCCTTCACGCACCACCGCCTCACGTTGCTGGCGCGACTCCCGGCCCGCGGCCTGGTCACGGGCCGAGGTAATTCTCGCGTGCACGGCTGCGATGGACCGCAGCGTCCAGCGGCCCAGGAAGTCCATGACCGCGATCCAGGACACGCCGGTGAACAGCTGGACACCCGCAAACCAGAGGGCGAGCAGGAGCAGGGTCGCACCGAGGAAAGACGCCAGCGAGGCCAGATTGTCGCCGACCAGGCTGCCTAGCACGCCACCTGCCGTCGACTGCAGCTGGCCGGGGTCGAAGTGCAGCGTCGCCAGCCCGCAGCTGCTCAGCAGCGCGAGTACCAGCCCGACGGCACGGAGCGCAACCGTGCTGCGCAGGACCGCTGCGCCACCGGCCTGTTTGAAGGCCAGCCAGGCGCCGTAGGCGATCGCCACCGGAAAGATGAAGGCGGGACGGCCGAATAACATGAACAGGATATCGGCTGTCCAGGCCCCGAGCGGGCCGATCAGGTTGCCCACCTTCCCGGGTTCGCCGGTGTAACTGAAGCTGCGATCGGAGGGATCGAAACTGGCGAGCGCCAGCAGCAACACCAGGGCAATCGCCGCCAGCAGCCAGAATGCCGCCTCGCGCAGGCCCCGCACCATTGCTGGCTCGAGCTTGCCTTCCTCCAGCTCCCGCGTTCGCGCCACTCCGGCCAAGTTAGTGATCCTTGATATCAGGTATAGGGCGTAAGGTATTGATGGTACAAGACTTAGATCCGCTGTCGCAAGGAGGGCACGCCGCCAGCTCGCGGACAGCTGCGGTCCATCCGATCCGGGCTTTATTCACGAGCCCGCCTCACCTAGGATTGCGCGTCTTGCGAGGCCAGAGGCCCGCCCCGAGAAAATCGCGGAGACTATACATGAGCACCCCCCGGCATACGCGCCTCGCCATCCTGGGCTCGGGCCCTGCGGGCTATACCGCCGCGATCTATGCCGCCCGCGCCAATCGTGGGCCGCTGTTGATCGCAGGCCTCGAGCCCGGCGGTCAGTTGATGACCACGACCGAGGTCGACAACTGGCCGGGCGACGTGGAAGGCCTGCTTGGCCCCGACCTCATGGAGCGCATGCGCCGCCACGCCGAGCGTTTCGGCGTCCAGATTGCCTCCGATCATATCGACGCCGTCGATCTCGGCGTGCGGCCCTTCAGGCTCAAGGGTGACTCCGGCGAGTACAGCTGCGATGCGCTGATCATCGCCACCGGCGCCTCTGCCCGTTACCTCGGACTCGACTCGGAGACGAAGTTTCGTGGCCGCGGCGTTTCGGCCTGCGCTACTTGCGACGGTTTCTTCTACCGCGAGCAGCCAGTCGCCATTGTCGGCGGTGGTAACACCGCGGTGGAGGAAGCACTGTACCTCGCCAACCTCGCTTCGCACGTCACCTTGATCCACCGCCGCGACAAGCTACGCTCTGAGAAAATCCTGCAGGACCGGCTGTTCGCGCTGGCGGAGTCAGGCAAGGTCACGTTCATGTGGAACCATGTCGTCGAGGAGGTGCTGGGCGACGATAGTGGTGTCACCGGGATACGCGTCCGCAACGTCCTCGATGAATCCACGGGTGAGGTAACCGTTCCGGGGGTATTCATCGCCGTCGGACATACGCCCAACACCCAGCTGTTTGAAGGACAGCTCGACATGAAGGGCGGCTACATCGTGGTGAAGTCCGGCATCGCTGGCGACGCCACGGCAACCAGCGTTCCCGGCGTGTTCGCCGCGGGAGACGTCGCCGATCACGTCTATCGCCAGGCCGTGACATCCGCGGGTACCGGCTGCATGGCCGCGCTCGATGCCGATCGCTACCTGGAGCGGGTCGACGACGAGACCTGAGCGGCACGTGCTGCAGGCCCGCATCCTGGAGTCGATCGACGGCGCGGCCGCGGCCGACTGGAACGCGCTCGATCTCGGCGGCCGGCCCTTCCTGCGCCACGAGTTTCTGGCCGCCGCAGAGCGCAGTGGCTCGGCGGCGCCTGCGACCGGCTGGACGCCCCGGCACGTCGTAGTGGAGTCCGGCGGGACGCTGCTCGGCGCCATGCCGCTTTACCTGAAATCACATTCCTGGGGCGAGTTCGTCTTCGACTTCGCCTGGGCGCGCGCCTACGGGCAACACGGGCTCGACTACTATCCCAAGCTGGTTTCAGCCGCTCCCTTTACGCCCGCAGCCGGTCCCAAGTTACTGGTCAATCCGGCTGCCGATACTGATCTGGTGCGCAAGGCATTGCTCGACGCGGCACGTGAACTCGGACAGGAAACAGGTGCCAGCACCCTGCACGCGCTGTTCATCGACGATGCGGAGCGTGAGTGGCTGTCGAACCAGGGCCTGATGGCGAGACTGGACTGCCAGTTCCACTGGCAAAACCGGCAGTTCGGCTCGTTTGAAGATTTTCTCGGCACCTTCACGGCCGAGAAGCGCAAAAAGGCGCGTCGCGAGCGGCGGCGCGTCCAGGAGGCGGGTATCCATTTCGTCGAGCTCAACGGCGGTGAACTCGCAGGCGACCTGCTCGAGGACGTCTACGCGTTGCACGCGCGGACCTTTGCCGAGCGCGGCAACCCGCCCTATTTCACCATCGATTTCTTCAGGGAGATTGCCTCGACCATGCCTGGGATGCTGATGGTCAAGCTGGCGATGCTGCGCGACGAGCCGGTGGCCTGCGCCGTATTTCTGCGCGGGACCGACACGCTCTACGGCCGCTACTGGGGCGCCACCGGCGACTTCCACAGCCTCCATTTCGAGGCCTGCTACTACCAGGGCATCGATTACTGCATCCGCGAGGGCCTGGCCCGTTTCGAACCGGGCACGCAGGGCGAGCACAAGATTGCACGCGGCTTCTCGCCGACCCCGGTCTGGTCCATGCATGAAGTTGCGCACCCGGCGTTCCGGGCCGCCGTCGGCGAGTACCTTGGACGTGAACGCGCTCACGTGCAGGCTTACATCGACGCAATTCGTGCACACGTGCCCTTTCGGCGCGCCGAACCGCAGGCTAACCTCCATCCCGATGTCGGGAGTGATATTTCTCGCTGAGACGGACCCGCCGGAGGCCTTGCCGCCGACCCGGTTAGCGCTGCGCGAGCCGAACGGCCTGCTGGCGGTCGGTGGCTCCCTGACGCCCGAGTGGCTGCTGCACGCCTATCGGCGTGGGGTCTTTCCCTGGTATTCCGAGGGCCAGCCGATTCTGTGGTGGACGCCAGACCCGCGCGCCGTGCTGTTTCCGGCTGAATTCCGCCGCTCACGCAGCCTGCACAAATCCATTCGCAACCGCGGCTTCGAAACCAGGCTCGACACCGCCTTTGAGGCCGTCGTGGCCGGTTGCGCGGCGCCCCGCCTGCGCGAGCCGGGGACCTGGATCACCCCGGCGATGCATCGCTCCTACAGTGAGCTGCATGCTCGCGGGGATGCGCATTCGATCGAGGTTTGGCGCCGGGACGAACTGGTCGGCGGCCTCTATGGGGTCGCCATTGGCCGGGTCTTCTTCGGCGAATCGATGTTCTCCCGGGCTCGCGACGCCTCCAAGGTTGCCCTCGCCCGCCTCGTTTACGAGTGCCTGGCACGGGGGATCGCCCTGATCGACTGCCAGATGGCGACCGACCACCTGGCGTCCCTGGGCAGCCGCTCCATCCCGCGAAGCGAGTTCGAGGCGATGCTGGCCGGACTGTGTACCGACCAGCCGGACTTGTGGCACGGATGAGACACCGAATTGCACTGCAGTGCTGCGTGCGGCACAATCCGCGCGCCATTTGCGACAGCTGCGAGGCTGGATGTCCAAAGAAGATGCAATTCAGATGGAGGGAGAAGTCGTTGAGACTCTCCCCAATACGACGTTTCGGGTAAAGCTCAGTAACGGCCACATCGTCACGGCCCACATCTCGGGCAAGATGCGCAAGCACTACATCCGCATCCTCACCGGGGACACGGTCACGGTGGAATTGACGCCCTACGACCTGAGCAAGGGCCGCATCGTATACCGGGCTCGCTGAGCTATCTCCCCCTGAACACAGGACCCCCGCGGCGCAGCGCGCCGCGGGGGTTGTCTTTATGTCGCCTCAGCGGATCAGCTCCGGCTCCCGCGCTGACCTGCAGATCAACTCGAGCTTCTCCTCGTCCGAGCCCAGGGTGACGCGGACATTGCCACCGTCCGCGAGCCGACCGAACAGCAGTTCCTCGGCGAGCGGTCGCTTGATGTGCTCCTGGATGACTCGTGCCATGGGCCGCGCGCCCATCTTGGGGTCGTAGCCCTTCTCGGCAATCCAGGCGCGTGCCGCGTCGTCGACGGTCAGTGCGACACCCTTGGTCTCGAGCTGGGCCTCGACCTCGACCAGCAGCTTGTCAACCACGCGCTCAATCGTCCTCGGATCGAGCGACTGAAACTGGATGACTGCGTCCAGACGGTTGCGGAACTCCGGCGAGAACATCCTGCGGATCGCTTCCATGCCGTCCGTCGCATTGTCCTGCGGTGCGAACCCAATGCCCGGCCGGCTCATCTCGAAGGCGCCCGCATTGGTCGTCATGACAATGATGACGTGGCGAAAGTCCGCCTTGCGGCCATTGTTGTCGGTCAACGTGCCGTGATCCATGACCTGCAGAAGCAGGTTGAAGACGTCCGGATGCGCCTTCTCGATCTCGTCGAGCAGCAGCACGCAGTGGGGGTTCTTGGTGATTGCCTCGGTCAGTAGCCCGCCCTGGTCGAACCCGACATAACCGGGGGGCGCACCGATGAGACGCGACACCGTGTGGCGCTCCATGTATTCGGACATGTCGAAGCGCAGGAACTCGACGCCCAGTGCAATCGCCAGCTGGCGTGTCACCTCGGTCTTGCCTACCCCGGTTGGCCCGGAAAAGAGGAAGGAACCCACCGGCCGGCGCTCGGCGCCCAGTCCTGCGCGCGACATCTTGATCGCGGCACACAGGGCCTCGATCGCGGGATCCTGGCCAAAGATCACCAGCTTCAGGTTGCGGTCGAGGTTCTTGAGCACCTCGCGGTCAGAGACGGAAACGTTGGCCGGCGGAATACGCGCCATCCGCGCCACGACCGCCTCGATCTGTTCGACGCCGACGGTGCCTTGCTGCTCGCCCGCCGGCTTCAGCCGCGTGGCCGCCCCCGCCTCGTCTACCACGTCAATTGCCTTGTCCGGCAGGTGCCGGTCACCGATGTGGCGCGAAGCCAGCTCCGCGGCCGCAGTAAGCGCATCGTCCGTGTACTTCACGCCATGGTGCTTCTCGAATCGCTCGCGCAGACCCCGCAGGATCTCGATGGTCTCGGTCACACTTGGCTCCACGATGTCGATCTTCTGGAAGCGCCGCGCGAGTGCATGGTCCTTCTCGAAGATCCCGCGGTACTCCTGGTAGGTCGTTGAACCAATGCAGCGGAGTTCGCCGCTCGCCAGCACCGGCTTGATCAGGTTGGAAGCGTCCATGACCCCACCCGAGGCCGCGCCGGCGCCGATGACGGTATGGATCTCGTCGATGAACAGCACCGCACCGGGCTGCTTGCGCAGTTCCGACACGACCGCCTTGAGCCGCTTCTCGAAGTCGCCGCGGTACTTGGTACCGGCGATCAGCGCGCCCATGTCGAGCGAGTAGATCGTGCTGTCGGTCAGCACGTCCGGCACCTTGCCCTCGATGATCAACCGGGCCAGGCCTTCTGCGATAGCAGTCTTTCCGACGCCGGCCTCGCCGACGTACAGCGGGTTGTTCTTGCGGCGCCGGCAGAGGATCTCGATGGTGCGCTCGATCTCCAGTTGGCGGCCGATCAGGGGATCGATCCTGCCCTCCATCGCCAGCTTATTGAGGTTGGAACAGTACTTGTCCAGGGCGCTGCCGCCGGATTCCGGTTCCTTGTCGGGCTCCGCTGCCTGTTCCTTGGCGGGCTGCTCGCCCTCGCCGCCCCGGCTGAGTCCGTGGGAGACGAAGTTCACGACATCGAGCCGCGAAATATCCTGCAGCGACAGAAGGTAGGCAGCATGCGACTGCTTTTCGCTGAAGATGGCCACCAGCACGTTGGCGACGCCCACCTCCTTCTTGCCGCTCGACTGAACGTGGAATACGGCCCGCTGCAGCACGCGCTGGAACCCGAGTGTCGGCTGCACTTCACGTTCGTCGTCCGGCGGCAGGCTTGGGGTGGTTTCGGACACAAACTTGTCGAGGTCTCGCTCCAGTGCCGCAAGGTCACCACCACAGGACTTGAGGATTTCCCTGACCATCGGTGTGCCCAGCACCGCCAGCAGCAAGTGCTCGACGGTCATGTATTCGTGGCGCTGCTCGCGCGCCCGCTGGAATGCCTCGTTAAGGCAGAATTCGAGTTCACTGGACAGCACTCAGATCTCCTCCATCGTGCACAGCAGCGGATGCTGGTGCTGCCGGGCATAACTTGTTACCTGGGCCACCTTCGTTTCCGCTATTTCAAAGGTGAACACGCCGCAAATGCCCTTGCCCCGCGTGTGCACCTCGAGCATGACACGGGTCGCCCTGGTCCGATCGAGCCCAAAGATGCCCTGCAGCACGTCGACCACGAACTCCATCGGCGTGTAATCATCATTGATCAGCAGGACCTGGTACAGGGGAGGTTTCTTGAGGCGCGGCAACGCCTCCTCCACCACCAGGTCGTGGCTGGGTCGTGCCTTGCCATTGTCCTGCTCGGCGCTCACGAGCGTCCCTGCATCCGGTTTAAAGTCGCGATTCGCTCACGCCCCCTTTATAGGGGCAGCCCCCGCTCCGCACAAGGTTGACGGTCGCAATCAATCATGAATGGCGCCGAGGGTTAGGGCAGCCAACCCTTTGATCGCCTCGGCCTGGCTCAAGAAGACGCTGCAAGTGCCCATCACCGCGGCAATTTCTCTCGGTTTTGCGCCTTGTAGCTGTGGCTCCCGAACCCGTATCATGCAGCGCGATCGTGTCCAAAGAAATCGTGACGGACTTACGGCCAAAGTATCATGCAGTTCCTGTCCAAGCTGGGGTTGTTGCAAAAGGGATCCAGCGACGGCTGGTCCCCCCGGCTCACCGCCATGGCGCCGACACTGGTGGCCGTAATGCTGGTCGTCGCGCTGGCCGCCCAGTTGGCCATTCTGGTGCTGAAGTTCCTGGCCCCGCCGGCCGGAACCGGCGTCGCAGTGGCAGTGGTCCCGGGCGTGGCTACCGGGCCAAACGTGGCAGGCATCGTCGGTGCCCATCTTTTCGGCACGGCGGCCCAGCAGGCCACGGGCGACGCCGCCTCGGCGCCAACCACCAACCTGCGTCTGACCCTCGCTGGCACCCTCGCTGGCAGCGAACCCGAACAGGGCTGGGCCATCATCGGCGATACCGCGCCGACGGCTCGGGTCTATGCGACCGGCGCCACCCTGCCGGGCGGCGCCCGCTTGAAGGCCGTCTATGCCGATCGCGCCATATTGGAGCGCAACGGCAAGCTTGAGTCGCTGCCGCTGCCGCGCCTGGCGGGCGGCGGCGCACCGGTTGCGGTGAGTTACAACCAAGGCGTGCGTGAGCAGTCGTTGGCCGAATCGGTGCAGGCGCTGGTCCAGAAGGAACCGGGCGTCATTTCCGAGATCATTAGACCGCAGCCGGTGTTCGCCGGCGGTCAGCAGAAAGGCTACCGGGTGTACCCGGGCCGCAACCGCGCCTTGTTCGCGAGCCTCGGGTTGATGCCCGGCGATCTGGTCACCGCCGTCAACGGCGCATCGCTCGATGATCCCAATCGCGGGCTCGAAACCTTGCGCGGCATCGGCGCCGGCGGACCGGTGACGCTCACGGTGGAGCGGAACGGCGCCGAACAACAGATTACAGTTGACACGGCGGCGGCGATGGCTGCATTGCCTTCCACCAGCGAAACCCAAGCCCAGGCAGACCCCGACGAGTAGCGATACGGGTGCCCAGAGGATGAATCGATGAATGTCCGACGTCTTTCGATACTGGCGCTGACCGCCATGTTCATGTTCACCGGCGGTGCACGCGCGCAGCAGGGTGCCATGATTACGCCCAACTACAAGGACGCGGACCTCGGGCAGGTCATCGAGGCGGTCAGCCAGGTGACCGGCAAGAACTTCATTGTCGACCCGCGCGTGCGGGCCCAGGTGACGATGCTGTCCTCGACGCCAATGGGTCCCGGAGCCTTCTACGAGGCATTCCTGGCCATCCTGCAGGTGCATGGATTCGTCGCAGTGCCGTCGGGCAAGGTGATCAAGATCCTGCCGGACGCCAACGCCCGCCAGCTGCCGGCCAACGACCTGCCTGATTCGGTCAGCTCGACCTCCGACGAAATCGTCACCCAGGTGATCCAGGTCCTGAACATCTCGGCCGCCCAGCTGGTGCCGATCCTGCGGCCGTTGATCCCGCAGTACGGCCATCTTGCCGCCTACCCGGCTTCCAACATGCTGATCATCTCGGACCGTGCGGCCAACGTGAACCGCATGGTGCGTATCATCCAGCGGATCGACCAGGGGGGCGACGCGGACATCGACGTCATCCGCCTCGAGCATGCCTCCTCGGCGGACATCGTGCGCGTGATCAATTCGCTTAGCTCTGCGCAGGGGGCCGAGGGAGCGGGCGGCGCCAAAATTGTCGCTGACGACCGTACCAATAGTGTGCTGCTCTCCGGTGAAGCCTCGCAGCGACTGCGCATGCGTACGCTGATCACCCACCTCGACACGCCGCTCGAGGCCGGTGGCGACACCCAAGTCCGCTACCTGCGCTACGCCGACGCAGAAAAGATCGCCGCCAAGCTCAAAGAGCAGGCGGCAGGTACGGCGGCGGCGGCAGCAGGCGGCGCACAGCCCGCCGGAGGTGCGGGCGGCGACCGCTCGATCACCATCTGGGCGGAGCCGGAAACAAATGCGCTGGTCGTAACGGCACCGCCGAAAATCATGCGCTCGCTGATGCAGGTCGTCGACAGGCTCGACATCCGCCGCGCGCAGGTGATCATCGAGGCGATGCTGGTGGAGGTCTCGACCGACGCCAGCCGCGACCTGGGCGTGAACTGGGCCGTCGACGGCTCAAACGACAATTTCCTGGTCGGGCTGTTCAACTCGGCGATAGGCGGCGTCAGCCTGTCGGACATCGCCGCCGGCTATGACCAGATCACGAATCCACCTGCCGATGGCGGGGGCACCGCCATCGCCGCGCCCGGAGGCTTTACCCTGGCTGCCGGCCGCCGCCAGGACAGCGGCACCAATTTCGCAGCGATCCTGCGTGCCCTCTCCAGCAACGGCGACACCAACGTGGTGTCGATGCCGTCGGTCATCACCCTCGACAATGAAGAAGCCCAGATCAAAGTGGCCCAGGAAGTGCCGTTTGTCACTGGTTCGTACACCAATGCAGGCCAGACCGCCGGCACCGTCAATCCGTTCCAGACCATCCAGCGCGAGGAAGTAGGCAACATCCTCAAGATCACGCCGCAGATCACGGACGAGGACACGATCCTGCTCAAGATCGAGCAGGAGGTCTCGGGAATCGCCGCGGCGGCCTCACAGGTCTCGAGCAACGACCTCGTTACCAACAAGCGCACCATTTCGACCCGCGTGCTGGTCGACGACGGCGGCATGCTCGTGCTCGGCGGCCTGATCGAGGACCGGCTCACGGAAAGCGAGTCGAAGGTGCCCTTCCTGGGCAGCATCCCGTTGCTCGGCGAACTGTTTCGCACCCGCAGCGTGCAAAAGACCAAGAGCAACCTCATGGTCTTCATCCGCCCGCGGATCATCCGCACCGCCGAACAGGCTGCAATCGAGACCAACTCCAAGTACAACCACATCCGCAGCTTGCAGCTCGATCGCAACGACGGCAAGGTCCAGCTGATGCCCGGTGTGCAGCAACCGACTCTGCCAGAGCTCGTCGGGCCGACGGCGCCGGCCACGCCGGTTCCAGGGCTCGAAGCAGCCCTCCCCGGCGACCAGCCGACGGGAAACTGAGTCGATGAGCGCAGTGCTTGACAGCGCACGGGGCGGCCTCAAGACCAGGCTGCCATTCGCGTTCGCCAAGCGCCACGGGGTGCTGGTGCGGGCGGTGATCGAAGGCAAGGCCCACGTCGTCTATCGCGACGGAGCCACGCCGGCCGCCGTGGCCGAACTCAAGCGTTTCGTCGGCATGCCGATTGTCATCGAGCGGGCCACGCCGGCGGCTTTCGAGGAACTGCTGGGCAAGGCCTACGAAGGCGGTGGGGGCGAGGCAGGTTCCATTGTCGAGGGTATCGAGGGCGAAACGGACCTGGCCGGGCTGGCCGAGGGCCTTCCCGAACCCTCGGACCTGATGGAAAGCGAGGACGACGCACCGGTCATCCGGCTGATCAACGCGGTGCTGACCCAGGCTATCAAGGAAAGCGCCTCGGACATCCACGTCGAGCCGTTCGAGAACCGGCTGGTGGTCCGCTTCCGCGTGGACGGCGTGCTGCGCGAGGTGCTGCAGACCAAGCGCGCGGTGGCGCCGCTGCTGGTATCACGCATCAAGGTCATGTCGCGCCTCGACATCGCCGAGAAGCGCCTGCCGCAGGACGGCCGCATCAGCCTCAGGATCGCCGGGCGCGCGGTGGACGTGCGCGTGTCGACTATTCCGTCGGGACACGGCGAGCGCGTCGTGCTCCGCTTGCTCGACAAACAGGCGGGCCGGCTGGACCTCGCTTCGCTCGGCATGGAGCCACGCGTGCAGGCCATGGTGGACGAGCTGATCCACAAGCCGCACGGCATCATCCTGGTCACCGGTCCGACCGGGTCGGGCAAGACGACGACGCTGTATGCGGCGCTGGAGCGCATCAACGATCACTCACGCAACATCATGACCGTCGAGGATCCGATCGAGTACTACATTGACGGCATCGGCCAGACCCAGGTCAACACCAAGGTGGAGATGACTTTTGCCCGTGGCCTGCGCGCGATCCTGCGCCAGGACCCCGATGTGGTAATGGTCGGCGAGATCCGCGACACCGAAACCGCGCACATCGCCGTGCAGGCTTCGCTCACGGGACACCTGGTGCTGTCCACCCTTCACACCAATACAGCCGTGGGCGCGGTCACACGCCTGCGCGACATGGGAATCGAACCGTTCCTGCTTTCCTCGACGCTGATTGGCGTCGTCGCGCAGCGCCTGGTTCGCAAGCTCGATCCCGATACCCGCATTCCGTACGAGGCCGGTGAGTACGAGCGGCGACTGCTGAACGTGCCCGACACTGCGCCCTCCCCGACGCTGTACCGTGCATCCCAGGACCTGTCCAGCGGCTATCGCGGCCGTACTGGAATTTACGAGCTGGTGTTACTGGACGACACGATTCGTTCCCTGATCCATGACGGCGCTGGCGAAATGGAGATGGAGCGGCATGCGCGCAAGGTGACGCCCGGTATTCGCGACGACGGTCGCCGGAAAGTGCTGGCCGGCATCACCTCGCTCGAAGAACTGTTGCGCGTCACGCAAGAAGACTGATGCCTGCCTACGAATACATGGCGCTCGACCCCTCGGGCCGCGAGCGGAGCGGCGTCATGGAGGGCGACGCCGCCCGCCAGATCCGCGCGATGCTGCGCGAGCAGGGACTGCTGCCGATTTCGGTCAGCGAAGTCGTCGACACCCAGCCCACCCGGCTCGGCCTTCTGTCCATGGCGCGTCGGGTCAACGCCACGGACCTGTCGTTGCTCACGCGCCAGCTGGCGACTCTGGTACGTTCCGGCATACCGCTCGAGGAGGCGCTGATGGCAGTCTCCCAGCAGAGCGAAAAGGCCCGCGTCCGCAGCGTGCTGGCGGGAGTCAGGGCCAGGGTGGTCGAGGGCCGGACGCTCGCCGAGGGCCTGGCCGCCTTCCCCGGCGTCTTTCCGGAGATCTACCGCGCTACCGTATCGGCCGGCGAACAGTCGGGTCATCTCGACGCGGTGCTGGAGCGGCTGGCCGATTACACGGAGAACCGGCAGATCCTGCAGCAATCCATCCGCAACGCCATGGTCTACCCGGTCCTGCTCACTGTCGTCTGTGTCGGCATCGTCGCGCTGTTGCTCGGTTACGTGGTTCCCGAGGTCGTCAGGGTGTTCGAGGCGGGTGATCGCCAGCTGCCGATCCTGACCCAGATTCTGATCGCCATGTCTGATTTCATCCGCGGCTGGTGGTGGGCGATCATCGCGGCGACCGTGATAGTGGTCGTCGCTTTCCGCCGATGGCTGCGGCAGCCGGATGCGCGGCGGCGCTTCGACCATTTCAAGCTGCGCACACCGCTCGTGGGGCGCATAACCCGTGGCAACAACGCCGCGCGCTTCTCCCGCACGTTTGCCATCCTCACCGCCAGTGCCGTGCCCGTACTCGAGGCGCTGCGCATCTCCGGCCAGGTTGTGACCAACCTGCCAATGCGCGAGGCCGTTACCGATGCGGCAGTGCGAGTCCGAGAGGGCGCCCCGATTGCACGCTCGCTGGCGACCAGCAAGCTCTTCCCGCCGATGCTGATCCACCTGGTATCGAGCGGCGAGACCAGCGGCGCGCTGGAGGAGATGCTGGAGCGGGCCGCGGACAACCAGGAACGGGAGCTCGATGGCGTGGTCAACACTGCCGTGGGCATCCTCGGTCCACTCATGATCCTGCTGATGGGTGGTTTCGTGTTCGTCATCGTGCTGGCCCTGCTGCTGCCCATCTTCGAGCTGAACCAACTGGTCCGGTAGCCCCCCCCTTGCGAATGGACGCGCAGCACCTTATAAGGTCGCGGCAACAGGATAATTGTGGGCGTTAATCGCCGGTTGCTTGCGCGCAGGATGGGTGCATGAGCGAAAAGCCGGAAGAAAGCTTTGATGATGAAGAGGACGAGGATGCCGTCGACAGTGGCGACGAACTCGACCTCGACAAGATCATTCGTGATCTCGATTCGACCAAGAAGCGGCGTGGCGGCGCCCGTGCCGCTACCACCGATCCTGCCTGGCGAAAACTGGAGCGTTTCCTCGAGGACAAGCGAACCGCCGAACAACTGTCTGATTTCGACGATTACGAGATCGGCGACGATAGCGGGACACCCCGGCGAAAACGCACCAGGTGACTGACGGGAAGTGGGGACGTTCCTGTTTTCCCTGTCCGTATCCCGGGCAACTGCAGCTGGGCTGCCAGGAAGGGGAAAATGGGAATGTCCCCGTTCCTACCTGAAGTCCCGCGACCTGGCCGTCAGCTCCCCCAGCAGCGGCGAGCGGTCCTCCAGCCGCCGCGCGATCACGTGCAGGACGTCGCCCTCGCGCTGCACCTCGCCACTCACGCCCAGTAGCCGCGAGCCCAGCAGGATCCGGCGCTGGCGCTCGCCCAGGGACTTCCAGACGATCAGGTTGGCCTGACCGGTTTCATCCTCCACGGTCACGAAAGTCACGCCCGAGGCCGAACCCGGCCGTTGCCGGGTCAGGACGATTCCGCCGGTGCGCACCCGCTCCCCATTGGACTGCTCCCACAGCGACGCCGCGGTCAGCCAGCCGTCGGAGGCAAGCCGGGAACGCAGCAGGGCCATGGGGTGGCGGCCCAGGGTCAGTCCGAGCGACCGGTAGTCGGCCACGATGTCCTCTCCCTCACGCGGGGCGCGCAGCAGCGGCAATCCCTCCGGGATGTGCATGGCAGGCAACAGGGGCAGTGGCCGCTCGACGCCCGTAACCCTCCAGGCAGCGCGGTGGCGGTTGCCAGCCAGGCCGGCAAGCGCCCCGGCCGCCGACAACGCCTCCAGGTCGTTTCGCTCCAGGACCGCGCGCTCGGCCAGCGCCCGCACCGAATCAAGGGCACCCAGCGCGCGGGCCGCCATCAGGCGTCTTGCACCATCGCGCGACAGGCCCCGCACCAGGGCGAGACCCAGCCGCAGGGCCGGTACGCCCTCCTCGCCCGGCTCCAGCGCCGAATCCCAGTTGCTTTGACGGACATCCACCGGACGAACCTCGACGCCGTGGGCCCGGGCGTCGCGTACCAGCTGGGCTGGCGCATAGAAGCCCATGGGCTGGCTGTTGAGCAGTGCGCAGCAGAAGGCCGCTGGCTCGTGATGCTTGAGCCAGGCCGAGACGTAGACCAGCAAGGCGAAACTGGCCGCGTGTGACTCGGGGAAGCCGTACTCACCGAAGCCGAGGATCTGCTGGAACACCTGCCGGGCAAAGCCCTCGTCGTAGCCACGCTCACGCATGCCGTCGACGAGCCGCTGCTCGAACGGACCCAGCGATCCCTTGCGACGCCAGGCTGCCATCGCTCGACGCAAGCGATCGGCCTCGCCCGGCGTGAAGCCGGCCGCCACGATAGCCAGTTGCATGACCTGCTCCTGGAAGATTGGCACGCCGAGGGTCCGCTCCAGCACCTGCCGCACGCCCGGGCCCGGATAGATCACTGCCTCGGCACCGGCGCGCCGGCGCAGGTACGGATGCACCATCTGCCCCTGGATCGGGCCGGGCCGGACGATGGCGACCTCGATCACCAGGTCGTAGTAATTGCGTGGCCTGAGGCGCGGCAGCATCGCCATCTGCGCGCGCGACTCGATCTGGAAAACGCCGACCGTGTCGGCCCGACAGATCATGTCGTAGACCGCGGGATCCTCGGGCGGGATTTCGCCGATAGCGAGTGGCCTGCCGCGAAATGCCGACACCAGGTCAAGCGCCCGACGGATCGCGGTCAGCATGCCGAGCCCGAGCACGTCGACCTTCAGCAGGCCGAGTTCGTCGAGATCGTCCTTGTCCCATTCGATGACCGTGCGTTCCGGCATCGCTGCGTTCTCGATCGGCACCAGTTCCTCGAGCGGTCCGCGCGAGATCACGAACCCGCCGGTGTGCTGCGACAGGTGCCGCGGAAAACCGATCAGCTCGCGCGTCAGGCCGAGCAGCCTCGTCATCAGCGGGTTGGCCGGGTCGAAGCCCGCGTCACGCACCCGCGATGGATCTACTTCCCGCCCATCCCACCATTGCATGGCGCGGGCCAGGCGATCCACCTGCAGCGCATCGAGTCCCAGCACCTTGCCCACGTCGCGCACTGCGCTGCGTGGCCGGTAGGTGATCACGGTGGCGGTCAGCGCGGCACGGTGCCGTCCATACTTCGCATACAGGTACTGGATCGCCTCCTCGCGGCGCTCGTGCTCGAAGTCGACGTCGATATCGGGCGGCTCGTTGCGCTCCCGCGAGATGAAGCGCTCGAACAGCAGCGACATGCGCGACGGATCCACCTCCGTGATCCCGAGTGCGTAACACACCGCCGAGTTGGCTGCCGATCCGCGGCCCTGGCAGAGGATGCCGCGCCCCCGTGCGAAGGCGACGAGATCGTGCACCGTCAGGAAATAACGCTCGTAGCCGAGCTCGGCGATCAGCCCGAGCTCGTGCTCGATGAGCTCGCGCACCGGCGCGGGTTCCCCCTCCGGCCAGCGGCGGCGTATGCCCTGCTCGGTCAGTCTGCGCAGGTGCCCGGCCGGCGTCGATCCTGGCGGCACGATCTCCTCCGGGTACTCGTACCTGAGCTCGTCGAGGGAAAAACGGCAGCGCGCTGCGATAGCCAGTGTTTCCTGCAACAACTCGCGCGGATAGATGTGCCTGAGGGTCGACAGCGCCCTGAGGTGGCGCTCACCGTTGGGCGCGAGCGCGAAGCCGGCATCCTTCAGGGGCACCCCATGACGGATGGCACTCAACGTGTCCTGCAACGCGCGGCGGCTGCGAACGTGCATATGGACGTTGCCACTCGCGACGGCTGGCAGGCCAAGGCGCGCGGCGAGCTCCATGAGGCGCAGGAGACGCTCGCGGTCGGCACCGCCAGCCGCCAGCTCGACGGTAAGCCAAAGCCGTCCGTCGAAGCATTCCTTGAGCCAGGCGCCTTCGTCCGGGTCGGGATCAGCGCCGGGCAGCCATAGCAGCAGGCAATCCTCGAGGCCCGCCTCGAGGTCCGCTCGCCTGAGCACATAACCACCCTTTGGCGCGGCCCGCCGGCCCCGGGTGATCAGCCTGCAGAACGCCCCGTAACCGGCGCGCGAGGTCGCCAGGCAGACGATCCGCGGGCCGTCGGTGAGCGCGAGCTCGCTGCCCAGGATGAGCGGGAGACCGTGTTCCTTAGCCGCGACATGGGCGCGTACGGCGCCCGCCATCGAGCATTCGTCGGTGATTGCGAGCGCCGCATAGCCGAGTTCCACGGCACGCGCGACGAGCTCCCCCGGGTGTGAAGCGCCGCGCAGGAAGGTGAAGTTACTGAGGCAGTGCAGCTCGGCATATGCCATCAGCCGAACACACCGTGCAGCCACCAGCCGCCATCGCGACCGCGATCGTGGTAGACCCACAGGCGTACCCCGCCCCGCCCTCCCGCAGCGTAGTAGTCGCGACGCACATCCCGGCCATCCCACCAGCCGGTCTCGATGCGCTCTGGGCTGCTGGCGAGATCGAGCGGGTCGCCGTCGTGCCAAGGCGCTCCGTCGCACTCCTGCAGGCATTGTGGCTCGGCCAGCATCCACAAGGGACGCGGTGCCAGCGGCGCCTCAGCCACCAGGCGTGCTGCGAGATCGCCACGCGGCCGGGTCCCGCCCGCTTTGCTCGGGAGAAACCTGCTCGCTCCGGGGACCGCAGGCGCGCAACCCGACCGCAGCAGTGAAGGCTCGGCAACGCGCCAGGCGAGTTCGGGACGGTGCTCGGACACGAGACAGACACTGAATACGGCATCGCCGCCGAGCCGCGCACGCAGCCGCTCCAGCAGCCGCGCGGCGGCCTCCGGATCCACCTCACGCTCAGCCTCGCCCGGCAGGAACCCGGCTCGCAGCTCGAGAGGCGTGACGACCGTGGAACGCATGCGCAGCGACAGCACCGGCGCCGGCAATGGCAGGTGCGCGAGCCGCTCGTGCAGTAACGCCAGCAGGTGGTGGCCGTCGCCGCTCGGTCGCGCCAGCCCAAGCCTGAACCGCGTGGCGGGAATCCCGCGATGCCTGAGCTCGATTGCCAACCCACGGGTGCCGGCGGCACGGGCACGCAGGAAGGCCTGCAGGCGCTCGAGCAGGTGTTCCAGAGCAATCTCGATGAGCCGGCTCGACCCACTTTCTGCCGGCAGCTCCAGGCTGTCATCGAAGCGCTCCGGCACCACCGCGCGTCTCCGCGGCTGTGGCCGCCGCCCGAAGCCCTCATCGAGCTCGTCGAGCAGCGCCGGGCCGAAACGCCGGGCAAAGCCGTCGCGCGGCAGCCGGACGAGGTCGGCGATGGTCTGGACACCCAGTGTCGCCAGCGCTCTTGTCGCCGCCTGCGGCCAGTCAAGACAGGCGAGCGGCAGGCGCGAGGCGATCGCAGGCAGCTCGTCCATGGATTCCATCGGGACCTGCAGGCCCGCCCGTGCCAGCCACAACGCCGCACGGGGCGTCGGCGCAAGCGTCGCGATGGAGCACAGCCTGAAGCCGTCGAGTTCCCGTGCGGCACGGCGGCGTAAGGCCTCGGCGCCGCCGAACAGTCCGAGGCTGCCGCGCACCTCAGCCAGCAACGCCTGCGGCGGCTCGATGCTGACCAGCGGCGTGAACTGGGTGGCCCAGTGCGCCAGGCGCTGCAGCATCGCGGCCTCCGCGGACGGCTGCCGCCCGAGCAGCTCGAGCTCCGGCCGGAGCGCCAGCGCGGCATTGAGCCCGAGTCCCGGCGTCACGCCGCGACGTGCCGCAGCCTCGCTGACCGCTGCGATGCGCTGCTGTGAGCCTGACCCTTCCACCACGCAGATCTCGCGATCGGACCCGGCCCCGCCACCGGCGAGCGCCTCGAGAGACAGACGCGGCAGCAACAGGCAAAGCCACAGCTCGCGTGCCAGCCTCCGTGCAGTGCCTTGCGGCCCCGGCGGTACCAGCGCCAGGCCAGCGGATGGCTGGACGGGGACTGGAAGGGAATCGAAGAGGTCGGGAGTGGAGGAAGACATCGGGGGATAGCGGGTAGCGGCTGGTGACTGGCGGATAGTCAGAAGCGGGGCGGGGTCGGGGATGCCTCCGCTCGTTCGGGAGAAAGAAACTCGCTCGCCGGACGACCCCGGCCAGGCCCTGTTCTCCCTACCACGCCCTCCACCCTCCCCGGGGTGCCGCCGCGACTCTTCAGGATCAGCACGTCGAGTGCGCGGCCGCGTGGCTCGAGAAGCAACCGGAGTGCGGCGGGCGAAGGCTCACCGGCACGATGCTGCGGCCTGAAGAGGACGCCGAGGCTGCCGCCCTCCTCGGCCGCAAGCTTCAATCGCCGCAACGAGTTGCCGTCCGCTGCATCGGTCCATCCGAGCGCTACGGCGCAGGCGCGTGAACGCAAGGCCTGCTCCATCGCCCACAGCGCCGAGTCCGGGGACTGCGAGGAGGGTTGCGACGGGGACTGTCCCCGCAGGGGACTGTCCCCTCCTCGCAGTCCCCGCGGCCGCACGACCAGCATGCGCGCCGGATCCAGCCCGGCGCCGGCCAGCGCCGGCGCATAGGGCACGTGGGGTGGCCCGATCCAGGCGATCCAGCGTCGTGGTCCGGGATCCCCCTTGCCCAACTCGCGCAAGGCGGGCACCAACAGATTGAGCTCGCCGACCCCGTGGGCCGGCAGCAGCAGTTCGATCAGCGTATCGAGCGGCCAGCCGCCGCCGGGCAGCCGTTCGTCCAGCCGGCGAAAACCGGTGGGCAGGGTCTTCAGAGCCCCTTGCGCGCTGCTCGCACGCCACACCGACGGATGTTGAAGCAGCTCATCGAGCTCCGCAGAAGTCATGTCGAGCGCCCCGGCGCGTCACGGTCACTGGATCGTATCCACGGTCTTGCCACGACGAAGCACGCCGACGACCACTCCCTCGATGACCAGCGTCTGCTCACGGAGATCCACGCGGATCGGCTCGAAGTCCGGATTCTCGGGCAGCAGCCAGACCACCGTGCCCTCCTGCCGGTAGCGCTTCACCGTGACCTCGTCTTCCAGGCGCGCCACGACGATCTGGCGATTACGCACGTCAGGCGAGCGATGCACCGCCACCAGGTCCCCGTCCATGATTCCGACGTTACGCATGCTCATGCCGCTGACGCGCAGCAGGTAGTGCGGTCGCGGACTGAACAGGTCGGGATCGATCTGGTAGCGGGCCTCGACGTGTTCCTCGGCCAGGATCGGTCGTCCCGCGGCGACCCGTCCGATGAGCGGCAGGCCCATCTGCTCGCGTAGCACGTCCTTGAGCACGATGCCGCGGGACGCACCAGGTACGAGCTCGATCGCGCCCTTGCGTTGCAGGGCACGCAGGTGTTCCTCGGCTGCGTTGGCCGAGCGGAATCCGAGTGCGCCGGCAATCTCGGCGCGGGTGGGTGGCATACCGCTCTCGCTGACGCACTGCTCGATGAAACGCAGGATCTGGCGCTGGCGTGGAGTGAGGTCCGACATGGCGACACCTGTATGGATGAACAGCTACTGTGTGTTTATACAGCTGAGCGTGGGGGAAGGCAAGTGAGCATGATCGGGTAGTTCAGCAGCAAGCCGAGAGGCAGATACAGGGCCGGGGGTCCCCCTAGCGAGCGAGCGGGAGATCCTCGTCCCCGCCCTGCCCCGCCTCGCTCGTGACCAACCGCCATCCACTACCCGCTCTGTACCCACCCCCGCATACTTGGCCCGATGACCGGCCCCTCCTCCCGCGACGTCCTCCTCATCGGCGCCGGCCACAACGGCCTGACCTGCGCCTGCTATCTCGCCCGGGCCGGACTCAAGGTCACCATACTCGAGCGGCGCCACATCGTCGGTGGAGCCGCCGTCACCGAGGAGTTCCACCCCGGGTTCAGGAACTCGCTCGCGAGCTACACGGTGAGCCTCCTGCACCCGCAGGTGATCCGCGACCTGCGCCTTGCCGAGCACGGGCTCAGGATCCTCGAGCGACCCATGCTGAATTTCGCGCCGGGCGCGAACGGCAGCCACCTGTGCATTGGCAACACGCTGGCCGAGACGCAGGACTCACTCGCCAGGCACTCGAGCCACGACGCCGGGCGCCTGCCCGCCTACGCCGCAATGCTCGAACAGGTCGTGGCGGTGCTACGCGAGCTCATCCTGGTAGCCCCGCCGAATGTCGGCGGCGGCATTGCTGAACTGCCGAAGATGCTCAAGCTCTCGCGGACCTGGCTCGGCATGTCGCTCGAGCAGCAGCGCGACGTGCATGAACTGTTTACCCGCAGTGCCGGCGAGTTGCTCGACGCCTGGTTCGAGTCCGACGGGATCAAGGGCGCCTACGGCTTCGACGCCATCGTCGGGAATTTCGCCAGCCCTTACACGCCCGGCAGCGCCTATGTACTGCTCCACCACTGCTTCGGTGAGGTCAACGGGCGCAAGGGCGTCTGGGGCCATGCGATCGGCGGCATGGGCGCCATCACCCAGGCCATGGCAGGCGAGGCCCGGCGGCTCGGCGTCGAGATCCGCCGCGATGCCGGCGTCCAGCGGGTGCTGGTCGAGCGCGGCCGCGCCATCGGCGTGCGACTGGAATCGGGCGAGGAACTCCACGCACGCGCAGTGGCCGCGGCGGTCAACCCCAAGCTGCTATACCTTTCCCTGATCGACGCAGGCGACCTCGATCCCGCGTTCCGCGAGCGCATGCAGCGCTGGCGCTGCGCCTCGGCGAGCTTCCGCATGAACGTGGCGCTGAGCGAGCTGCCGCGCTTTTCCTGCCTCCCGGAGCCAGGACCCCATCTCTCGGCAGGGATCCTGATTGCGCCGTCGCTCGGCTATCTGGAACGCGCCTACCTCGATGCACGGGCCTCCGGCATGGCGCGCGAACCAGCGCTCGAGCTGCTGATCCCAAGCACGCTGGACGATTCTCTCGCCCCGCCAGGGCAACACGTGGCCAGCCTGTTCTGCCAGCACTTCGCGCCGGAGCTGCCTGACGGCCGTTCATGGGACGAGGCCGAGGACGAGGCCGCCGACCTCATCATCGACATCGTGAGCCGCCACGCGCCGAACTTCCGCCAGAGCGTCGTCGCGCGTTCCGTGCTCTCTCCGCTCGAGCTCGAGCGCAAGCTCGGCCTCACGGGAGGTGATATCTTTCACGGCGCGCTCGGCCTCGACCAGCTGTTTGTCGCCCGTCCCATGATCGGGCACTCGGACTACCGCGGGCCAATTGCCGGACTCTACATGTGCGGCGCCGGCACTCACCCTGGCGGTGGCGTGACCGGCCTGCCCGGCCGCAATGCCGCCCGCGAGATCGTACGGGATTTCCGAAGACACGGGGCCTGAGCCCCCTCTGTCGCCATCTGGCGACAGAGACATCCTCGCTTTCGGACTGCGTTGCGTTACGTTACAATAATGTTGGTTTGCCGCGTGGTCGGGAAGGAACACCGGCCCCGGTGCGTCCGCTATAGCGGGTTGTAACGTTCCATTTTGCCTCAAGGGGAAAAAAGCTATGTCGAAGATCCTGAAGGTGGGCGTCGCCGCCGCTGTTCTCGCGCTGGGTGCTGGTTGCACCGACCTCAAGCCGCTGGAAGGCGAAGTCAACGGCCTGAAGAGCCAGGTTGCCAAGTTGCAGGCCGAAGTTGACGCCAACAAGGCCGCAGTCGATGGCGCCAGCCGCTCGGCGGCCGCGGCCACACAGACCGCCACCGGCGCACAGAACACCGCGAACCAGGCCCTCTCGGCCGCGCAGGCCAGCCAGCAGTGCTGCGATGCGACGAACGAGAAGATCGATCGCATGTTCCAGAAGTCGATGTCGAAGTAATCGACGCAGACTGTCGAACCGGGGCCCCGCAATGGATTCGTTGCGGGGCCTTTTTTTTCCCGTACTGAAATGATCTCGATGGGTTGCTGCGACGACGTCCCGGACGCATGGCTACCCAGGATCCACCACCTCAGCCGCCGTAGATTGCTGCTTCCGGGATGATGTGGAACTCGTGGTTATCGATGCCGATGAACCACTCGTCACCATCCATGCCCCAGGTCAGGTGACCGCCATCCGGCGTGGTCACGTCGCCATGATCGAAGTTGAGTACTCGCTCACCGCCGTTCGGGGCCTTGATGCGGATTGAACCCGAGCCGCGCTCGCCGCGATTGATGCCCGCCGGGCGATGCCGCCCAAGGACGGTGTATCCGTATAACGAACAGGAACCAGGCCGTCCAGCGCCTGGTGTGACTGTTGCGAGAGATGCGTATCATGTTTGCGGCCGACTCAACCGAGCAAGAGAGGAACGCCCATGAAGCCAGTCCTGCGTAGCCTGTCCGCGCTTGCCGCATTCGTACTGATTGGCTGTGGCGCCGAGCAGCCACGCCCTGCCGCAGCGCCACCCGCCGCACCGGCGATGCCCCCGCTGGCACAAGTGGCAGATGGGGACGTTGCCGCGGCACTGCGCGAGGCGCTTGGCGGCGACTGGGAGGGGCGTTATTTCGACGCCGCCATCGACCTGAACGGTGACGGCCAGCACGAGGTAGTGGCTTACCCCGCCGGCCCGATGATCTGCGGAACGGGCGGATGTCCCCTGTTCGTCTTCACGCCAGCTCCCGATGGCTATCGGCTGGTCGCACGAGTCAGTGTCGTTCAACCGCCCATCAGGGTGTCGCCAGGGAGCACAAATGGCTGGCGCAATCTGGTGGTCGGCATCGGCGGTGGCGGGATTCCGGCAGGCGATTCCGAACTGAAGTTCGATGGCTCGAGCTATCCGCCAAACGCAACCGTAGAACCTGCCGAGCCGGTGACCGATCTAGAAGGCGCGGAAATCCTGATTGCGCAATTCGAGTCCTACCTGGACGGCAAGCCGCTCCCGGCTGGTCCTACCTAACGACAAGGCCAACCCGAGCCAATCGACCCCAGCATCGACGAATTTGCGCCGGCTCCGAGACACGCCAGTCCGCCGCAACGACGTGATAGGGCAGTTCAACGCTCAACGAAGTTGGCGATGAAAGTCTGCCACGGGTAGCCGTCAGCCTCGAAGTTGCAATGGAAGGTCTCGTTCCGGGCGCGCGCGAATTGGCAAGGGAGCGCGACCAGCAGCCAGACGCGTCAGCGTCCGGCAGC
>JAHEAZ010000016.1:26110-46818 GCA_024642505.1 Gammaproteobacteria bacterium
CGATGAAAGTCTGCCACGGGTAGCCGTCAGCCTCGAAGTTGCAATGGAAGGTCTCGTTCCGGGCGCGCGCGAATTGGCAAGGGAGCGCGACCAGCAGCCAGACGCGTCAGCGTCCGGCAGCAACTGGTTCCATCTTCCCGCCCTCGAGTCCGTTTGTATGGACCTGATATCGGTCGGCCGGGCGCAAGGCCTGGCCGACCGACGAATGCCATGGTGCTACCCGTGGCTCAGGGCTTCAACGCAATCTGGTTGTGAACCTTTTTCACGCCATCGATGGCCTGCGCGATCTCGCCGGCCTGCTGCTTGTACTTGTCGGCACTCACCCACCCGCTCAGAAGGACATGCCCCTGCCTGACCTCGGTATTGATGGCGAGCGCCTTTTCCATCCCTACTACGTCGGCCAGCTTGGTCTTGAGCTTGGTCTGGATTGTCGTGTCGTCCAGCGTCTGCCCCATGCTGCGGTGACCCTGCAACACGACCATGCCGTCGACAACCTTGGTCACGCCGTCCACCTTCTTGGCAACTGCGATGGCAGCCGACTTCTCAGCGTCCGAGTCAACGAAACCCGCCAGCTGGACGTGGCCCTGGTAGACCTCCACATTGACGTGGTTCGCGGACACCTTGTCAGAGTCGATCAGCGCGGCCTTGGTGCTGGTTGCAATCGTCGTGTCGTCGACGTGTTCTCCGGCCGACTTTTCTGCATGGGCAAGCGGAGTCGCAATCAACAGGGCTGCGCTGGCAGCCAAGGCAAACAGGTTCCTATTGGACATCGGGCTAAATCCTTCTTTGGTTCAGACAGGTTGGAATGATTTGGAGAGCTGTGGCGGCAAACACACGGGACTGTCATCCCGTGCAGGACCGGCCAGCCGCCGCTCTGCGCCGGCGCAGAGTGCGCGAGACGCTGCGGGCTGTCTATCCGATCTGCGAACCCGGATGCGATGTCGCAGGATGCCCTGGCTAGGGTTGTACTGGACAGCTATGGCCCGCCGGCGGCGCCGTCCTGCAGTGGAGCGATAGGGCCCACCGCTTCCTCCCAGTGAAGGTTGCGGGCGCGCTGCGGCGCCAGGGGATCACGAGCCAGCATCACCACAAGTCGCAGGCCGTCCGAGAAGTACTGGTCGTCCGTCAGGTTGAGCCGCGGAACATCGCGCGGCGTGGGTTCGAAGGCCCGGACAAACCCGAAGCGACGGACGGCATGGTGTACCAGCAGGCTCTGCAGCAGGTACTCACGCGCTTCGTCCACCGCCGGATCGATGACATGCGTGGTCAAGGTGGCCGACTTGCCGGTCAGTTTGATTCCAATATCCCGACTGATCTGGCCGACCCAGACGGATTCGCCTTCAAAGGTAAACGGCGCCAGCCACAGGCGGAGATGGTTGCGTTGCGCAATGGACGTGCGGGCTCTCTGCAGTGCAAAGTCATGGCGCCTGCCGAACAAGTAGAGCGGACTCACGGGTGCCACCGGATACGGCTCGCCACCGATCGCCGCGCCGAGCTCGCGCCGGACCGTACGAAACGTGATGCGATGAGTAAACGACCAGCCACTTCGGGCAAGCGCGACCAGTACGTCGTCCAGTTCCCCGATGATTACTAGATTCAGAGGATCACCTGGGCGATCCCCGTCGGCATTGCTGGTGCAGCATGGCAGGCCCTCCAGGCTAGCGCGCAGCTCGTCGACACCGAGCTCCGGCAGGCCCTGGTCCGCGTAGATACGCTCGGGATTCAGTCTCTCGTAGTCGAAATCCCCGTCGGGCAACAACACCGCGAAGCCGAAACGCATGCGGCGCTCGTGACCGACCAGTTCGACATTGACGAACCGTCCGCCCTCCGTGTAGGGCACCAGGATGTGTCCTTCATTGACGCTGCCGGGTTCCAGCATCAAGCGCATCGCCGAATCCCTGAATCGCTGGCGCAGCTGTTCGGCGTCGCTATCGCTCCCGGCGGCCCGGAACATGAAGGCGGCCTCGTCCGGAGAGTAGTACGCCGGGTCGAGTGCCGCCACGAGGAACCACAGGCGCTGCGGCGAGTCATTCTCGATCCGCACCCAGAGTGCCTGCATGTCGCCGGACGATAGATCCACGCCAAAGCGGGCGATGGCTTGCTCGTCACTGAGGATCCCGACCGAAACGGTCACTTCCTCGACCTGACGCGTCTGCAGAATGACCGGCGTCTCGTCCGCGATGCCGGCCACTCGCGCCTGGCCAGCACACGCAGTCAGGCTCCCTAGCGTAATGGCGAGAAGCGCCGCGCCCGCTGCGAACCGCAGAAAGCGCAGGATCGAGCCGGCGGGGCCGGATCGATCGCAAAACTGTAGCAGGTGGACCATGCTCTTTCAGATACCCATGACAGTTTCCCGACAGGACGGTACCTGCCAGGTAGCTCACACTATCCGGCCAACCACCGTTACACGGCGTGCGTCACGCGCAGGCTTCGCGCGAGGCGTCCTTCACCGCCTTGAAATAGCCATCCTTCGTCACGACATGGACGCACTGACTGGTTGAGCCATTCCACCAGAATGTGTGCGCCTTGTTGTCCTTCTTGAAGCCGTCCACGTCCGTGAACCCGCGTCGTCGCAACTCGCCGTCACCGGACGAGGCGCGCGCGCCCTGCAGGTCGGCGACATTCACGAAGGAACTGTAGCCGCCGTGATAGCCGGCGCTGGAACGATAGGGGGTTTCATAGTCGCGCTGTTCCTGGCCCCGCTCATAGCCGCCCGAATATTCGTTGCTTCGATTGTAGTTGTGGTAGCCCTGATGGTAGAGCCCGTCGCGGTAGCCCCGTTCGAATTCCGCCGTGTTGTTGGCGTCCTGATAATGCGGTTGACCGTCATTGCGATGATGCGACTGGCTGGCGAGAGCCACCACGCCCAGGATCGCCGCCGCCGCCACCGCCGCCGCCGCGGCGTCATTGTTTTTGCCCCCCTCTACCTGGCCCGTCTGGCGACAGTCGGGAGCCGGGGTCTCCGTGATGGCGTCATAGCGCCCATCAACCGTGGCCACGACAACGCATTTGTCCTTGCCGGGATTCCACCAGTATGACCAGATGCGATCGGCACCCTGTTCGAGGTGATTCAAATGATAGCCGCGCGATTTCATGGCCGATTCGGCACCCGCGGCTCGTTCACCGACCAAGTCCTTCAAGCCCGACGGCGTGGACGCCAGGCCGACCAGAGGCGCTGCCAGCAAGGCAATAGTGCTCGCCATTACCACTGACCGACGAAAATCACCGATTGAGCAGTCCTTGTACGCCATCATGTTCCCCTCACTCCCCAGGCTGACACGAGGTCGGAATGCTATTTCAGCGATAGCCTAGGGGCAACCGATCAGACCCACGGACCTTTCGAGCCTCATCCGGATAGCGAACCAAGATGGGCTGCGTCTTGATGCCGAGGCGAGGAAGACCTAGTGTACGAAATGCGAACCTGTCGCTGAGGGACCAGCTGATGAGGAAAGGCTGATGCAGCGCAACATCGGTGTGTCCGGCCCCGCCGACGAGTTCATCGCCGGACACTACAGGCTGTCTTCGCGAGACCCGCACGAGGTCGAGAACTGGTTCCGACGCCAATTCTCCGCAGATCATGCAAGGACGCCCCTCGGCACCGGCCCCTGGGAGTACGACTTCCGCATGGTCGGGTCCACTCGTCTGGGCATGTCCCTGACGACCGTGGCCGGCGAGTATTCGATCCGCGCCCAGGTACCGCAGCCGATGGTGATCGTCCATTTCAGTCTGGATGGTCCGGTCAGGTACCGGGTTGGACGCCGCTTGCTGGAGGCAAACCGAGCCTGTGCCGTGGTGCTTCTTCCCGGCCACGTGTACTCGGCAACAATTGGGCCGGCCACCATAGCGAGCTTTTTCGTCGAACTACCGCGGCTCCAGGAGGAAATCAGGTTAAGCGCGGCCGGCCACAGGCAATTCCGGCCTTCTCGCTGCATCGAGGTGCCGTTATCGCTGTTTTCTCCACCCGACGTTGCAGACGAGTATCGGTCGGTGTTTCGCGAGTCCCCGACGGAACCGGATTCAAACAGGCTCGAGCACTGGGGACGCAGAGCCACGGCCGCGCTGGCCAAGGCGATTCTCCTGGAGAAAGACGTCCTTGACGCTTCCCGGGCCGGACTGACGATTGCTGAGGACGTAGCGCAATGGATCGGCGATCACCTCGGCCAGCCAATCACGGTCGATACGCTCAGCGTCGTCGCCGGCGTCTCCGGTCGCTGGTTGCAGAAGTCGTTTCTGCAGCGCTGGGGACAAACGCCGCTGGAGTTCGTGGCATCGCGGCGGCTGGCTGCGGTTCGCACGCGTCTCGTTGCCGCCCCAGCCGGTGCCGCTGTGACGAGGATCGCGCTGGAAAGCGGGTTCACTCACCTCGGGAGGTTCGCGGCGCTCTACCGTCGAGCCTATGGCGAACTACCCTCGGACACGCTGGCACGGGTCGGCAGAGCCCGAGCAATGGACTGAACAGGGACCAACTCATTCTTATTTGCCCACGCGGCAACTTCAGTCGATCCATCCCATGACATCACGCGCCAACGACCAGCGTGGCACCCGCTCCTCGGCGCCCTTGCCGAGTATCCAGTAATCGTAGGCCCGCTGGACGTTACCTCGTGATTGTTGCAGCTGCACCCACTCGTCGACAAAGCGGGCGAGGTCCCCTGCGTCCAAAGCCATCGCGTAGGCCAGAGGGCGGCGAATCAGGGGGCCGCGCGGAATCACCACCGAGTATTCCGGGTATACCAGCGACCAGGCCGTTGCAATCTCGGCCATCCCTGCCACTGCGTCAAGCTCGCCATGCAAGCCGTCGAAGTAGCGCTGCCAGCTGCCCAGCTCGACCAGCGTGTAGGGCGCCCGCCCCAGCAACTCTCGGACGTAGTCCTCGTAAAGGTCGGCATCACCCGGGATTCCGATGAGCAGCGACTCATGGGCAGCGATTGCCAGCGGATCGGCGAACTCGCCGCGACGTGAATCGCGTACCAGGAGTCCCATTGTCCCGTCCATGTAGGGCCGTGACATGTGCACCCGCGTCAGCCAATGGTGCGTGTAGCGTACGCTCGGTACCAGGTCCACCTCGCCAGTCAGCAGCTGGCGGTCGAAGTTGTTTGGATCAACGGGCACGAATTCGAGCCGTACACCGAGGTCAGCGGCCATCTGGCCAGCCATCTCGACATCGAATCCGACCAGCCGTTCTTCAATATTGAAAAATGTAAACGGCATGCGCCCCGGTTCGTAGCCGACCCGCAGTGAACGACGGCTACGGATGCGTTCCAGCGGCGACAGGTCCCGGCCGGAGTAGGCATCGACCGGCGCCTTGTGGGTGTATACGGCCATCGGCGGCGGACTGCGCGACAGGTGCATGGACTTGAGGACTTCCGCCTTGGTGTAGCGAGTATCGATCAGCTGCGAAAGGCTCCACGAAGTCGCAGCGACCGCGATACCGACGGCCACTACGCCAGTCGCCAGGAAGCGCACGACGCCGCCCATCGTTACCTGCAGACGTCCGGCCATGGCTACCGAGACGATGGCCGAGAAGGCGAACAGGCTCATCGCCCCGACCGCAGAATCGAGTTTGCCGTTCAGCAGCGTCGTCGGGATGTACAGCTGGAACAGGTCCTGCGGCACTCCCACTATGTCCATCAGGAATGGCAGCGCAACCTGCGCCTTGGCGAAGTAACTGAATAGACCGGCGACCATCAGGCCCGGGTAGGCCGTGGCATCGAGCGGGCCACCGGACAGCCAGGCCGCGAAAGGCACAAACAGTAGCGTCAGCAGCTTGCCGGACGTCGGGAAATTGAAGGAAATCGGCACCACGACCTCCGGCACGGAAGCCGCACTGTCGCGGTCGAGTCCATGCCGCTCGGCAAGCTTCTCGCAGTGCTCGGCTATCATCGGCAGTACGATGAACACATTGCTGGTCACGAATGCAGTAAGCATCGCATCGCTGCTTGCGCCGATCAGCTCCCGGTAGCGGAACGGCGTAATGGTTGCGACCAGCATCGGTAGCAGCACCAGTCCGACGAGTGACGCTGCAACGAAGAAAGTAATGAAATAGACTTCGAGCCGCGCCAGCTCCCCGGGAGACAGTGTGCCGGCCGCAATGGCAGCAATCGGAATTACCCCAAACGGCGTCAGCTGGACGACGAAATGTGTGACTCGGCCCAGCGCCTTCATCAAGGCATCGAGCGGCGCCAGGAAACGCTCCTTGCCATCCACGCCGATCAGCGCGATACCTATCGTCGCACTGAATAGCGTCACCGCAGGTACGAGGTTGTTGGCCAGCGAATGAAACGGGTTCGACGGGATATAGAGATCCACGAACGACAACGGCTCGTGCGGCTCGAGCAGACTGGTGCTGAAGAAGAATGCCGACTGGTACTCCGGAAAGGTCAGCGGCATCAGGCCAATCACCGTCAGCGTCACCGCCCAGAACGCCAGTAGCGTCAGGCCACCGTACTTCGCCAGCCGGCGCGCCTCGCTGGGACCCAGCCGCCCGAGTCCCAGGACCAGGGCCACCACGAGGTAGGGCAGCACGGTCATCTGCATCAAGCCGATGTAGGCCCGCGCCAGTCCTTGCAGGATGGTGACCTCCTCGCCGAAAAACAGCCCGACAAGGATCCCGGCGGCGAGACCGGCCAGGATGCGCACGGTTAGGCTGGTCCGACCCCACCATGCCAGGGCACCATGCGAACGGTTGTTCATGCGGCAGCCTTCACCCTGGCGGGCGCCAACTCACGGAACCGCTGGCCGAGGCGGACCGACAGCGCCAGCCAGACGCCGCACAGCGCGATGGTGGCAATTGCGAAGCCGCGTACGCCAAACTGGAACAGATGGGTGCCGGCCAGCACCAGTCCGGCCGAGCACAGGTCGCCGGCACGTACGAAGAACGTGTCGATGGCCTGCTTGGCCTTGTATTTCTCCGTCCGCGTCGTGGGCAGGTACAACACCTGCTTGATGGTGCTCTGCAACGAGTAGTCGGTGGCGTTCTCCGCGGTCTTCACCCAGCGAACCACTCCGAGTACCGGCAGAGCCACGATCGTTGCGTAGCTGCCAAGCGTGATCGCCGGCAGCAGGCAGATGGCGACCGGTACGCCAATGTATTTAATCACGCGCGACACCACGAACAGCTGCAGCAGCATGCCGACCAGGTTCACGACGCCGAAATAACGGGCATAGAAGGTCGCGATGAATTCCTCCACGTGAAGGTCGTGCTGGCCGACGGCGGCAGCAACGGCCGCGTCCTTGACGATGCGTCCGAGGATATATTCGCCGTTGGAATTCACCCAGTTGTTGAACAGCAGCATGAACGCCAGCAGCAGCAGGTATCGGTTGCGGAACACGAACCCAAAGGCGTTTCCCTTCTCCAGCGGTTCGTCCTGCGAGGTCGCCGTGTCTGTCTGTCGCCGAGAGGACTGCAACTCACGCCGGTTGACCCAGTGACCGGGAACCAGCGTCGCGACCAGCAGCCCGGATGCGGCCAACAGCATCTGGTACACGCCGACGTAGCGGATCATTTCGCCGGCAAGGAAGCTGCCAAACACTGCACCCGTGGAGGCGCCGAACGCGACCAGGACGAACAGCCGCTTGCCCGCTTCCGGGCTGTAGACGTCGTTCGCGAAGGCCCAGAACTGCGCCGGCACCATCAGATTGAAGATGCCGACCCACAGGAAGAAGGCGACGGCCACCGAGGCACCGCCCATGATCAGCAGGTAGAACGCCACCAGGCAGGCCGCGAAGAATAGCGTGACTGTGTCAATCAGGCGCATGCGCTGCACACGGCTCGCGAGCCAGCCATAGGCCGGCACCAGCGCCAGCAGCAGCAATGCCTGCCCCGCCGCCGCATAACTCTTGAGTTCGGCGCCGCCGGGCACCGAGAGGATCAGGGCCTCCCGGACCGGCTTGATCATGTAGTAGGCCGTCAGGATCAGGAAGACATTGAATGCCAGCGCAAGCGCGGTGGTGCCCTCTCCGCCGCGCACCTCGGTGAACATGTTGAGCACGCGCTCGAGTAGCGAGAGCTTCCTGGGACCTGGCTGGACGACGGCGTTCACGCGGCAGCTTCCTCGTGTCAGTGGATGGCGGTCGGAGCGGCGCGCGCGCTCACGCCGGGCCGGAGGTCGTCACGAACCAGCGTGCCGTATTTCGAGTGGATGGACGGCGGTAGCGAGGCGAGATCGATGGGTCGGTCCAGCGCCGGGCCCGCCAGCGCCGAAATGCTGACGCCGTCGTCACTGAATTCCAGCCACGTCACCGCTCGCTCGGCCGCCCGCGTCATGCCGATCAGCCTGCGCGCGCCCGCTCCCAGGCAAGCCTGGCCGACGTAGCGCACTCCCGCGTGAAAACCCGGATAGAATGCGTGCTGGTGCCCGCTCAGGTACAACTCGACACCGTGCCGCTGCAGCAGTCGCTCAAGCTCATGGTCCGCCGTCACCTCGGTCTCGCGGCCCTGGGTTAGCGGGTAGATCGGCAGGTGGCTGAAAACGACCCGGTGACGGAACCTGCTTCCCTCCTTCGCCAGCAGGCCGTCGAGCCAGCGGCGCTGCGTCTCGTCGAGCGCCCCTACCGTCGTGGCATCGAGGGACACGAACAGCACGTCGTCCACGGCGAAGGCGTAATGAAATGGATAGTCGGCCCGATCGACGAAGCGCAGCCCCTGCGAACGGTCCTGCCACTGTTCCCGGTAGATCCCACGCTCGAGCGAAAAGAGGTCGTACGCAGACGCGTCGTGGTTACCCGGCGTCGCTGCGAAAGGAATTCCTGCAGCGCGGAGCGGGTCAGTCACGAGCATGTGGAACGCCGCCCACATGGACACTACGGCGTCACGCGCCAGGGGCGGGTGCAGACGCTGGCCGGCCACCATGTCGCCGGTGCTGATCACCAGGCCCGGCCGCCGCTCGACGAGATGGCGAACCGCCATGGAGACTGCCGGGGTGTAGGTCGTACTACCGTAAGCACTGTTCAGGTCGGAAATCACAGCGACGCGAAGGGCGGCCTGCGCCGCCGTCACTGGCAGCAGTGCAGCCAACAGTGCTGCGCTGGCGGCCGGCCGCCAGCGGCGCGCGAAGTCGATCAGGGCGCGTCGCAATCGATGTCCTTCGGCGCAACGCGCCCAGTCAGCAAGAATTCCTCGGGCTCGACGTCGAAACGCAAATGTCCCGCCTTGCAGCTGTCGCGCAGTATCGCTGCAGCAGCGACGGTGTTGGCCACCACCTGCGCAAACTCGCGCTCGCTGAGGCCAAACGTGGTTCGCACGTACTCGTGCAGCGGACCGGTTGACCTAAAGTCCAGGTCCAGCCGGATCAGCTGCTGGTACGCGCCGGCCCGGTAGTGACGCAACTTCTCGAGCATGCCGGTACGCTTGGTGAAGTTGGTATAAGTCAGGCGCAGGCCGGCATCATTGTCGCCTAGCTCGGTACGCTTCAGATAGACAGGCTTGTAGGCAGCGACATCGGCTGGCGCCGTCCTGCCGCTGGCCGGTCGCGACTGCAACCTGCCCTCGTCGACCCAGAGCCAGTATGGCAGGTAGTCGATGTTGCCGATGCGGTCCTGCTGGCTGAAGAGGAAGTCGAGCAGCGTGATATCGACCAGGTCGCTCATCCAGAAGACCATCTGTTGCGGCGTCGCGTCGCTGCCCGTGGCCTTGGCCAGCTTCGGGTTCTGCAACGCAATTCGCCTGCCCTCCTCGATCGCGGCCGCTAGCGGCTGCTCGCTGCGGAGCGCGCGAAACGGCGCCGTTTCCTGGAAATCCCGGTTCTGGCCGTCGCCCCAGCCGGACTGCCGCGTGCCGTTGATTTCCTCACTGTAGCGCTTGCCCGAGGGATGCAGCATCACGCCATACAACAGGCCGTCCGGCGTAAACAACTCCGCGGTCGGCTGGTAGCTCGACGGGTTCTGCTCGGCGGCTTGCAGTGCCGTCCACGCGGCGTGGTTCATTTTCAGTGCCGCCCGTCCCGCCGACAGGGCCGTGCCGCGCGAACTGACACGGCGATTGTGCTCCCTGCGATCGATGCTGCGGAATACCGCAACCGGCACCCGCGCCGTCGTGTCGAAATAGCGGGCAAAGTGATAGTAGATCAACGCCGAGTTGGCGAAGGTCGCACTCGACTCGCGAGTGTTGACCGACATTTTGTAGGAAACGGGTTGCCCGGTCGCCGCCGTGTTGTTTAGCCCGATGCCGCATGCTTCGCGTTCGAAGGCAGCGGGATTGCCCGCATGCCTGCCATTCGCGAGGTCGTAGACAAGCGTGCCGGGGCTGGTGCTGAAAACCTTTGGACACAGCGCATGCATTGCGCCGTAGAAGTCGATCGCGCAGAACTCGGCTTCCTTCGCAGCGTCGCCATCGGAGTAGCGCCCACCCGGCATGTGAGCCAGCGCTACGCATTTCTCCGTGACGCCGTTCGGTGAAGTGAACCTGGTCGCCTTTCCGCGCACGTCCGACGACGCCCAGGCCTGTGAAACCGCAAGCAGGAGCCCGGCTACGAGCGCCACTCGAATCCGCCCGCGTTGCACGTACCCAACACGGTCTACAGGTCCGGCGCCCAGGCCGCGGGCCGCCACGCCGCGGCACCATGGAATGAGCCTTACCTCCGTCTCCATCGCTGTCGCTTCCCCCTCTAGTCGCATCAGCCCCTACCGCTGCGGGTCTAGCACCCGGCCGGCCCGGCCGCAGCTGGCGTATTTTCGCCACAACCGGAACTTAGCGCCACCGCCCATCAGGACCGTGACCTGTCTCGCCATATCAGCGAAATCCGCATCACGAACAATAGCTTAGGGTCCACTCCCTAACGCGGACGCTGTACACTGCCGAGCTTGTTCGTCCGCCCCCAAGAGCATTGACGCCTCACATGACGCTCCAAAGAGGTCTTCCACTGCTGCTGCTGTGCACCTGCGCCGCCTCGCTGGCTGCGCCCATGCCGCATGCGTCCGCGCCGTACCGCACGGCGACGGTCGTGCAGAACCCGGCCGAGTTGTGGGACTGCGACGACACGGAATTGCAGGCCGGGCTCGAGCAGGTGCTTCGCAGCCAGAACCTGCTCGACGAAGCGCGGGCCGGCCACCTCGCGGTCGCGGTTGCCGATATCACGGACCTGCGGGCCCCGCGTGTCGCCGCCATCAATGGCGATGAGATGATGTACGCGGCCAGCCTGCCCAAGATCGCCATCCTGTTCGGCGCCTTCCACAGGGCGCAGACGCTCGGGCTGGAAATGCCGACGGATCTGCAGAACGACGTGGAGCGCATGATCCGCTACTCGAGCAATGATGCTGCGACTCGAGTGCTCGGCTGGGTCGGGCGCGAGGAACTGCTGGCGCTGCTGCAGTCGCCGGAGATCCGGCTCTACGACCCTTCCCACAACGGTGGCCTGTGGGTCGGCAAGGACTATGCCTCCGGCACTGCCTTTCACCGCGACCCGCTGCACAACCTGTCGCACGGTGCCACCGCGATGCAGGTCGCGCGCTTTTTCTACCTGCTCGAAGCCGGGCAACTGGCTGACGCCGTGCGCACAGCTCAGATGAAGGCCGCGCTTGGCAGCCCCGGCATCAGCCACAAGCTGGTCAAGGGCCTCGAGTCCCGCCCGCAGGCGAAGATCTACCGCAAGTCCGGCACCTGGAAGCAGTACCACGCCGATGGCGCGCTGGTCGAATCCGGCGGACGCAAGCTGGTGCTCGTGGCCCTGGCCGACGATCGGCGCGGCGGCGAGTGGATCACCAGGCTGGCCGCTCCCCTGTACGACCTGGTCGTACCGGTTGAAAGCCGGCCGGGCACTCCCAGAGTCGCGCACGCCGACACTCACTGAACTTCGCGGCCGCCTTTCACTCGGCGGCCTCCGGCTGCGGATGCATGTTTTCCAGCAGCCGCTGGATGCGGGTCGCGATCTCCTGGTGCGTCGCCGCCGAGTTCTTGCGGAGCACGTTTGAGATCAGGGTCACCACGTAATGCAACCGACGGTCGGCTGCCGGGCTTTCGACGATGACCACCGAGTTCATGTAGTTGCGTACGTTGCCGCGATAGGGACCGCAGTTGAAGCCCTCTTCCTCCTGGCACTTGTAGAGCGATCCTGACTTGAAGTAGACAGCCGCGTCGGCCAGCGTCGGTGACGAAGCGTAGCGGATCCGCCGCTCGGTCATGTACATCAGCCGCTTGACCTGCCGGCTTGACCACTCGTCCACCAGCTTGCCTTGCTCGATGTGCAGCATCATGCGCGCCAACTCGCGCGCAGTGCCGTAGCTGTTCCCCGCACCCTGCACTAGACGCTTGCCCTCAGCCGTGAAGAAGCTGCCCTGGCGCAGCATTTCCGTATCGAACCCGTTGCGCGTCAACGGCTCCACGAATGTCCTTTCGAACAACGCTGTCAGCTCCGCGCGGGGCGTCTCGCTGAAAAAGCGGTGAATCTCATCCTCGGGCAGCGGATACCGGCTGCCGAACTGCCTGAGCAGCATCGCCTCGCGCATGACCATCGCCGCCGCCGAGTTCGAACTGACCGACAGCATCCAGTCCAGCCACTCCCACAGGGAACCTGTGTCACCGTCGCGCACCGGCCGCCGGACCAGGGTGTTTGATGTCGGATCGAACAGGCGGATCGTGTGATGGTCCCAGTGCGCGAATGCGTCGGCCGTCACCATCGTGTTGCGCAACACTTCGCGGCGTTTCCCAGTGTCGTTCGGCCAGGTATCAGCCAGCGCCTGGAACAGTGCCGTGGCGACGACCAGCTTGCCCACGCTGCCGACGTTCTGGGTGTAGTCGCCGCGGTGCTCAGCGTAGCGCGGATGAGCCGGATCGGTAAGATCCAGCACGGCGATGCCGTAGCGGTCGGCTTCGCCACCCAGCATGCCGACGATTTGTGCCGTGAAGGCCGGGTCGGCCAAGGGCAGGGACATCTCCCGATGCTGCAGGAGTCTCAGGTCTACCGCGGACGTCAGAAGTAGCGCACCGGGCGGCTGCCTGCCGTCCTTTATCACCCCCTCGTTGGCCAGCCGAGCGCCTTCGACGCGGCGGATGCCCGTTTCCGCATAGCCATCGAGGGGATAGCCCACAGCCTGGGAGGAGAGCAACAGAGTCAGGACGCCAGCCGCTGCAGTGCAAACGCCTTTCATCGCGGCACCTCGTCCAGGTTCACGGGCTTGCCACGGCTGGTGGCCAGGCCCTTGTCCATGCCCATCAGGTAACCGCTGCCCTTGGCCTTGCTGCTCTCGAGGAAGGGACGGATCTGCAGCAACTGCAGCTTCGCATCGACGAAGGCGAACTCGATGTCAGCCGGCGCCGGTCGACCTTGGTCGTCCACGATGGGAGGGAACTTCTTTGGAATCTCGCCGGAGATCTCGATCAGCTGTCGGATCTCACCCGGCTGTACCAGCGTTTCGGCGCCGGTCGCCGGCAATTCCGCGATGCCCCCCTTCGGCTGCGGCACGTGACGCGTCGGCGCGGTGGCGATAGCGAGCAGCCTGACGTCACCTGAGCGGCGGTCGATGCGCAGTGACTCGGCAGCCTGCCCCTCGACGGCGCCGCCGACGCCCTCGTTGACCGCGACCGACAGTATGTTGCGGTCGCCGTCGTCGACGTTCGCGGTGATCATCACGCCTGACTTGTCGGATGGAACGGTCTTCAGCAGCAGCACGGCCGGGTAGACGTGCTCGGGGCCGTCCATGTGCGAGTTTCGCCAGGCGAAGGCGCGCTTCGTGTAGGGCGAGGCCCAGACGTCCTTGAGGTTGCTGATGATGTTCTCGAAGCCAACGACGTTGGGCACGGTCAGGTTGAGGCCTGCGCCGGTAAATCCCGGCAGGTCCTCCACATTGGTATCGGAGCGGATGAACACTCCCACGCCGTCCACCGTCCCGAAGACCCGCTGCATGTTCTGCCTGAGCGCCTGGCGAAAGGCCGGGCCCGGGTCGGTGTCACGTATGAGGGAGTAGATCTCGGCGCGCAGCTTCTCGTAGTCAGCATCCTGGCTCGTCGCAGGTAACGCCTCGATGCGGCGGAATTCACTCACCATCCACTCGAATACGGTCTTGCCACTGGCCTTGTAGGGACGGTCGAGCACCACTTCACGGAACAATCCAAAGGGAATGGCGACGCCGGGGGCGACCTTCTCCGGGAAGGCATGGCGCAGCTCGCCGAGCTTGGCAGCCTTGGGTCCGACGGTACGGCCGGAATCATCCGCGCGCAGGTCATCGAGGCTGATGAAGTTACGCACGGCGAGATCGAGCTTGTCGAGATCCGGGCGGATCACGACGTCGCCACTCTCGCCCTGCACATCGAAGTAGGCATCCCATTCCGGGCCGTCCGGTTCGATCTCGACGACGCCCGCCGCGCTGACGGCCATCACGACCGAGCGCCCGTCGAATGCATGCAGCCGGTCGAGTGCCGACGGCGCCACCGCGACGTTCGGGATGCCGAGGTTGCGTGCCAGCAGCTGTACGTGCGACAGCGGGTTGCCTTCACCTGCGGTCAGGATGCCGGCCACGGGCGACAGTTCCGACACGGTCTCGGGCAGCAGGTAAATGCCATCGCGACTGAAGTTGCCGATTTTCGCCATGTCTGGCTGGGTATGAAGCGTGCCGCGGGCGAGACCCGGGTTCAGGGCACGGAAGCCCACCCCGATGTCCTGGTCGAACAGGCGGTGGCTGATGCCGGCCTGCTGGTCGGCATCGCGCGCCAGCGTGTCAATGATGCGCGAGTAGGCCAGCATGGGGCTGCCGCGCAACTGGTCCTGGACAAACAGCTCGGCCCTGGGCTCGATCTCGGCGAGCTTGTCCATCGCCGGCTGGAAGTGGAAGCGCAAGCCCTGCGCGGACCATCCCGGCGCGCGACCAAGGTAGCGTAACGCCTCGAGGTAATCAGCAATCGGCAGCGAGCCACCCCGCGACAGCGCCGCGAGCGACGGTTGCAGGGCGCTGAACTCGCGTGCACGCAGGTGGCCCGTCCCGTAGGCAGCCTCGGCGGCGGCAGCCAGCAGCGCGGCGCGCTCCTTGCGGGTCAGTCGTGTCGCCTGCTGCGCCAGCTCCGCACCGGCGCGGAAATGGGCGGATTCCACCTGCAGGCTCAGGTCCAGCAACTGGATCCGGGTCTCGCCGTTGCGGGCCTGCGGCAAGTAGTCGCGGATCTGGGCAAGCAACGCCGCCGTCTGACCGAAGGTACCGGCGGCGTCGGGGTCGGACTCGAGGCGGCCCGCAGCCGCGCCAAGTTCCTGCTGAAATGCCGGATCCGCGCCGTTGCCCGCGGCGAACTTGCGCAGCGCCTCGGACAGCGGTGCACCGCGGTACACGGCGTCGATCTCCGCCGCCAGCGCTTCGTACTCGGCACGGCGTGTCGGGTTGACGACACTGGCAGCGTAGTCGCGCACGCGCTGCGCATCACCGGCATCCGGTGAGCCGTGGATCTTGGCGCGCAGCTTCTGGAACCCAGGGTCGCGTTCCGAAAGGCCGGCAGAGACCTGTCGAACCTTCTGAACGGAGGCCGAGTCCTCGCCGTGCGGCAACATTCGTACCCCGGCGCGCAACATGGGATAACCAACGTCCAGCCACTCGGGCGCCGATGCCAGTTCAACCAGCAGGTCGCGTCCACCGGCACGCTCGTCTTCCTCCTGGATGGCGCCACGGTAGAACAGCGCCCGGCGCATGATCCAGCCGTCATCCGCTGACATCAGGTAGCGCTCAACCAGCATCTGGCTGTACTGGGTGGCAAACTCAGGCGCCGGCACGGCCCGCTTCGCATCCATTCCCGCCAGCAGCGTCGCGATCAGATAACCCTTCGACCGCAATTCCGCCGTGCGATCACTCCACTCGCCGTGCTGCTGACCGCCGCCATGCGGCTGACAGGCATAAGCCTTCGGCGGCAGCACCGTGCCGTCCTCGCAGAACCACTTGACCGAACCGAAAGGTCCGCGTGGATCCGACTTCATCTCCTCGATCCAGCTGCGGTAGCGCTCTACCGGCTCTGCCGCAAGATCTGCTGTCGGCAGCGCCACCACGAAAGTGGCCACTACGATGGAATAGATTGATACGCGAATCGCCATGACATTTACCTACCCAGATGCAGTGGGCGACAGCCGCAGGTTGCGCAGGCAGCCAGTGCGGCAACTAGGGTCCTCGATGAATTGTCACATCGCCAGGTCCGAATTCGGTACGACCTGCGCGACAGCTCGCCGGGAACGAAGCCCCGGCTCCGAGGAACCGCGAATGCTACTCAGATGAGCGGGTCACTCGATATCCAGAAAGCGAACCGTTATGGCGTTCGCTGACGCGTCACGGCGCGCACTATGGATGGCGCGACAGGCCGCGTTGTCCAGTACAAACATGTCATCGGTAATCGGCATGCGAGCTGTCAGTCCGGCCACCAAAGAAAACGGCCGCGCGGCATGCCGCGCGGCCGTCTGGTCGCGCAAAACCCGTCAGGGCTTCAACGCAATCGGGTCGGAGTGTTCACCACATTTCCGTCACCGCCAGCAAAATGCCGGCGCTGGCGACTGCGTGGGTCGAGTGGGTCACTCTGCGGCGGCCTTGAAGATGATCGGGGCGCCGGGCTTGCCACGTCCTGGCTGTCCCACGACGTGCATCGAGCGCTCCGGAAGCCAGAAAGTCAGCTTGTCGCCGACCTTGAGACCATTCCAGGCGACCTCTTTGTCACCCACCATCACCGAGGAGCCCTCGACAGCCTCGAGCGACAGCTTGTCAATCTTGTTGCCGAAGACGTCCTTGAAAGCGACGGTGGTATAGCCCTTCTCCGTTTTGGTAACGGTCGCGTTCATCTTCGCGTACTTGACGCCGTCAACCTCCTTGACTTCCTCGCATATTGCCGGTGCGTTCGGATACACATTCAGGAAATCCAGGCTATAACGAATGTCATAGCAGGTCATGTCCGGCTTCTGCGCCATCGCGGCGCCTGGGATCACCAGCATGGCGATCACTGCTCCCTTCACCCAAGTTCTCATCATCCATTCTCCCGTAACTGCATTATTGCAACTGTCAACAAACACCGCTCTCGGCGGAATACCTCAATTCTAGCCTCAGTAGCCGGCCGTTGGAACGCGAAGTTGGCGAAAAATCCAATCAGGCCGCCTGGAGAGGTTCAATGCAGTGCACGAATCCACTCCAGGAGATCCGCCTCAGCGCCCGTTCCGCTAGTTGCCGGAGACCAGGGACTGCGCGTCCAGCGACACGACCACCGGCACGCCACGCGCCTCGTCAAAGGCCCGCTGCACGGCGGCCCAGTCAACCGGAACCATGTTCTGCCGGGTCGCCTCAACCACTAGGCGCGTCAGGTCGGTCTGGGTCGGCGGCTCAACCACATCTTCCTTCAGCGTGGGGTGAACTTCGACCCAGAGCCGGCCGTCCTGCCAGCCGAGCTTGAACGGCTGGTTGACGATGGTCACCTTGGTGTTGACTGCCACCATCCCGAACAATTCCTCGATGTCCTCGGGATAGAGGCGCATGCAGCCATGGGTCACCTGCATGCCGACACCGGCGGGGCGGTTGGTGCCATGAATCAGGTACGCGCCGCCCGGAATGCCGAGGCGCATGGCAAACAGGCCAAGCGGATTGTCGGGACCGGCGGGAACCACCGTCGGCAGGATGTCGCCCTTGGCAGCGTGTTCATCGCGCACCGACTGGGGCGGATACCAGTTTGGGTTCTTGACCTTCTGTACGATCTGGGTAGCGCCGAGCGGCGTATGCCAGTCCATCTTGCCAATGCTGACCGGGTAGCTCCAGACTTCCGGCGTCTCGCCTGCTTTCGTCCGAGGGAAGTAGTAGAGCCGATGCTCGGGGAGATTGATGACGATGCCTTCGCGCTTCGCCATCGGCAGTACCCGGTGCTTGGCGAGTTCGATGGTAACGCCCGCGCCCGGCAACCACGGATCCACACCGGGGTTCGCGTTGATGATTTCCTCGTAACCGAGCCCGTGCTCGCGGGCGATGTCGATCAGGGTGTCCTCGTGCCGTGCTTCGGTCGACTGGCCCTCGCCGATGAGGTCGCCTGACTCCGGCGCAAGCAGATAGCGGTCTGCCCACGCAGAGACTGAGCAAAGCGACGCCACAAGCAAAGCGGCTACCATGGCTACACGCATCCGGACTCCCTGCCCGCTGTCTGGGCACCTATCAATCATCTGACCGTGTGACCGGGCCGCCGGTTCCTCAGAACCGGACGAGCGCGGAACCCCAGGTGAAGCCTCCGCCAAAGGTCTCCATCAGCAGCAACTGGCCGCGGCGGATGCGACCGTCGCGGACTGCTGTGTCGAGCGCCAGCGGAATCGAGGCGGCCGAGGTGTTGCCGTGATCCTGCACGGTGACGATCACCTTTTCCATCGGCATGTCCAGCTTCTCGGCCGCGGACCTGATGATGCGCAGGTTGGCCTGGTGCGGCACCAGCCAGTCGATCTGGTGCTTGTCGATACCATTCTTGGCAAGTGTCTCGTCGACAAGCCTCGACAAGGTGCGGACCGCCACCTTGAAAACGTCGTTGCCCTGCATGGTGATGCCAGCGGGCGCACCGGCCTTCAGCTTGTCGAAGCCGTCCGAGACGCCGTAGGGGTAATACAGCAGATCCTTGTAGCGCCCGTCGGAGTGCAGGTGAGTGTTGATGATGCCGGCCTCGACCGACGGCGTCAGCACCACTGCGCCGGCGCCGTCTCCGAACAGCACGCAGGTGCCGCGGTCGGACCAGTCGGTGATCCGGCTGAGGCATTCGACCCCGACCACCAGCGCGCACTTGGCTTCGCCAAGACGCACGTACTTGTCGGCCACCGACAGCGCGTAGATGAATCCGCTACACGCGGTCTCCAGCGCAAAGGACGGGCAGCCGTGGATGCCGAGGCGCTCCTGGAGCAGCGTACCTGTGTTGGGGAAGATCCGGTCCGGGGTGGTGGTGCCGACTACGATGAAATCGACATCGTCCACGGTCAGACCAGCCGAGCGAAGTGCGCGCCGCGCGGCATGCTCGGCCAGCGAGGAACTGGTCTCGTCGTCGGCGGCAATGTGCCTGCGCTCGATACCCGTGCGGCTGCGTATCCACTCGTCCGTCGTGTCGACCGTCTTCTCGAGGTCGGCGTTGGTTACGACCTTCTCTGGCAGATAGCTGCCGGTTCCGGCCATGCGCGAGTACATCATGCCAGCCCACTCCCTCGGCCCGCTGCACGCACACTACCGCCGATCGCGCATGAGCCACCGCGCGGCGCGGGTCTCGCCATGCGGCAGCTGCCGGCCTGACGGCCGGCGCTGATGGTCGTCAGCCCTTGGTTTCCTCGTCCGGAGTCTCGATCACCTTCTTGCCGCGATAGTAGCCGTCGCGGCTGATGCGATGACGCGCGTGCGTCTCGCCGGTGGTCGGATCCTTCGACAGCGCGGGCGTCTTCAGCTTGTCATGACCGCGGCGCATGCCACGGGTGGACGGCGTGCGTCGGCTCTTCTGAACGGGCATCTGAGTTCTCCAGTCCTAATGCTTCAACAAATCCTGCAACTGCGCGAAAGGCCGGTGCGTCTCTGGCTCCGGCTCGTCGCACGTTTCCGTCACGGCAGGCCGCGCAGTCTCGGCACACCGGGTCCCGCCACCGTGCAGTGGCACGATCGGCATGGACAGCAACAACTCGTCCTCCACCAGCGAATCGATGTCGATCCTGCCGTCGTCGGTGGGCACGGCTTCGAAACCCTCCGGCACTACCGGGGCAGCGTCATCGCCGGCTACGAACGCCAGCCGGACACACGATGCCAGCGGCTGCTCGTAGGGCTCGAGGCAGCGCTGGCACTTCAACGTGGCGACCGCTTCGACCGCCAACTCGCAACTCGCTACGCTGCCGGCAACCTGCGCGAAGCTGAATCGCGCGATCGCCTCGCCTCCCGGGCCCGCCAGAAGATCGGACAATCGCGACAGCTGGTCGAGCCGGTAACGCCTCTCAACGCTGGCGCCCTCGGCAGCCAGCACGTCTACGTCGACTCGATCTGGACGGAGCGCTGGCATGGGCGCGGTATCATAGTGACCGCAGACGCCGCTGTCAAAGCGCGTGTGCGCGCAAATCATTGTTTTCTATGGTGCTATCCGCGTGGAAGATTCGCTCATCCTGGCTTCGACCTCCCGCTACCGGGCCCAGCTGCTGGAGCGGCTGGGGCGGCCTTTCGCCAGGGAGGCACCGGGAACCGACGAGGAAGCCCTGCCTGGCGAAAGTCCACGCGAGCGCGCGCTGCGCCTGGCACGGGCCAAGGCATCGGCAGTGGCCGCGAGAAACCCGCAGGCCTGGGTGCTGGGGTCGGACCAGTTGGCCGTCCGCGAGGGCCAAGTGCTGGGCAAGCCGCTCGACGCGCGCCGCTGCGAGGCCCAGCTGCTGGCCTCCAGCGGCCGCCGGGTCGAGTTCCTGACTGCTGCTTGCCTCATGCGAGCCGCGGATGGGCGCAGCCTCGACCACCTCGACACGACACTGGTCCAGTTCCGGGTGCTCTCCCCCGGCTAGGTCCGGCGCTACGTCGAGCGCGAGCAACCGTTGGACTGCGCCGGCGGTTTCAAGTGCGAAGGGCTTGGCATCGCCCTGTTCGAACGCATCGAGTCGGTCGACCCGACGGCGCTCATTGGCCTGCCGCTGATCTGGGTCGCGCAGGCCCTGAGGGAAGTGGGACTGGATCCGTTATGAAAAGGCTAGGGAATGGCGACGCAGGATACCTGCGTGGGACCGGGGATCCCCGCTCGCTCGGAAGAACGAAACTCGCTCGTCGGGGGACCCCGCCACCACGCTTCTGGCCAC
>JAHEAZ010000002.1 GCA_024642505.1 Gammaproteobacteria bacterium
TGGCGCATCAGCTGGTCCCGAAAACCGGCGATCACCGGCTCCGGCGAGCGCCGGTAGCGCGTGCCCGGGAACGTGTTGAAAGGTATCAGGTTCACCTTCGCATCGTGACCCTTGAGAAGCCACGCAAGTTCCCGCGCATGCTCGGGGCGATCGTTGACCCCGTCCAGCATGACGTACTCGAAGGTCACGCTGCGGCCGTTCTGGCGCTCGAGATAGTGCCAGCAGGCCGCGAGCAGATCGGCAATGGGATGCAACCGGTTGATCGGCACTAGCTCGTTGCGCAACGCGTCGTTCGGCGCGTGCAGGGAGACTGCCAGCGCGACGTTACAGTCCTCGGCCAACCGGTAGAGCTGCGGCACCAGCCCGGACGTCGACAAGGTGACACGGCGCCGCGACAGGTCGTAGCCGAGATCATCCATCACGACCCGCATCGCCGGCACCACGTTCCGGTAGTTTGCAAGCGGCTCACCCATACCCATCAGCACGACGTTGGTAATCACCCGAGGGCCATCGGGATCGGCTCCCAGTTCCCGGTTCGCCAGCCACACCTGGCCAACGATCTCGGCCGCCGACAGGTTGCGGTTGAATCCCTGCTGCGCGGTCGAGCAGAAGGAACAATCTAGAGCGCAGCCGACCTGGCTCGAGATGCACAGGGTGCCTCGGCCGGGCTCCGGGATGAACACAGTTTCTATTGCCTGCTCTGCGCCAGTCGCCCCGGGGGCCCGCAGCAGCCACTTGCGGGTGCCATCGGCGGAGGCGGTTGCGGTAACGATCTCCGGCACCCGTATATCGGCGGCATCGGCCAGCTTCGCGCGAAAATCCCGTGCCAGGTCGGTCATGCTGCCGAAGTCGGACACGCCCTTGCGATACATCCACTTCATCAGCTGCCGCGCCCGGAAGGGCTTTGCTCCCAGCGATACGACGTACGACTCGAGTTCTGGCCGCGACAGCCCGAGCAGGTTGATCTTGTTGTTGGCGGCTGGATTCACTGCAGTCGTTCGCTCAGCGGGTGCGCGGGCAGAGCTCGATCTCGCTGAAGAAATACGCGATCTCGCGCGCCGCATTCTCGGCGCTGTCAGAGCCATGCACGACGTTCTCCTCGATGCTGGTGGCGAGATCGGCGCGGATCGTGCCCGGCGCGGCCTTCTTCGGATCGGTCGCCCCCATGATCTCGCGGTGCCGCAGCACGGCGTTCTCTCCTTCCAGCACCTGCACGATGACGGGCCCTGAAGTCATGTAGTCGCACAGGTCGCTGAAGAACGGCCGCTCGCGGTGCACCGCGTAGAAGCCCTCGGCCTGGGTCGGGCTCAGCTGCAACATCCTTGCGGCGACGATCACGAGACCCGCCTGCTCGAAGCGGCGGTAGACCTCACCGATCTGGTTCTTCTCGACTCCGTCCGGCTTGACGATGGAAAGGGTGCGCTCTACGGCCATGAGATCCTCGGGAATATTCGCGGTTGACAACGTAAAGCCGGCGGACGCCCACTCGCTCGGCGAGGGGCCCGACCGGCTGCCTCAAACAGGGTAGTCTAGCGTTGAGCCCGGGTCCCCGGCAAATGACGGAAAAGCACGGAAGTACCCGTACCCCAAGGAAAAATCAGACGCTGAAGCTTTCGCCGCAGCCGCATTCGCCCTTGACGTTGGGATTGCGGAAGCGGAATGCCTCGCTCAGCCCGTGGCGCACGAAGTCGATCTCCGTGCCGTCGATGAGCGAAAGGCTCTGGGCGTCCACCACGACCTTCACACCCTCGCTGTCGAACACCCGGTCGCCTGCCGCGATCTCGTCTGCGTAGTTGACTACGTAGGCATAGCCAGAACAGCCAGTCTTGCGGATGCCCAGCCGGAGTCCGACTCCCTGGCCGCGGGACGCAATGAAATTACGAACCCGTTCGGCTGCCGACTTGGTGAGTGTTATGGCCATCTGCAGTCTGGATTTCCCGTGGCGGCGGAAGTTCCCGGCATTTTACTGTGCTTCGCGCATTCCTGCAGCGAGACCGTGCAGGGCGTCCTCCAGAACCAGGAATCGCCCCAGTTTCTCGGGCGGCGCCGCCAGTTCGCGAGCCAGCGCCACGGGATCGAGTACTACAGCCTCCGCAGGCGTCTGGCCAACCATGCGTTCCGCGACCAGGGCACAGGCGGCGATCAGGTGCGGGCACCCCCAGGCGCGAAAGCGGGCATCGGCGACTCGACCCTCGTGGAGCCGCAGGTCGAAGCGCACCCAGGCTGCGCGATCGAGTGCCATCGCTTCCCCGTGGCGGCGGGCGCCTGGCCCGTCCGGCAGGAATCCGCTGCGCGGCGCAGTCGTAAACAGCCGTCGGACCGCCTCCGAGTACCTGGCAACCCCGGTCACCTGACTCGCTCCAGCGCGCCGGGCGGAGCCATTCCGCGCAGGCGCTCGAGCGCGTGCAGGATGGCTCCCGCTGCCTCATCGACGTCCCGTTCAGCGGTGAAGCGACCGACACTGAGCCGGAGCGAGGCCTGGCATCCCAGGTCGGACAGACCGAGCGCCCGCAGCACGTAGGAAGGTTCTGCGGACGCCGCATTGCAGGCGGACCCACTCGAGGCGCATACCGCGCCTTCGAGATCGAGCAACAGGCTTTCTCCCTCGATCCCGGCGAAGCCGACGTTCAGAATCCCGGGCAGGGATGGTTCACCGCCGCCGTTTCGCCACAATGGCGCGGCCGGCTGCAGCAGCCGCCACAGTTTCTCGCGCAGGGCGCGCACTCTGGTGGCCTCAGTCATCAGGTCGGCCGCCGCGATCCGGCATGCTACGCCGAAACCGACCGCCTGGTGGGTGGCCAGGGTTCCCGACCTGAGCCCGTGCTCCTGTCCGCCGCCGAACTGCAGGGGCTGCAGCACCGGGCGCGGAAGCGGCCTGACATAGAGCGCGCCGATCCCCTTTGGCCCTCCCAGCTTGTGGGCGGTAAAGGCGACCAGGTCGGCGTTCCAGCCCGCGACGTCCACCGGCACGCGGCCGGCACTCTGCGCAGCGTCGACGTGCAGGAGCACCTCTCGTGCACGACAGATCGCGCCGATGGCGGCAACTTCGTTCATGACACCGGTTTCATTGTTGCCGTGCATCACCGACACCAGCAGTGTTTCGGGTCGCAGGGCGGCCTCGACCTGCGCCGGGTCGATCCGGCCGTCTGCCGTCGGCTTCAGCCAACTGACCTGGAAGCCTTCGCGCTCCAGCTGCCGGAATGCGTCGATCACGGCGCGGTGCTCAACGCGCGAGGTCACCACATGCCCGCCATGGTTTGCTTTGGCCCGGCAGGCCCCCAGGATGGCGAGGTTGTCGCTTTCAGTCGCGCCCGAGGTGAACAGGATCGATTCGGGCCTGGCGCCGATCAACCCGGCGACCGATGCACGCGCCTGCTCGATGGCTTCGGCCGCACGCCGACCTTCGGCGTGGCCCGCCGACGGGTTGGCGTGTGGCCCCTGTGGCCCGAGGCAGATCGCCATGGCCGCCGCCACCTCGGGATGAAGCGGGGAGCTTGCCGCATAGTCCAGGTAGACTGCCCGGCGCATCCTTCAGCCCCCTGCGTCCCGCGCGATCGTGCGCTGCACAGCGGTCAACAGTCCACGCAGGATCTGGACTTCCTTTTCGTCCGGCACGGCGCGAGCCAGCAGCCGTTCGAGCCGAAACCCGAGGTTGGCGATGTTCCGCTGGTCGGTAAAGCCTATCTGCGCGAGTACGGAGGCGAGATGGGCGTGCAGGTTGGCGACCTGTTCCGGGGTCGCCACCGGCGCCTCCGGCGCCAGCCGGCGCAACTCGGCGCCGGCCGCCATCCGTAATTCCCAGGCCACGATCTGCACCGCCTGCGCCAGGTTCAACGACTCGTAGGCCGAATCGGACGGCACGTTGAGCAGCGCGTGGCATGCGGCGAGGTCCTCGTTGGACAAGCCGTTGCGCTCCCCGCCGAACAGCACCGCGACCGGACGAATCGCGGCTTCGTCGATGGCTCGCCTGGCCGCCTCGCGCGGGTCAAGAACGGTCCAGTTTGCGCTGCGCGGCCGCGCGCTCGTACCGAGCACGAAGCCGCAGCCTTCGATCGCCACGGCTATCGAGTCGACCACCCGCGCCCGCTCGAGCAAGTCAATGGCCCCGGAGGCTCGTACCGTCGCCTCGGGACTCGGAAATTCCTTCGGCCTGACGAGCACCAGCTCCGTGAGCCCCATGTTCTTCATGGCGCGCGCGGCCGCACCTACGTTTCCGGGGTGGCTCGGTTCAACCAGGACCATGCGGATCGGCGGGTTCATCGCGGCTCCGTCTGCTTGCTGGTATTCTAGCCCCCTGCGCCGCGGAGCCGTCCGTCAGGCGCCGTTCTTTAAGCGGAAATTGACATGCATCCATTGCTAACCATCGCGGTCCGCGCCGCCAGGCGCGCCGGCGACCTCATCGTCCGCAACCTCGATCGCGGCCCGAACCTCGACGTGTCCACCAAGAGTCGCAACGATTTCGTCTCGGAGGTCGATCGGGCCGCCGAAGCCGAGATTCTTGCCATCATCCGCAAGTCCTACCCGCACCATGGTTTCCTGGCCGAGGAAAGTGGGCGCTCGGGCCCGGGCGACGCCGAGTGCATCTGGATCGTGGATCCGCTGGACGGTACGACCAACTTCCTGCACGGCTTTCCGCAATTCTCCGTTTCCATCGCCTGCGAGCACCAGGGCCGCCTGGAGGTGGCCGTGGTGTTCGATCCGCTCCGCAGCGAGTTGTTCACTGCGACGCGCGGCGCCGGCGCGCTGCTGGAAGGGCGCCGCATCCGCGTGACGCGCCGGCGCACGCTCGACGGCGCGCTGATCGGCACCGGCTTCCCTTACCGCGCCAACGTCAAGTACATGAAGCCCTATCTCGGCATGCTGGAAGTCGTGATGAGCGCCGCAGCTGGCGTCCGTAGACCGGGATCGGCCGCGCTCGACCTCGCCTACGTCGCGGCCGGCCGCCTGGACGGTTTCTGGGAGATCGGGCTTTCTCCATGGGACACGGCCGCCGGCACCCTGCTCATCACCGAGGCGGGTGGCATGGTTGGCACGCTCGCAGGCCGGGAATACTCACAGGCCGGGCACATCGTTGCCGGGACGCCGAAGGTCTACGAGGCACTGATCGAGGCGATCGCGCCGCACCTTCCGGCTGAACTCGCCTGCTGACCTGGTCCGTCTCCGCGCGGCGCTGGGCAGGCGAGACTTGCTCAGGCCCCGGACTTCCTGTCGCCCAGGTGGGGGCCGCGAAGTTCCACCGGTGCCGCTTTGCGGCGCATGCGGATATTCACCATTTCCACGCCCACCGAGAACGCCATCGCGAAGTACAGATAGCCCTTGGGTATGTGCACGTCGAAAGCGTCGCCGATCAGCGCAACGCCCACCAGGATCAGGAATGCCAGCGCCAGGATCTTGATGGTCGGGTGGTGATCAATGAACTCGTTGATCGGTCCTGCGAGGAACATCATCACTGCCACCGCGATCACGATGGCCGCCACCATGATCTCGAGGTGCTGGGCCAGGCCGACTGCGGTGAACACCGAATCCAGCGAAAACACGATGTCCAGGATGCCGATCTGCAGGATCACCAGCACGAAGCTGGCCCCGGCCTTGACCTGGCGCGTTTCTTCCGCGCCTTCGAGTGACCCATGGATTTCGCTGACGCTCTTCGCCAGCAGGAACAGGCCGCCGACAAAAAGTATCAGGTCGCGGCCGGATATCTCCTGCCCCAGGAACCCGACCGTGAACAGCGGCGCCGTCAATCCAATCAACCAGGTGATCGAGAACAGCAAGCCGATGCGGGTCAACATGGCAAAGCCCAGCCCCAGCACGCGCGCCCGCGGCTGCTGTTCCAACGGCAGTTTCGACGAAAGGATGGACAGAAAGATGATGTTGTCTATGCCGAGCACGATCTCGAGGATCGTCAACGTCGCAAAAGACAGCCACGCAGCAGGGTCGGTGAGCAGTTCCATCATCACTCTGCAGTCTGCGCGTCAGGGCAGCGCGTCCGCTTCTTCCTTCTTTTCCGGGGGCATCAGGTCACGCTGCGACAGCCCGAGATCGAGTGCCGCTGCGCCAGCGACGTAGATCGATGAATAGGTTCCGACGACGATGCCAACGGCCAGCGCCGTGGCGAACCCGGTCAGCGCCTCGCCACCGAGCAGCAGCAGCGACAGCACCACGATCAGGGTCGTGCCCGAAGTCATGATGGTGCGCGACAGCGTTTCATTGATGGCGGTGTCCATCACCTCGATTGGTTTGGCCTTGCGCATGGACAGCAGCCGCTCGCGCACGCGGTCGAACACCACCACCGTGTCATTGAGCGAATAACCGATCACCGCGAGTATCGCCGACAGCACGCTCAGGTCGAAGGTCATCTGCGTAACCGCGAAGAAGCCGACAACGACGAACGGATCGTGTAGCGCGGCCAGCGTCGCGCCGACGGAGAATTTCCACTGGAAGCGCATGATGACGTATATGCCGATGAACAGCAGCGTCATCAACAGCGCCGTGGCGCCCTTCTCCGCCAGTTCCTTGCCTACTTGCGGCCCGATGGCCTCGGTGCGCCGGATCTCCACGCCTGGGTCGACTGACTTTATCGCGTCAGTCGCCCTCTGCGTCAGCGTCATCGCCTCCTGGCCCTCCGCCGGCGGCAGCCGGACCAGCACGTCGTCCGCGGTACCGAAGGTCTGCACCTGCGCGGAGCCAAGGCCCGCGGCCGTCAGCGCATCGCGCGTGGCGTCCAGGTCGGCCGCAGCCGAGTAGCCGGCCTCGATGACCACGCCGCCAGTGAAGTCGATGCCAAAGTTGAGCCCCCGCACCATGACCGCGACGATCGAGCCAATGATGATCAGCGCCGAAAAGGCGTACCAGAGCCGGCGCTTTTCCATGAAGCGGAAGTGCGAGACCTTGTGGAAGAACTCCATTTGGCGGTTCCTCAGATTGCCAGCCGCTCAATGCGGCGGCGGCGGCCGTAAATGACCTGTATCAGTGCCCTGCTGCCCATCAGCGCCGTAAACAGCGAGGTAAGGATGCCGAGGAACAGCACGACGGCGAATCCCCGTATCGGGCCCGTGCCGAAGGCGAACAGCATGACCGCGGCAATCAGGGTAGTGACATTGGCGTCGATGATCGCGGAGAGCGCATGGTCGAAGCCGCCCTGGATCGCCGCCCAGGGCGAAGTGCCGTTCCTGAGTTCCTCGCGGATCCGCTCGTAGATCAGGATATTCGCGTCTACCGCCATGCCGACGGTGAGCACGATGCCGGCAATGCCCGGCAGTGTCAGCGCGGCGCCAAACAGCGACAGCAGCGCGGTGATCAGCACGACGTTGGCGACCAGGATGGTATCGGCGACGATGCCGAAAACCCTGTAGTAGAGCACCATGAACACGAACGTGATCAACATGCCGATACTGAGCGCCCGGAAGCCGCGCTCGATGTTGTCGCGGCCGAGGCTCGGCCCGATCAGCCGCTGCTCGACGATGTACAACGGCGCCGCCAGCGCGCCTGCCCGCAGCAGCTTGGCCAGTTCCTGGCCCTCGGCGACCGTCAATCCGGTGATCTGGAAGCGGTTGGAAAACACGCCGCGGATGGTGGCGACGCTGATGACTTCCTCGCTGGAGCGGTCGACCACGATCTTCTTGCCGTCCCGCTCGACCTGTTCGCGCTCCTTCTCGATGAACACGACGGCCATCGGCTTGCCCAGATTTTCACGGGTCGTGCGCAGCATCTCCTCGCCGCCCCGGCCATCCAGCACGACGTCCACCGCCGGCTCGCCCTGGGCCAGCGTGGAGCTGGCATCGATCAACTGCTCGCCGGTCGCGATCACGTCGCGCTTGAGCAGGACTGGCCCTCCCTGCCGGTCCTTGTACAGCCGCGTCCCCAGCGGTGCGCGACCGGTGCGCTGCGCCTCCGCCGGGCTGTTGACGGTGTCCACCAGCCGGAACTCGAGGGTCGCCACCTTGCCCAGCATGCGAACCACTTCGGCCGCATCCTGAATACCGGGCAACTGCACCGCGATGCGGTTGAGTCCCTGGCGCTGGATGACCGGCTCGGCGACGCCCAGGGCGTTTACCCGATTGTTGAGCGCCGTGATGTTCTGCTGGATGGCGAAGTCCTGCCGCTGCCGGATCTGGTCGGGGGTCAGCACCGCGACCACCTGCCCTGGCAGGTCGCCGTCCTGCACGCTGAGCTGCGGATCAAACTTGCTGATGGCCGCCTTGGCCTCGGCGGCCCGTGCCGGATCCTTGAGCGTGAGCCGCAACTGGGGGCCGGCGGCGGCGATTTCGTCATAGGGAATGCGTGCGTCGCGCATGACCTTGCGAAGGTCGCGTTCCAGAACCTGCGTCAGCTGCGATACCGCGCCCTCGACGTCCACCTCGTATACGAGATAGATGCCGCCGCGCAGGTCCAGACCGAGGCTCATGGGTTTTAGCCCGAGGCGGGTCAGCCAAAGCGGCGCGCGCGAGGCAAACGTAGTGGCGACGGCAAACTGGCCCTCGTAGGCCTTCTGGATGGCGTCGCGAGCCTCGAGCTGCTTTTCGACATCCCCGAAACGGATCCACATGCGGCCATCGGCATCCGCGTAGGCGTCTTCGTAGGCGATCCCCTCGCGCTCGAGCAGCTGCTCGAACTCGCCTGTGGCGGCGCTCGTGAACGCCGCACGGTCCTTGCGCGACATCTGCAGCGCAGCCGTCTCGCCGAACACATTCGGCAGGGCCAGGACAATAGAGATGAGCAGGACCGCAACTACGATCATGCTCTTCCAAAGCGGATACTGGTGCATCAACGAACCTCGGGTCTGTTTCCGCGCGCCCGCAATCGTGGAACGCCGCCTGGGCGGCGACGCGTCAACCGCCCTTGATGGTGCCCTTGGGCATCAGCTGGGAGACCTGGAACTTCTGGACCTTGATGGATACGCCGTTGGCGATCTCCAGCGTGATGAAGTTGTCGCCGACCTCGGCGATCCTGCCCAGCATCCCGCCGTTGGTGACGATTTCGTCGCCCGACTGCAGCTTGCTGACCATTTCCTTGTGCTCCTTGGCCCGCTTGGTCTGCGGACGGATGAGCAGGAAATAGAACACGACAAAGATGAGCACCAGCGGGAGCAGCTGCATCCAGGCACCGCCGGAACCGGCCGCGCCGGCATCCTGTGCCCAGGCGGAAGAAATGAACAGGTCCATGATAGTCCTCGGGAACTGGGGAGCGGCGACGGCGCCGCCCGGCTGAACAGCGGCGAATTATGCCACAGGCTACGGCTGCAGCTGCCGGCGAGCCAGAAAATCCCGACGAAACCCCTCGAAACGGCCTTCCTGGACGGCCTCGCGCAGGTCGGCCATCAGTCGCAGGTAGAAAAACAGGTTGTGAACGGTCGCGAGCCGGGGGCCGAGCATCTCGCCGCACTTGTCGAGGTGGCGCAGGTAGGCCCGGCTGAAGTTGCGGCAGGTGTAGCAACCGCAGGTCTCGTCCAGCGGCCGGGTATCGTCAGCATGGCGGGCGTTCCGGATATTGATGACGCCGTCGGCAACGAACAAATGGCCATTTCGGGCGTGGCGAGTCGGGATGACGCAGTCGAACATGTCGATGCCGCGGTAGACCGCCTCGACGATGTCCTCCGGACGGCCCACCCCCATGAGGTAGCGGGGTTTTCCCGCCGGCATCAACGCAACGACGTTCTCGAGCACCTCGTTGCGCTGCTCCTCCGGTTCGCCTACCGACAATCCGCCGAGCGCCAGCCCGTCGAAGCCGATTCGCTCGAGCCCGTCGAGCGACATCCGCCGCAGATCGGGAAACATGCCCCCCTGGACGATGCCAAACAGCGTCCCGCAACCCGGCAGCGCGTCAAAGGCGGCGCGGCTGCGCGCCGACCAGCGCAAGGACAGCTCCATCGACTGGCGCGCCTGTTCCAGCGTGGCCGGATAAGGCGTGCATTCGTCGAATACCATGGCGATGTCGGAATCCAGCGCGCGCTGCACCTCCATCGATCGCTCCGGCGAGAGAAAGACCTCCGCGCCGTCGACCGGCGAGCGGAACCGGACGCCCTCCTCCGACAACTTGCGCATCTCCGCCAGGCTGTAGACCTGGAAGCCACCCGAGTCCGTGAGCAGCGGCTTGCGCCAGCTCATGAACTGGTGCAGGCCGCCATGGCGCCGGATGACCTCCGTGCCCGGCCGCAGCATCAGGTGAAACGTATTGCCCAGGATGATGCTGGCTCCACAGGCCTCGAGCTCAGCCGGCGTGACGCCCTTGACGGTGCCGTAGGTACCCACGGGCATGAATGCCGGCGTCTCGACCACGCCGCGGGCGAGCGTCAGCCTGCCTGCGCGCGCTGCACCGTCGACGGACGAAAGTTCGAACTTCAACTGGCCCTCCGCGGTGCAAGTACCCCTGTCGACGGCGTCAGGAACATGGCATCGCCGTAGCTGAAAAAGCGATAGCCCATCGCCACCGCATGGCGGTAGGCCGCGAGGACACGCTCCCGGCCCGCAAATGCGCTGACCAGCATCAGCAGTGTCGACTCCGGCAAATGGAAATTGGTTACCAACGCGTCCACGACACGAAAGCGAAACCCCGGGGTGATGAATATATCCGTTTCGCCCTCGTAGGACTCAAGCCTGCCGGCCAGCGCCGCGGCTTCGAGACTGCGCACCACCGTGGTGCCAACCGCAACGACGCGACCGCCGCGGCGTCGCACCGCATCCACCGCGGCGACAGTCGCGGCACACACCTGGATCCGCTCCGGATGCATGCGATGCGCGGCGAGATCCTGCACACGGACGGGCTGGAAGGTCCCTGCGCCGACGTGCAACGTCAGTTGGGCCGCCTCGATGCCGGACTGCTGCAGCGCCCGCAACATTTCCTCGTCGAAGTGCAGTCCCGCGGTCGGTGCGGCGACCGCACCGGGCTTCCGCGCATAGACGGTCTGGTAGCGTTCGCTGTCCGCGGGCGCGACTGGTCGCCCGATGTAAGGCGGCAGCGGTATCTCGCCGTGCGCCTGGAAAAACGCCGCTGCATCGCAATCGAGTTCAAACTCGTGCAGGTCCGCGCTTCGGCCGGTGGCAACCGCACGCCGCGCGCCCGGCAGCTCGACGACGCTGCCCGGGCGAAAACCCTTGCTGGAGCGCGCCTGCGCCAGAAACCGCCGCGGAGCGACGATGCGCTCGAGCAAGATTTCGACCACACCGCCCGTAGGTTTGCGGCCCCGGACCCGTGCCGGCAGCACCCTGGTGTCGTTGAAGACCAGCAGGTCGCCGGGCGCGAGCAGCTGCGGCAGGTCGCGAAAACCCAGGTCGCGCAGTTCGCCGCTGGCGCCGTCGCAGGCAAGCAGCCGGCTGGCCGATCGCTCGGGCAGCGGCGACTGGGCGATCAGCTCCGCGGGCAGCTCAAAGTGAAAGTCGGCGCGGCGCATGGGCCGCGCACATTATCACAGCAACGCCGCGATCAGCTCCCCTGCGGTGGCGCGAGAGGCGGCGGAACAATGACGTGGTGCTTGATGGCGGGCCGCGCCGGCACCGTGATGCGCACAGTCCGTTCCTGCTTCTGCCTGAGCAGCCGCAGATCAATCGTCTCACCCGGCTGGTAGGAACCCAGGATCCTCAGCGCATGGCCGGCATTTTGAGGTTCGCGTCCCCCGATCGAGAGGATCACGTCGCCCTCCTCGAGGTCGGCGCCCACCGCGGACGGGGCCCTCACCAACAGCAACCCCTTGTCCGTGCCGAAGTAGCGGCCAAGGGCGGGCGTCATCTCAACCAGTTCGGCATCACCCCAGGGACCGACCAGAAAGTGCGGCATGGGCGGCATGCCGTGGAGCCCGTGACCGGCCATCCCCGGCTCACCGCTGAAGACCATGCCTGCGGCCGGTCGCGCGACCACGGCGAGCGTGACCTGCTTGCCGGCGCGGCGCAGGTCCAGCGCGACTTTTTGGCCAGGTTCGACGCTGCGCATGTTATTGATCAGGTCTCGCCCGGAATTCACCTTCCTGCCGTCAATGGCGACGACCAGGTCACCTGCCTGCACTCCCGCCTCCGCTGCCGGCCCACCGGGGCTGACGCTGATCACTCGCACCCCGTCCGTTCCCGGTTCCGCACTCCCGATGTTGATTCCCAGCATCGCGCGATCGGATCCGCGTATCTCTATCCGCCTGATCTGCTGGATGTCCGGGTCGTGCAGCTGCATGGAAAGCTCGGCGACCTGGCGCGCGGCTTCCTCGAGCTCGAGCTGGGCCTGGGCAAGCGCCTTCTCGGCCTCCACCCGCTGCGCCTCGGCAGTCTCACGCTCCTGGTCCTGCGCCGTCGCGACCGGGACCGCAGCGCAGGCAAGCGTAGCGATCAACACACCTGCAATGGACCTGTTCATGCTCGAATCTCCTTGAGTCTTGGGGTGCTCAGGTTCAGCGTGACGCCACCGCATTCGCATAGTGAACCTGCACCAGGGAATTCATCAGCGTTACCCGCTCGCGCCAGAGTTCTTCGGCGATCTCGGGCGCATTGGGTTCCAGCGAGACGGTGGTAATCCTGTCGTCGACGAAAGCCAGCCGGTCTTCGAGCGCCGCCACGGTATAGGCGGTACCTACCCTGGTCGTCCGCAGCTGGGGCAGTCCCGCAAGGTAGGCTTCGAGTCTCGCGTTCTGCGCGACCAAGCCATCCAGCGGCGGCCGCGGCGCTGGCTCGGCGGCAGAACCGCTGACCCCGGCAGGCTGGCGAACCAACAGCATCGCCGTCACCAGCATCAACACCAGGGTTGCCGCCATGGCATAGACGGCTGGTCCAGGTGCGGCCGGCGTGCTACGGCGCTCAAGCGTCGAGAGAGTGCCTGCCCAGGCAGTAACAGGCGCTGGCAAGGCTGCGAGCGATCGCAATCCATCCCGAACGGCACCCAGTCGCGACAACTCCGCGCGGCAACCGGTACAGCCACGCACGTGCGCGGTTAGCTGGCGCCTGCCCGCAGCCATCTCGCTCAGCTCGTGGAAATCGGCGTGCATGCCGGCGCCTCCTCTGCCTGCCCGGGGGCTTCGCCTCCGAACCCGTTGCGCAGCCGCGAGTGAGCCCGCGACAGCTGCGATTTGGAAAAGCTCACCGTGCGGCCCATTGCCACGGCAATCTCCTCGTGGGTGTAGCCCTCCACGTCATGCAGCCAGACCACTGCCCTGGCAGTGGCTGACAGGCTCGCAAGCATCTGCTCGAGGTCGGTGCAATGATCTACGCGGCCCGACTCGCCCGGGGTTACGGGGCTGACCTCAGGCCGGAGCTCGAGCCATTCCAGGCTCCGGTGCCAAGGTGAGCGCAGGTACATGAGGCTACGGCGGACGGCGATCGAGCGGATCCACATCTGCAGCGGCGCCCGGCCCTCGAAGGAACCGATGTGCTGAATGACGTCGGCAAAGGTCTCCTGCAGAAGGTCCTCGGCGACCGCCTCGCGCCGCACCAGGCGCCGGATCAAGGTGTATACCGCGGTGGAACACTCGAGGTAGACACGCTCCAAGGCGCGAGCTTCGCCACGCCTGGCTGCAGCAACCGTGGCATCGCTGATCTGGATATCGCTGAACCTCGTCATCTGGATGCTTAGATGCGTCGCCGGCACAAATGGTCGCAGCGAGCTGGGGCAGCTGTACTGCGCCGATGCTCCTGCAGGGCGGGGCCGCCCGAGTGGACTGGTGCCGGGAGCGAGACTCGAACTCGCACGATGTTGCCACCGGTGGATTTTGAGTCCACTGCGTCTACCAATTCCGCCATCCCGGCCGGCCGCGGAAGTATAGGCGATTGGCGGACTGGACCGCACTTGGCAGCAGCCGCCGCGGCACCGACAATGTAAGCATGAACTTTTGCCCCAACTGTGGACAGCCGGTCGCCGTCATGGTTCCGGAGGGCGACCACCTGCCAAGGCATGTATGTGCCGCGTGCGCATTGGTTCACTACCAGAACCCCAAGATCATCGTAGGCTGCGTTCCCGAGCACGACGGGCGGATCCTGCTCTGCCGCCGTGCCATCGAGCCACGCCTCGGCTTCTGGACCATCCCGGCGGGGTTCATGGAAAACGACGAGACCTTGCAGCAGGGGGCCGCCCGCGAGTCCCTGGAAGAGGCGCTCGCGGAGGTGGAGATCGGCTCGCCGCTGGCGATCGTTCACGTCCTGCATGCCCACCAGGTGCACGTGATGTTCCGGGCGCGGCTGGCGCAGCCGCGCTTCGGCGTGGGCGCCGAGAGCCTGGAGGTCGGTCTGTATCGGCCAGAGGAGATTCCCTGGCGGGAAATCGCCTTCCCCAGCGTCGAGTTCGCGCTGGAGCGTTACCTCGATGACCGCGAGGCGGGCCGCGATGCGCTGCATTTCACGGCGATCGACCGCCGTCTGCCCCGGCACCGGGAACTGGGATAGGACCGGGCGCCTGTGGCAAGATAGCGCCCCCGGCGGGCCGGGCCGCCCGCCGATTTACTGAGCTTTAGGAGTCGCGAGGATGACGTTCGTCGTCACCGAAAACTGCATCAAGTGCAAGTACATGGATTGCGTGGAGGTATGTCCCGTCGACTGCTTCCATGAGGGGCCCAATTTCCTGGTCATCGACCCGGACGAGTGCATTGATTGCACGCTTTGCGAACCGGAATGCCCGATCGAGGCAATCTTCTCCGAGGAGGAACTGCCGCAGGGCCAGGAGCAGTTCATACAGCTGAACGCGGAGCTGGCCAAGCAGTGGCCGGTCATCACGGAAAAGGGCGAGGCGCCCGCCGACGCGGACGAGTGGAGGGGCGTCGAAGGCAAGTTGTCCAAGCTGGAACGCTGAAACGGGTCACCTAGATCGGGACAGGGCCGCCCTGCACGGGCAGCCCGGTTGCACTGGACACGGATTTTCCCGGGTCAGCCCTTGCCGCCGAGCGACTTCAGGTGCTCGACCAGGCGCGCCGCCGGCAGGTAGCCGGCAATATACTCGCCGGTTTCGGTATAAATGCCGGGGGTGCCGCGGATCCCAAGGTCGCGGCCGAGTTCATACTGGCGGGCGACCGGGCTCGCGCAGGACTTCGCCTGGATTTCCTCGCCGCGCTTGGCGCGGGTCAGGGCGTCGTTTCGATCGGCGCTGCACATCACCGCTTCAGCCTTCTTCCACGCCGGACTGCCCGGGCCATTACGCGGATACATCAGGTAGCGGACGCGCACGCCCAGCTTGTTGAGCTCAGACATTTCCGCATGCAGCTTGCGGCAATAGGCACAGTCGACATCGGTGAAGACATCGACCGTGTACTTGTAGTCTTTCGGCCCGAACACGATCGCATCCTCGTCGCGGATGCCCTTCAGCAATGCAATACGGCTGGCCGCCCGCCTGGCCTCCGTGAGGTTGGCGCGCGATTCCATGTCGTAGACGTCGCCATCTATATAGAAGCGCCCGTCTTCGGAGACGTATCCGACCTCGGAACCGGAGGAGACTTCGTACAGCCCCGGAACCGGTGAGGGGGTGATGTCTTCCGGCCGGACGTCAAGACGCTCGGCGATCCTGGCGCGAACGTCCTTGTTGGGGGAGTCCGCGCCGCAAGCGCTGGTCGCGACCAGCGACGCAACGACAACCGCGGCCGCGGCACAAGACAAGAAACGCATCGTGGGCAACCTCCCGGCGGGCATGATGGGTCAGACAGCAGGCTGACGCGACAGTTCACGCGCCGGCCGCGAAGTCTACCAGAGGCCGAATTAGCCGCGGGGATGGTGCAGCGAGTGCAGGTCCTTCATGCGCTCCCGGGCGACATGCGTATAGATCTGGGTCGTCGACAGGTCGCTGTGGCCGAGCAGCATCTGCACCACCCGCAGGTCGGCGCCATGGTTCAACAGGTGCGTAGCGAAAGCGTGGCGCAAGGTGTGCGGCGACAGTTCCTTGGAGATTTCGGCCCGCGCCGCGTAGCGCTTGATGATGTGCCAGAAGGCCTGACGTGTCATGCGGTCGCCACGCCGGGTCGGGAACAGGTAGTCGGTCTGGCGATCCAGCAGGATCTCGCCGCGCGGCCCGGACGAGAAGTCCGCGATCCAGCGCATGGCTTCCTCGCCCAGCGGGATCAGCCGCTCACGGTTGCCCTTGCCAAGAATGCGAATGACGCCCTGGTTCAGGTTGACCTGGTTCTGCCGGAGATTGACCAGCTCCGATACCCTCAGGCCGGTCGCGTAAAGGACCTCGAGCATGGCCCGGTCCCGGTGACCCAGCGGGTCGGAAACGACGGGCGCCGCAAGCAGCGAGTCGACCTCGGACTCGCTGAGGGACTTTGGCAGGGACCTGCCGATCTTCGGCATGGCGATCTGCGCGGTGGGGTCTTCCACCAGAATGCCTTCGCGTACCAGGTAGCGGAAGAAGCGGCGGAAGCTCGACAGCTGCCGCGCCGTGCTCCTGGGTCGCGCGCCGGTCTCAACCCGCCAGGCGATGAAGCCGAGCAAGTCGTTGCGGGTAGTCCGGGTGATTTGCACGCCGCGGGCCGCGAGCCAGCGCCCGAGTGCCGTCAGGTCGGCGCGGTAGGCGGCAAGGGTGTTGGGCGACAGGCCCCGCTCCATCCAGACCGCGTCGAGGAATCTTCCGATCGCGGGATCAGCCGGATCTTCCGCGGCCTCGGCCGCGGCTAGCGTGACTGCCCTGACGGAAGTGGAGGATTTCATGGCTGAGCTCATGCCCTTCGCGCGCCTCTTGCTGCCTTCATTTCCGGGATGCCGCCTGTGGCGCCAGCCCCGGCCTTGCTACAGAATGCAGACGCAGTATGGGTGTGCCCCCCCCAGTAAGGCGTGACCAGTCTCACAATTGGTCGTCACCATTAACATAACCGGAACCAGTTCACAGATTATGGCCAACGGTCGCTGATGCCTCGTCACTTGCTTCGTTCCGCGTGGGGAATCTACGTCGGGCTGGCCTTCGCTACGCTGCTGATCCTCGCCGTTCTATGCGTAGTGTTGCTGCCGACGGTCAAGCTGCGCCGTGACGCCTCCCACGCTCTCGCAAGGCTGTTCTTCGCGGTCTCCGGGCTGCCCTTCCAGGTGCGCGGTAACCAGCACCTGCCCGACGCTCAGGCTGTGGTCGTCGCCAATCACGCGAGCTACCTCGATGGCCCGTTGCTGTACGCCGCGCTGCCCCCGCGATTCGGCTTCGTCATCAAGAAGGAGGTCGTCGGCATACCCCTGGCGGGCTGGCTGCTCCGTCGCCTCGGCCACGAGTTCGTGGACCGCCACGACAAGGCGGAAAGCGCCAAGGATGCGCGGCGCATCCTCAAGGCCGCCTTCAAGGGAGACTCGGTGGCGTTCTTTCCCGAGGGAACCTTCAGCGAGACGCCCGGCCTGGCCCGCTTTCACAGCGGCGCCTTCGTCACTGCAGCCAAGGCGGGAATGCCGGTCGTTCCAGTTGTCATTCACGGCGCGCGCCATATCCTGCCCGCCAATTGCTGGTGGCCGCGCCGCGGACCGCTGTCTCTCGATATTCTCGAACCGTTGCCACCACCGGGTCCCGGCGAAACGAACGGTGCGGCGCGGCTCCGGGACGAGACGCGGCGCCGCATCCTGGCGCGCCTGGAAGAGCCTGATCTGGTGGGAGAATGAACGATACAGCATCAGCGGTGAGCCATGCGGCTCACCGTTCACATGTTCCGCCGGTACTGTCCCCCGACCGCGTATAGCGCGTTGGAGATGCGCCCGAGCGAGGAAAACTTCACAGCCTCCATCAGTTCCTGGAAGACATTGCCGCCCGAGGCCGCCACGTCCCGCAAGCGCGCCAGCGCCGCCGGCTGACGGTCGGCCCACGCCGCATTGAAGGCGCGAACCGCGGCCACCTGGTCGAGCTTTTCCTGCTCGGTCGAGCGAATCAGTTCTGCGGGCCGCGACTCTTCGCCTCCCTGCCGGTCCGGCAAGAACGTGTTGACGCCGACGATCGGCAGGCTGCCGTCGTGCTTCCTTTGCTCGTAGTAGAGCGACTCTTCCTGGATCTTGCCACGCTGGTACATGGTCTCCATGGCGCCCAGCACCCCACCGCGCTCGGACAGGCTCTCGAATTCGCGATAGACAGCCTCCTCCACCATGTCGGTCAATTGCTCGAGCATGAACGAGCCCTGCCAGGGATTCTGGTTCTTGTTGAGTCCCAGCTCCCTGGCAATGATCAGCTGGATGGCCACGGCCCGTCGGACACTCTCCTCGGTCGGCGTCGTGAGCGCCTCGTCATAGGCGTTGGTATGCAGGCTGTTGCAGCTGTCGAACAACGCATACAGCGCCTGCAAGGTGGTGCGGATATCGTTGAACTGGATCTCCTGGGCGTGGAGCGACCTGCCCGATGTCTGGATGTGGTACTTGAGCATCTGGCTGCGGGGCGACGCCCGGTAGACCTCACGCATCGCCCGCGCCCAGATGCGCCGCGCGACCCGTCCGATGACCGCGTACTCGGGATCCATTCCATTTGAGAAGAAGAACGACAGGTTCGGCGCAAAGTCGTCGATCTCCATGCCACGGGCCAGGTAGTACTCGACGATCGTAAAGCCGTTGGCCAGCGTGAAGGCCAGCTGGCTGATCGGATTCGCGCCGGCCTCCGCGATGTGATAGCCGGAAATTGAAACTGAGTAGAAGTTCCGGACGTCCTGCTCGCTGAAATACTGCTGTACGTCGCCCATCATCCTGAGCGCAAACTCGGTCGAAAAGATGCAGGTGTTCTGGGCCTGATCCTCCTTGAGGATATCGGCCTGGACAGTCCCACGTACGCTGGCCAGCGCTTCCGCCTTGAGCCTCGCGTAGGTCGCCTCGTCGACCAGCTGGTCCCCGCTCACCCCGAGCAGGCCCAGCCCGAAGCCGTCGTTGCCCGCGGGCAAGTCGCCCTGATAACGAGGGCGCTCGCGCCCATCGTAGATTGAATGGATCCTGCTCTCGGCCTCCTCCCAGCGCCCGTTCTCCCTGAGGAAGTGCTCGACCCGCTGGTCAATGGCAGTGTTCATGAACATCGCCAGGATCATCGGCGCCGGGCCGTTGATCGTCATGGACACCGATGTCGTCGGCGAACAGAGATCGAAACCCGAGTAGAGCTTCTTCATGTCGTCGAGCGACGCGATCGACACGCCCGAGTTGCCGATGCGTCCGTAGATGTCGGGACGCTCGTCCGGGTCCTCGCCATAGAGTGTGGTCGAATCGAAGGCCGTCGACAGGCGCGCTGACTTGTGCCCGCCGGCCAGGTAATGGAAGCGCCGGTTGGTGCGCTCTGGCGCGCCCTCACCCGCGAACATCCGGGTCGGATCCTCATCCTCCCGTCGGTAGGGATAGATGCCGGCCGTGTAGGGATAGGATCCGGGCAGGCTCTCGACCATCAGGAAGTCGAGCAGGTCGCCCCAGTCACGGTGCCGCGGGATCGCGATCTTCGGGACCCGCTGGTGCGAAAGCGTCTCCGTATAGTTCGAGCCGCGAACCTCCCGGCCGCGAACTTCGTAGGAATATTCGTCGTCAGTAGCGTCCCTGGCCCGCCGTGGCCAGGACTTGAGCAATGCGATGCCTTCAGCTCCGATGCGGTCGAGTGCCTCATTGTAGTGGCGCCGCAGGCTGGCGAGGCTCTCGTCGGCGACAGACAGGTCTGCCTCCACGTAGCGATCGAGCGGCCTGGGTAACCTGGCGTCGGACAAGACCTCGAGCGCGCGGTGCAGGCCGTGCGCGCGGCTGGCCGCCTCCGCCGATTCCTTCGCGGCCCGGTGTGCTCGCCGGCCGCTCGCGGCGATCTCGGCCAGGTAACGCACGCGCTCGCCCGGGATGATCGCCTGCCGCCGGGGCAGTCCCAGCGGCGCGAGCCCCTCTGGCCGCCAGGTGCTTACTCCGCCCCATTGCTTGTCCAGACGGGCGCAGACTTCCGCAAACAGCGTGTTCACGCCCGGGTCGTTGAACTGGCTGGCAATGGTGGGGTAGACCGGCAACTGCTCGGGTGCAACGCCGAACAGCTTGCGATTGCGTCCTACCTGCTTGCGCACGTCACGCAGCGCGTCCTCGGCACCGCGCTTCTCGTACTTGTTCAGCACGATGAAGTCCGCAAAATCCAGCATGTCGATCTTCTCCAGCTGGCTCGCTGCACCGTATTCGCTGGTCATGACATAGATCGACAGGTCCACCATGTCCACGATCTCGGTGTCGCTCTGGCCGATGCCGGCTGTCTCCACCACGATCAGCGCGAAACCCGCCCACTTGAGCAACTGGATGGTGTCGGTGAGCACCGCGCTGGTTGCGAGGTGCGCGCGCCGGGTTGCCAGCGAACGCATGAATACCTGCTCGCTGGCCAGCGCGTTCATTCGGATCCGGTCGCCGAGCAGCGCACCGCCAGAGCGGCGCCGGGTCGGGTCCATCGCCACCACCGCGATCTTGCGCCCTGGAAAGAAGCGCACGATCCGGCTCAACAGTTCGTCGGTCAGCGAGGACTTGCCTGCGCCCCCGGTGCCAGTGATGCCGATTACGGGCGGCCGATTGAGGGTCTTCGCCGCCGCGCCGCGGATCTCGCTGGTCTCGGCCGGGTCGCCCCGTTCGAGCACGGAGATTGTCCGGGCGATCTGCATGCTGTCTCCGGCGCGGGGCGCTTCCAGCCTGAATGCGGGTCGCTGCCACGCGCGGACGCGCCGGAACACGTCGTCGATCATGCCCTCGAGACCGAGCCTCAGGCCGTCGTCAGGCGTGTAGATCTTCTCTATGCCGTAGGCCTCGAGCCCCTCCACCTCCTGTGGCGCGATCGTGCCGCCGCCGCCCACCACCACCCGTATGTGTTCGGCGCCGAGGCCCCTGAGCATGTCGACCATATAGCGGAAGTATTCGTTGTGGCCACCCTGGTAGCTGCTTACCGCGATGCCATCCGCATCTTCCTGGATCGCGGCGCGGACGATGTCGGCGACGCTGCGGTTGTGGCCGAGGTGAACGACCTCGGCACCGTGCGACTGCAGGATCCTGCGAATGATGTTGATGGCAGCATCGTGACCGTCGAACAGCGAAGCGGCGCTGATGAAGCGCAACGGCACGCCCGCCTCCTGCCCCTCGGGATTCGGCTCGGAAATCCTGCCGGTGCGGCCTGTGTTCATGCTAGCCCCTCAAGCCTACCTAATTGTTTCATAACAATTATTCCAAAAAACTTACTATTGAGTAATGTTTCGTGTGCCAGTATGATTGCCAGCACGCACCGGCGTCAACCACCGGCCCCGCAGGCTGGCGCCGGCTGGTCGGCCCCACCCAATCTGAAGAACGCCCATGGCTCGACTCACCTGCCCCAGCACTGCCCAAGCCAGCACGCCAGGCGGGTCAGCCACATGGCCGTCGCGTCGTCACCGCAACCACTCACTCAAGCGCGAAGTTGTCGTCCGCGCCGCCGCGCGCGCGTTCAACGCCAAGGGCTTCCACAACGCGTCGCTGGACGACATTGCCGCTGCTCTGGGCGTGTCCAAGCCGACCGTCTATTACTATGTCGAGAGCAAGGAGCAGCTCCTGTTCGAGTGCTTCCAGGCCGGCCTCGAGCGCATCCGTGCCGGCCTGCGGGAGGTCGAGCACTCACCCCGGCCCGGGCGCGAGCGCCTGGACGAAGTCGTCCGTCACTACGCCGAGGCCGTCGCCTCGGAGTTCGGCTGGTGCATGGTGCGCGCTGAAGACCAGGACCTCGGCCCCGAGCTCAGCCTCCATATCAAGAAGCTCAAGGCTGAAATCGATCGCGGCATGCGGCGACTGCTTGACGAGGGCATTCGCGACGGCTCGATCGAGCCCTGCGACACCAAGATGACCGCCTTCGCGATGGCTGGCGCTCTGAACTGGATCGCGCATTGGTACCGCGAGAACCAGCCCATGACCCCGGCGCAGGTAGCCGACAAGTTCGTTGCGGTGTTCGAGGTCGGGCTCCTACCGCGCAGGACACCGGCCTGATAGCCGCCGGCGTCGACCTTGGTCGGGCTGACTCAGGAAATTTTGCAGAGCAAAATCCAGCCGGGTTAGACTGCGGTACAGCTGCTGCAATACACGGGAAAGATAACCATGACACAGGATTCAATTGTCATCCTGTCGGCCAGGCGGACGCCGGTCGGCAGCTTCCAGGGCGCGTTCGCCAGCGTCAAGGCGACGGAACTCGGAACTGCAGCCATCCGCGGCGCAGTTGAGTCCAGCGGGCTCGCACCTGCCGATATCCAGGAAGTCATCATGGGCTGCGTGCTGCCCGCGGGTCTCGGCCAGGGCCCGGCCCGGCAGAGCGCGCTCGGCGCGGGAATTCCGGACACGGTACCGGCCACTACGGTCAACAAGCTGTGCGGTTCGGCGATGAAGGCCATCATGATGGCCGCAGACAGCCTGCGCACCGGCGACATCGACATTGCCGTGGCCGGCGGCCTGGAATCCATGACCAACGCCCCCTACCTGCTGCTGAAGGCGCGCGGAGGCTATCGCATGGGCCACGGCGAGATCTACGACCACATGTTCTATGACGGTCTGCAAAGCGCCTACGACGGCAAGGCGATGGGCTGCTTTGCCGACGCCACGTCTGCCAAGTATGGCTTCACCCGCGAAATGCAGGACGCGTTCGCCACTGAGTCGGTGCAGCGTTCGCTGCGCGCCATCGAGTCCGGAGCCTTTGCCGCCGAGCTCGTTCCCGTCACGGTCAAGTCGCGCAAGGGCGAAGTGATCGTCGACAAGGACGAGACACCGTTCGCATGCGACATCAAGAAGATCCCGACCATGCGCCCAGCCTTCACCAAGGACGGCACCGTTACGGCGGCGAGTTCTTCGTCCATCTCCGATGGCGCGTCAGCAGTCGTGATGATGCGCGAGTCTGCGGCCAGGGCCAGGGGGCTGAAGCCGGTCGCCCGCCTGATCACCTATGCGAGTAACTCGCACGCGCCAGAATGGTTCACCACTGCGCCTGTTGGCGCGATCAAGAAGGTGCTGGCCAAGACCGGCTGGAAGGCCGGGGACGTCGACCTTTACGAGATCAACGAGGCATTCGCCGCCGTGACCATGGCTGCAATGCACGACTGCGGACTCGATCACGCCAAGGTGAACGTCAACGGTGGCGCCTGTGCGCTCGGACATCCGATAGGCGCGACCGGCGCCCGCATCACCACCACCCTGATCCACGCTCTCGCCGCGCGCGGTCTGAAGCGCGGTGTTGCCGCGCTGTGCATCGGTGGTGGCGAGGCCACGGCGGTGGCCATCGAGATGATGTGAACAACCGGGAAAAACCGGGGACAGTTTACTTAATTCGTTCCTGACGACTCGGGGCGGACCCGTACCAGCGGTATCGAATTAAGTAAACTGTCCCCGGTTTTCCTGGTTTTCGCCGCTTGCCGCTCTGCCGACGGTCGTCTCGAGCGGCAAGTCCGCCTGCTCATAGCCGCGACGGAAGTCCTCGATGTGACGGCGCATCCAGGATGCCGCTGCTTCGCAGTCCTGGCACTCGATAGCCTTAATCAGTGCCCGCTGCGCCGACGCGATGCGCCGGCGCGCCTGTGGCAAGCGGTCGATGATGATCGCCAGGCTTGGCTCGACCAGCTGAACCAGCGGCTCGTTCGCCATCACGAATACGGGGTTGCCCGACGCCGTGCCGACGGCGCGGAAAAATTCTCCAACCAGCGCCACGGCAGCGCGCGCTGGACGGCGCTCGTAACCGAAATCGTCGACGATCCGCCGGATTGTCTCCAGCTGCGCTGGTTGCCGGCGCCGGGCCGCTGCGGCCGCGATATCGGGCTCGAGTGACAGCAGCGCCTCCCACACATCGGCGAAACGCGCGTCATGCAGCGTCAGTGCCTCGCGCAGGCCGCCGCCGACCGCTTCCACCGTCGGTCGCGTCACGAACAGCTTCTTGCCTCCCGAGCGGCGGACTATGAGTCCCGCCGACTGCAGGTTCCTGAGCGCCTCGCGAACGGTCGACCGGTTGACCCCGAACTGCTTCGCCAGCTCGGTTTCCGTTGGCAGGGCCTCGCCGTCCTTGAGGCGTCGCTCGAGGATGCGGGCACGGATGGCCTCGGACAGGCGCAGGTAGGCTGGGTTGTGGCCCAGGGGCTCGAACATCACATTTCCGCCCTCTCAGCTTGATTGTCTGATTGTCCGACAATTATGATACGAGTTGCAAGCCGGACTTTTCTGGGGGGTTCCTTCATGTTTGACCTGGAATTCAGTTTCGAACTGGGCCAACGGACCGAAGAGTTGCGGGAAGCCGTGCGCCACTTCGCCGAGCGGCGGATCGCGCCGCGTGCCCGCGAGATCGACCGCAGCAACCAGTTCCCACGTGACCTATGGCCGGAGCTTGGCGAAATGGGCCTGCTCGGCATCACGGTCGAGGAAGAATTCGGGGGTCTCGGCTACGGCTACCTGGAGCACGTTGTTGCCATGGAGGAAGTCAGTCGCGCATCCGCGTCCGTGGGCCTGTCCTACGGCGCCCACTCCAACCTTTGCGTCAACCAGATCCGCCGCTGGGGCACGGACGATCAGAAGCGCCGCTACCTGCCGGCACTGGTCTCCGGCCAACACCTTGGTGCGCTGGCCATGAGCGAGGCCGGGTCGGGCTCCGACGTCATCTCCATGCGCACGCGCGCCGAACCCAGCGGCGATGGCTACCTGCTGAACGGCAGCAAGATGTGGATCACCAACGGCGCCGAAGCCGAAACACTGGTCGTATACGCGTCGCTGGAGCCCGGCAGCGGCCCCAAGTCAGTGACGGCATTCATCGTCGAAAAGGACATGCCCGGGTTCTCGACCGCGCAGAAGCTGGACAAGCTCGGCATGCGTGGCTCCGACACTTGCGAGCTGAACTTCAACGACTGCCTGGTTCCGGCCGACAATGTGCTCGGTGAAGTCGGCGGCGGAGCCAGCGTACTGATGAGCGGACTGGACTACGAACGAGTCGTGCTGTCCGGCGGTCCGCTCGGCATCATGCGTGCCGCGCTTGACCTCGTCGTTCCCTACCTGCGTGATCGCAAGCAGTTTGGCCAGCCGATCGGCGACTTTCAGCTGATGCAGGCCAAGCTCGCGGACCTCTATACGTCCTTCAATTCCGCCCGTGCCTACTCCTACGCCGTGGCTCGCGCCTGCGACTCGGGCCGAACCACGCGCTTCGACGCCGCCGCCTGCCTGATGCTGGCGTCCGAGAGCGGCGTCCGCGCCGGAATCGAAGCCATCCAGGCACTTGGCGGCAACGGCTATATCAACGACTTCCCGGCGGGACGGCTGTTGCGCGATGCCAAGCTCTACGACATCGGCGCCGGCACCAACGAAATCCGGCGCATGCTGATTGGCAGGGAACTGCTGCGCGCCGCAGGCTGACAGGATATCAGGAGACCCGTCATGTCCAGGCTTCAAACCCGGGCCAACGTCCGCGCTGCCGATTTCCTCGAGAACGCGACCCACATGTCCGGTCTCGTCGACGAACTGCGCTATCGCCTGGCGAGCACCGCGCGCGGCGGCGACGACAAGGCGCGCGACAAGCACACCGCCCGCGGCAAGCTGCTGCCGCGCGACCGCATCGAGACGCTGCTCGACCCGGCGAGCCCCTTCCTCGAGGTCGCGCCGCTGGCCGCCGACGGCCTGTACGGCGGCGACGCGCCAGCGGCAGGCATCGTGACCGGAATTGGCCAGGTTGGCGGCCGGCCGGTGATGGTGGTGGCGAACGACGCGACCGTGAAAGGCGGGACCTACTTCCCGATAACCGTGCGCAAGCACCTGCGGGCGCAGGAAATCGCGCTGGAAAATCGTCTGCCCTGCGTCTACCTGGTCGATTCCGGCGGCGCCTTCCTGCCGATGCAGGACGAGGTCTTCCCGGATCGCGAGCACTTCGGGCGGATCTTCTACAACCAGGCCCGCATGTCGGCCCTCGGCATTCCGCAGGTCGCGGTGGTGATGGGTTCCTGCACCGCGGGGGGCGCCTACGTACCCGCCATGTGCGACGAGAGCATCATCGTGCGTAACCAGGGAACCATCTTCCTCGGCGGCCCGCCGCTGGTAAAGGCGGCGACCGGCGAAGTCGTCGACGCCGAGTCGCTCGGCGGCGGCGACGTGCACGCGCGCAGCTCCGGGGTCGTCGACCATCTTGCCGACAACGACGCACATGCACTCGAACTGGCGCGTGGCGCCGTGGCAGCGCTCGACCCGGATCCGGCGCCCTGGCTCGTGCAACGCTCCCCTGAGGAGCCCGCAATGGACCCACAGGGCCTGTACGGCGTTGTGCCGTGCGACCTCAAGCAGCCCTACGACGTGCGCGAAGTAATCGGTCGCCTCGTCGATCGGTCCGAGTTCCACGAGTTCAAGGCGCTTTACGGCAAGACGCTGGTCTGCGGCTTCGCCCGGCTGTGGGGCTATCCGGTCGCAATCGTCGCCAACAGCGGCATCCTGTTCTCGGAATCGGCGCTGAAGGGAGCACACTTCGTGCAGCTGGCCAGTCGGCGCCGTACGCCGCTCCTGTTCCTGCAGAACATCACCGGCTTCATGGTCGGCCGGCGCTACGAGAACGCCGGCATTGCGCGCGACGGGGCAAAGATGGTCACTGCGGTCGCGTGCTCCACCGTGCCGAAGCTGACCGTGATCATCGGCGGCTCCTTCGGCGCCGGCAACTACGCCATGTGCGGACGCGCCTATGGCGGCCGTTTCCTGTGGAGCTGGCCCAATGCGCGGATCTCGGTCATGGGCGGCGAGCAGGCCGCAAACGTGCTGGCGACGGTCAGGCGCGATGGCGTGGAAGCCCGCGGCGGCAACTGGCCGGAGGCGGAACAGCAGGCATTTATCGAAGGTATTCGCGATCAGTACGAATCGCAGGGGCATCCCTACTACGCGACGGCGCGGCTGTGGGACGACGGCGTAATCGATCCGCTCGATACACGACGAATCCTGGCACTGGCGCTGGCCACCGCCGCGCGCGGCCCGGCGCCGGAGCCAGAACGTTACGGCATCTTCCGGATGTAGGCATATCAGGTGCGGCCATGAGTGATGACTCCCAGCTGGTTCGGGTAGGGCTTGACGATCGCGGCGTCGCGACCCTCGTCATGAACCGCCCTGAGAAGCACAACGCGCTGTCAGCGGCGCTCATCGACTCGCTGTTGGCGGCACTGGCTGCTGTCGCTGCCGACGAGCGAACGCGGCTGGTCGTCATGGCCAGCGAGGGCGCTACTTTCTGCGCCGGCGCAGATATCGATGAAATGCGCCTTGCCGGCAAGGCGGCGCCCGCGGACAACGAGCGTGACGCGGCCAGGCTGGCGGACCTGCTCGCCCGGCTCGAGGGCCTGCCCAAGCCGACGATTGCGCGCGTCCAGGGAAACGCCTTCGGCGGTGCACTTGGCCTGATCGCCGCCTGCGACATCGCGGTCGCAGCAGAAACGGCCGTATTCGCGTTGACCGAAGTCCGCCTCGGTATCGTCCCGGCGATGATCTCTCCGTATATCGTACGGGCGATCGGACTACGTCAGGCGCAGCGCTACTGCCTCACCGGTGAACGCATCTCCGCGGCAACAGCCGAGCGCATCGGCCTGCTGCACGGGGTCGTGGCTGCCGAGCAACTCGACCTCACCATTTCCGGGATCACCTCCAACCTGCTGCTCGGCGCGCCAGGCGCACAGGCCGAAGCCAAACTACTGCTACGCCGCATCGCCGGCCGAACCGACGCCGCCGACGCGCAACTCCGGGCAGATACGGCCCGCTGGATCGCGCGCCTGCGCTCCGCCGACGAAGGCCGCGAGGGGCTGGCGGCGTTCCTCGACAGGCGCGCACCATCCTGGAGGAAGACCTGACATGTTCCGGCGCATCCTGATCGCGAACCGCGGCGAGATCGCCTGCCGTGTCATCGCCACCTGCAAGCGACTTGGTATACACACGATCGCTGTCTTTTCCGAGGCCGACCGGCACGCACGGCACGTCCGCCTCGCCGACGAGGCTCATCTCGTCGGCCCGGCCCCGGCGAGCCAGTCTTATCTGGACGTTGCGAAGATCATCCAGGTAGCGCAGGTAAGCGGGGCCGAGGCGGTCCATCCCGGCTACGGCTTCCTGTCCGAGAACCGCGAATTCGCCGCGGCCTGCGCCGGGGCGGGCATAGAGTTCATCGGGCCGACGCCGGACACGATCCGGCGCATGGGCCTCAAGCACGAGGCAAAGTCGCTGGCGGAGGCCGCCGGCGTGCCGGTCGTTCCCGGCTATCACGGCGACGACACGACACCGGCTACACTCGCGCGCGAGGCCCGGCGCATCGGCTTTCCACTGCTGGTCAAGGCGGTAGCGGGAGGCGGCGGCAAGGGCATGCGCGTCGTTCGTTCGATCGCAGAACTGGCCGATGCGGTCGCGGCGGCTGGCAGCGAGGCTGCCACTTCATTTCGCGACAGCCGCATCCTGCTGGAGCGCTATGTCGATCGCCCACGTCACATCGAAGTCCAGGTATTTGGCGACAGCCACGGATCCTGCGTACACCTGTTCGAGCGCGAGTGTTCGATCCAGCGGCGCTACCAGAAGATCATCGAGGAGTCGCCGTCACCTTTCGTCACACCCGAACTGCGTGAACGCATGACTGCCGCCGCTGTCCGCGTTGCCACCTCGGTTGGCTACGTCAATGCGGGCACGGTTGAATTCATCGTCGGTCCCGATCGGGACTTCTATTTCCTGGAGATGAACACACGGCTGCAGGTCGAACATCCGGTGACCGAGGCGGTGACCGGCCTCGACCTGGTGGAGTGGCAGCTGGCCGTCGCCGCCGGCCAACCGTTGCCGCGGCGACAGGAGCAGCTTGCCCAATCCGGTCACGCCATCGAGGCGCGAATCTACAGCGAGGATCCCCAGCGTGGCTTCCTGCCGGCGGTCGGCCTCGTCCAGAGATTCGCCTTCCCGCCCGAGGACGGCAGCTGGCGCGTCGATCGTGGTGTCGACGACGGCGACGTTGTCGAAGTGCACTACGACCCGATGATCGCCAAGGCGATCGCCACGGACGCCAACCGGATTGGCGCAATCGGGCGGATGCAGCGGTCGCTGGCGCGAACCGCCGTATTCGGGCCCGCCACCAATCTCGCGCTATTGCGTCGCATCGTTGCCCACCCGGATTTCGCCGCAGGCGCCATGGACACCGGCTACCTCGACCGGCACATTGAAGACCTCCTCAGGCCCGCCGGACCTCCGGGCAAAGCTGCGCTGCTCGCGAGCGCACGCTACGCGCTGGAATCGATGGCCGATGCGTCGCGCAGCATCCATCCGGCAGGGTCGCCGTGGACTGGCGCCGACGGCTGGCGGACGGGTGCACTCGGCGGAAGCACAATCGGCCTGGCCACGCCCGATTTCCTGCGCATCCGGGCGCGCCGGCAAGGCGACAGGATCGATGTCACCGGCGATGGACTTGAGGCCGGCGCAGTTGTCATGACTGGCGAGCACGATGCGGTGACGGTGTCCGGTCCGACGGTGAACGCCGAGCTGACGGTCGTCGGTTTTGGCCGCCGGCTGGTCGTGACCGAGGAGCTGACTCATGAGATCGAGCTGGTTCACCCCTGGCCCTTCGAAACCGGACCGGACGAAGCCGACACGCATCCCGCATCTCCGCTCCCGGGCAGGGTCGTCGCGTTGCACGTGTCCATGGGCCAGGAGGTGGCGGCGGGCGACGCGCTCGCCGTGGTCGAAGGCATGAAGATGCAGCACACCATCCGTGCCGCCCGCGCCGGTCGGGTCGACCGCTTGCGCGTCGCGGAGGGTGACCTGGTGGACGCCGACGCCGTGTTGTTCGAGATTACTCCGCACTGAGGCGCCTCCCCTTTCCAGCGGAAACCAGCGCTACTTGAGGTGCGGGCTACGCCGACCCATCCTGCCGCACCAAGTCCTGTTTTCGGCGACCCGTTTCTCCCTAATTGTGTTGCAGCGCAATACGCGCTAACGTGCCGCCGTTATTGGCTTGTTGGCATATTTTTTTGCAGCCGCAACAGCCACGGGGCCCGCGGAACGACCGGTAGTGCTCCGAGCCCTGCGTCCGGGGCTGGCCAGTTTCGCGGCTGGGATGAAACGTCAGAACAAGGGGCTCAACCAATGCTCATCAAGGACAAGGTAATAGCGATCACTGGCGGCGGTCGCGGACTCGGGCGCGCAATGGCCCTCGCGTTCGCCGCCAAGGGCGGGCACGTCGCGCTGCTGGACCTCAACCAGGAGGATCTCGACGAAACCCGTGCGCTATTGGCCGACAAGGGAATCCGCGCCTGCGGGTACATCACCAACGTGGCCCAGGAAGCTGACGTCATTCGCTCGCTGGACGCCGTAGTGCGCGATTTTGGCCGCCTCGACGTGATGATCAACAACGCTGGCATCACCAAGGACGGCCTGCTGGTCAAGGCCAAGGACGGCCAGGTGGTCTCCAAGATGAGCATGGAACAATGGAACGCCGTCATCGCGGTCGACCTGACCGGCGTCTTCCTGGGAGCGCGTGAGGCAGCCGAGCGCATGATCAAGCTTGGTAGCGGCGGCGTTATCATCAACATCACGTCAATCTCGCGCGATGGCAACATGGGGCAGACCAACTACTCCGCGGCCAAGGCCGGCGTTGCCGCCATGACCGTAGTCTGGTCGAAGGAATTGGCGCGCCATGGCATCCGCACCGGCGCCATCGCGCCGGGATTCTGCGCCACCGAGATCCTTACTTCGATGAAGCCCGAGGTGCTTGAAAAGGTGACGGCGCCGGTGCCGCTCAAGCGTCTGGGTCAGCCCGACGAAGTTGCCCATACCGCGATCTACATTGCGGAAAATGACTTTTTCAGCGGGCGCGTGGTCGAAATCGATGGCGGGCTGCGCCTGTAGAAGCTGGTAACGATAGGGAGACGCTGATGAATCTCGGCAGTGCGCGCGCAGTCGTCACGGGCGGAGCGAGCGGACTCGGCCTGGCCGTAGCTCGCTGCATCGTCGATGCCGGCGGCCAGGTCACCTTGCTGGACATCCAGAAGGAAGCCGGTTATGCAGCGGCCGCAGCGCTAGGCAGCCCCGCGGCATTCACTCGATGCGACGTAACAGATGAAGCTGCTGTCGAAGCGGCCGTCAGATCCGCGGCCGAACGAATGAGCGGCCTGACGCTGGCCGTCTCCTGCGCAGGCATCGCCACGCCAGGCAAGCTGCTCGGCCGCCACGGGCCGCTGAGTGCCGACCTGTTCAGGCGCGTGCTCACCATCAACGTCGTCGGCACCTTCAACCTCGGCCGCGTCGCCGCCGATCTGATGCAGCACAACGAACCCGAGACCGGCGGCGAACGCGGCGTCATCGTCCATACCGCATCCGTCGCCGCCTACGAGGGACAGATCGGTCAGGTCGCCTACTCCGCCTCCAAGGCGGCGGTCGTCGGCATGGTGCTACCCATGGCACGCGAACTCGCCCGCTTCGGCATCCGGGTAATGGCGATCGCGCCCGGAGTCTTCATGACGCCCATGCTGGCCGGCTTGCCGCAGGATGCACAGGATTCACTGGGCACGCAGGTGCCCTTCCCGCCGCGGCTTGGACGGCCAGACGAATTTGCCGGACTGGTGGCCGCAATCTACGGCAACGCGATGCTGAACGGTGAAACGATCCGTCTCGACGGAGCGATCCGCATGCAACCGAAGTAGATCGGCCGCCGCCAGCAACAACCTGCCGCGACGGACGTATAATCCGCGGCTCTCCCATTGAGGGGCCGATCAATGCCGACCATGCCGATAACCGGGGCAGCTGCTCTGGTCGCTGCCACGATGTTCCTGCTCAGCGGTTGTGCGACGGCGCCGCGTGCCCCGGTCGTGACGCACAGCCCCGCCGGGTCGGCACTGCCCGCTTCGACCGCTGAACACGCCGGCTTCCAGGTTCCGGTCGAGTACTTCAAGCTCGACAACGGCCTCCGGGTAGTGATGTCTTGGGATGCGACCGCGCCGACGGTCACGATCGGCGTCTATTACCGCATCGGCTTTCGCAACGAGCCGAAGGGAAGAACGGGATTCGCGCACCTGTTCGAGCACCTGATGTTCCAGGGTTCGGTCAACCTCGGGAAGGGCGCATTCAACCGTCTGATCGAAAGTAACGGCGGCGTGCTGAACGGCTCGACCCGCTTCGACTTCACCAACTACTTCGAGGTGGTCCCGGCACACACGCTGGAAACCGTCCTCTGGGCCGAGGCCGACCGCATGCGTGGCCTGGCGATCACCCCCGACAGTCTCGCCAACCAGCAGGACGTGGTGAAGAACGAGGTCCGTGGCAATGTGCTGAACCGGCCCTACGGCGGATTCCCCTGGCTGTCGATGCCGCAGTACGCCAATGAGAACTGGTTCAACGCCCACAATTTCTATGGCGACCTAGGGGACATCGATGCCGCAACCGTCGGTGAGGCGGAGGACTTCTTTCACAAGCACTACGCGCCCGGTAACGCGGTGCTGGTCGTGGCCGGGGACTTTGATAGTGGCGTGGCCCGCAGCTGGATCGAAAAGTACTTTGGCTCCATTCCCGCGCGCGACGTACCGCCCTTGCCCGACATCTCGGAGCCTCGCCAGGAGTCCGGCAAGAGCCATGTCGAAACAGATCCACTCGCGCCGCGGCCGGCCCTGGCGCTGGCCTGGCACGTACCGCCACGCGGCACGCCCGAGCACTATGCATTCGGGCTGATCGACGAAATGCTGTTACAGGGCGAGGACAGCGCGATGTGGCAGCGGCTGGTTCAGGAGAAAGGCTTCGCCAGCTCGGTTTCGGGCGGCATCAACCTGCTCGGCAACATGTTCAATTATGACGGCCCCATGCTGTGGATGGCCTACCTGATCCACGACGCCTCCGTAAATCCCGACGAAATCATCGGCCAGTTCGACGAGCTGACCGGCCGGCTGCAGGACGCCCTGCCCGATCCCGCAGACATGCGACGGGCGCTGACCAAGATCCGCGCGTCGCTCTACGACCTTGCCGGTTCCAGTACGCGTTTCGGGCTGGTCGACCTGCTGGCGTCGTTCGCGCTGTTCGACGACGACCCGGATCGCATCAACCAGATCGAAGCGGAGTTTCGCGGGGTAACCCCCGAAATGGTCCAGCAGGTCGCCCGCGAGTACCTGCGGGCCAGCAACCGGACGGTGCTGGTGCTCGATCCCGGCGCGGCAGAGGAGTCCAGGCCATGAGACAAGCAGCCGTGGCGATCTTGCTCGCCGTCGTGGCCTGGCAGGCAGCCCCGGCCGGCGAGGCGCCCCCGCCACTTGGCCAGCCTCACGACTTCACCTTGCCGGGCAGCGAGACCGTTGCGCTGGACAACGGACTCAGGATCACCTTCATCGACTACGGCATCGTGCCCAAGGTGACGCTGCTTGCGGTCGTGCGCACCGGAAACATCGACGACGGCGACTCCACCTGGCTCGCGGATCTGACCACCGAGATGCTCAAGGAAGGCGCGGGCCGCTACAGCTCTGCTGATATCGCGCGGATGTCTGCTGAGATGGGCGGAGAGCTGTTCGTCGGCGCTGGCAGCGAGCAGAGCACGGTTGGCGTGTCGGTACTGTCCGAGCACGCGACCGAGGCCGCCGGTCTGGTGGCGACGGTGCTGCGTGACCCGATCTTCCCGGCGGAGCAGTTGCCGCGGATCATCGCAAACCTGCAGCGTGGCGTCGCTGTCGCGCAGTCTGATCCGGGATCGACGGCCTCGCAGGCACTCTACGAAATGCTCTATCCGGGACATCCCTTCGGGCACCTGCTCCCGACCCAGGAACAGCTTGCCTCCTATACGCTGGATGACGTCCGCGGTTTCTTCCGCCAGAACTTTGGCGCGCTACGGACCCACATCTACGTGGCCGGCCGCTACGACCGGCTGGCGCTTGAAGCGGCCCTCCGGGCCGCTTTCTCCGGCTGGACGCGTGGACCGGAACCGACTGACAACCCGCCGCGGGCCAGTGACACCCTGCAGGTCAAGCTGATCGATCGCCCGGGCGCGTCGCAATCCATCATTCAGATGGCGGTGGCCGCCCCGGATCCGTCGCGCCCCGACTACCTCGCCTTCACGGTCATGAATACCCTGCTTGGCGGTCCCTTCATCTCACGCATCATGTCCAACCTGCGCGAGGACAAGGGCTACGCCTACTCTCCCGGATCTTCGCTGACAGTCCGCCGCCGTGCCGGTCTGTGGACGCTCGACGCCGAAGTCACCACCGCCGATACGGCAGCGGCAATGACCGAGGTGTATCGCGAAGTCAATCGCCTGAAGGCGGAGCCGTCGGCAGACGACGAACTCGAGTCCATCAAGAACTATCGGGCGGGCCTGTTCGTCATCGGGAACTCGTCGCCCAACGGCGTGCTCGGCCAGCTTGCATTTGCCGACCTGCACGGACTGCCGGACGAGTACCTGACGACCTGGGTTGCCCGGGTCCATGCGCTGACGCCGGAACAGGTCAGCGGCGCAGCAGCCGCCTGGCTGAACCTGTCGCAGGCAACGCTGGTCGTCGTCGGGGACCTGGCGAAAATAGAAGCCGGTGTGCGGGCCCTGCCACAACTACAGGGCGCGACGCTGGTCACGCAGCGCTGAGACACGAGAGGAGTCGGGCCCCGTATCGACGGGGAGTGTCCCCTCCTCTACATCGAGGAGTAATTTGGCCCGCCACCGCCTTCCGGCGTCACCCAGTGGATGTTCTGCCTCGGGTCCTTGATGTCGCAGGTCTTGCAGTGAACGCAATTCTGGGCGTTGATCTGCAACCGGCGGCCGCCACCTTCCGCGTCAACGAATTCATACACGCCGGCCGGACAGTAACGGCTCTCGGGACCGTCGAACCTGGCAAGGTTGTACTGTACGGGGATAGCCGGATCGCGCAGCTGCAGGTGCACCGGCTGGTCTTCCTCGTGGTTGGTGCTCGACAGGTAGACTGACGAATTGCGGTCGAAGGTCAGTACACCGTCGGGCTTCGGGTAATCGATACGCCGCATCTGCGCGGCGGGCTTCAACGCCTCGTGGTCCGCCTGCTTGTGCCTGAGCGTCCATCCCACGAGCCCGCCCAAGCCCAGTTCGTTCAGCCACATGTGCAGGCCGCCATGGATCGTGCCGGGCCACATGCCCCACTTCAGGCCGGGCTTCACGTTGCGTACCTTGTACAGGTCTGTGTAGACCCAGGATTTCCGGAACGCTTCGCGATAGCTGGTGAGCTCATCGTGTGCGCGACCGGTGGCGAGCGCACCGAAAGCGGCCTCCGCGGCCAGCATGCCGGTCTTCATTGCGTTGTGGGAGCCCTTGATGCGCGGCAGGTTGACGAAGCCTGCGCCGCAACCGATCAGTGCCCCGCCGGGAAAGGCCAGCTTGGGGATTGACTGCAGCCCACCCTCATTGATCGCGCGGGCGCCGTAGGCGAGTCGCTTGCCGCCGTCGAAATACCCGCGAATCGCCGGGTGGGTCTTGAAGCGCTGCATTTCCTCGAACGGCGACAGATGCGGATTTTCATAGCTCAGATGGACCACAAAACCCACAGAAACCAGGTCCTCGCCAAAGTGGTACAGGAACGAACCGCCACCCGCGTCCGCCTGCAGCGGCCAGCCCTGGCTGTGAATCACGAGCCCCGGCTGGTGACGTTCTTTAGGCACCTGCCAAAGTTCCTTGATGCCAAGCCCATAAACCTGCGGGTCGACACCATCGCGCAGGTTGAATCTGGACATCAGCTGCTGCGACAGCGACCCACGGCAGCCCTCGCCGAACAGCGTGTACTTCGCGTGCAGCTCCATGCCGGGCGCGAACCCATCCCTGGGCTGGCCATCCCGGCCAATGCCCATGTCCCCGGTGGCGACGCCCCTGACTGCGCCGTTCTCGTCGAACAGCAGCTCAGCTGCCGCGAAACCCGGGAAAACGTCGACGCCAAGTTCCTCCGCACGCTCACCCAGCCAGCGGCAGATCCTGCCAAGGCTCGAGATATACATGCCGTGATTGCTCATCAGGCCCGGCAGCAACCAGTCAGGAATCTGGTGGGCCTTGTCCTGGGCCAGTATCAGGAACCGGTCCTCGCTGACCGGCGTATCGAGCGGTGCTCCGCGCTCCTTCCAGTCCGGGAACAGCTCGGTAATGGCAACTGGATCGATGACCGCCCCCGACAGGATGTGTGCTCCGACCTCCGCGCCCTTTTCAAGCACGCACACGCTGACCTCTTGATCCTGCGCGGCTGCAAGCTGTTTCAGCCGAATTGCCGCGGCCAGGCCCGCCGGCCCGGCGCCGACGATGACCACGTCAAACTCCATCGATTCACGGTCAGTCACTGAGGAACTCCAGCTCCCGGGCCATACCGGGTGGGCGAAAACCGCAATTGTATAGAGCTTCGCGTCTTGCGACAGTCCGGACGGCTAGTGACTGGAGACGACCCGGAATGAAGGAATCTCGGCGATGAGCCCGCTTGGCATCAGCCTGCTTCTGCTGGTGGCGTTTACCGCCTTTGCATGGCTGACGGCGCGGAAACTGCGCGTCGTGGCCAGCCTGCAGCCGGAGGTCCGCTGGGACCACCCGGCGGCGCGCCTCGAAAGCGTCCTCCTTGACGGCTTCCTGCAGCGGCGCATGATTCGCCGCGAATGGAAGCCGGGCTTGATGCACACGGTGATCTTCCTCGGCTTCATGTCGCTGCTGCTGCGCAAGCTGCAGCTGATCGCGATCGGCTACGACGAGACCTTCGCCGTCGCTGGCCTGGTCGGCGGCCTTTTCGCCGGGTTCAAGGACCTGGTCGAGGTCGCGGTGCTGCTCGCGGTCGCCTATGCGTTCTACCGCCGCCTCCTGCTCAAGCCCTTGAGGCTGGAACCGAATCGAGAAGGCCTGCTGGTGTTGTCGCTGATCACGGCCATCATGTTGACTGACTTCGCCTTTGATGGCTTCCGCTTCGCTCTGCTGTCGGGCGCCGACGCGGGCATCGCGCACGAGCGAGTTTTCGCCCCGGTTGGGGGAGCCCTTGCAACGGCATTCTCAGGCCTTCCTGCGGCAACGCTGCAGGCCGGATACCAGGCAGCCTACTGGCTGCAGATGTGCACGGTGCTCTGCTTCCTGGTGCTGCTGCCTGCCGGCGAGCATTTTCACATCGTCACCGCGCTGCCCACCCTGTTCTTCCGCCGCGGCAGGCCTGCCAATGAGGTCCCCGGGATAGATCTCGAGAAACTGATGGGCGACGGCGCCGACGAGGTGGAAATGAAGGTCGGCGTCAAGAACGCCAGCGACCTCGTCTGGAAGGACGCACTCGACGCCTTTACCTGCACGGAATGCGGTCGCTGCAAGGACGCCTGCCCGACTTTCCTGACCGGCAAGCCGCTGTCCATGAAGTGGGTCAACGACGGTCTCAAGCACCACTTGATGGATAACCGCAAGGCAATCGTGGCCGGCGGTGAAGCGGCGGAAGCTCTGCCGCCGCTCGTTCCGGACGTGATCGATGACGATACCCTGTGGGCCTGCACCACCTGTGGCTACTGCGAGACGGCCTGCCCGATCGAGCTCGAGCACCTCCCCAGGTTCTTCCGGATGCGCCAGCACCGGGTCATGATGGACGGTGAGTTTCCGCATGAGCTGAAGCTCGTGTTCCACGCCTATGAGGTCCAGTCCAACCCGTGGGGCTTGCCGGCAGACACCCGCGGTGACTGGGCGAAGGACCTCGACGTGCCGCTGGCGCGGACGACCGACGATGTCGCCGGTCTCGACTACCTGTACTACGTCGGTTCGGCGGAATCCTTCGACCCGCGGGGCCAGAAGATCGCGAAGGCCTTCGCCGAGATCTTGAAACAGGCCGGCGTCAAGTTCGCGATCCTCGGATCCGACGAGCCTTCGACCGGCGAATGCGTGCGCCGCGCAGGCAACGAAATGCTGTTCCAGCAACTGGCAACCTCGCTGGTCGAGCGGTTGAACAGCCTCGGGGTCACCCGCATTGTCACCTGCGATCCGCACGCCTTCAATTCGCTCGCCAACGAGTATCCCGCTTTCGGGGGACACTGGCAGGTCTTGCACCACACGCAATTGTTGGGCGAACTACTGCAACAAGGTCGAATCAGGGTTAACCGGGCATTCGAGCGCGTAGTACTGCATGACCCCTGCTATCTCGGTCGGCATAATGGCGAGTTCGATGCGCCCCGCGCGCTGCTGCGGAATCTCGTCAAGGATCAGCCGCTGGAATTCCCGCTGCATCGTGAGAAGGCCATGTGCTGCGGCGCGGGCGGCGGGCGGATGTGGATGGAGGAAACGCTCGGCACGCGCATCAACGTGCTCAGAACCGAGCAGGCCCTGAAGCTGTCACCCACCGTGATCGCCACCGCCTGCCCCTATTGCACAGTCATGCTGGGCGATGGCCTGAAGACGCTGGGCCGGGAGGACTCAGTCCGCACTCAGGACATCGCCGAGTTGGTGGCCGCGGCGATGGTTCGCGCCGCTGACGCCGAATAGCCCATACCGTTCCCCGACAGTGTACGGCTGAAGATCGTTCGCACGACTTTCCTTGCGTCGCGCCGGTGATCGCGCAGATCGATGCGCTATGATTCGCAGGCCTCGACGCAATGAGCGATCAATGAGCCAGGAAAGTCCCATCTGGAAACCCTCGCCGCTGCGCGTCGCCGACGCCAACCTGACGCGATTCATGGCATTCGTGGCGCGGCGCGGCATCGAGGCTGCCGACTATGGTCAGCTTTGGTCCTGGTCGGTGAATCAACCTGACGCGTTCTGGGACGCGCTGTTCGATTTCACGGGAGTCATCGCCGATCGCGCACCGGGTGCGGTGATTCGCGACCCGGGTAAAATGCCCGGCGCGCGGTGGTTCGAGGGCACCCTGCTCAATTTTGCCGAGAACTTGTTGCGCCGGACGGGCCCTGAAGCCGCGCTCGTGTTTCGCGACGAGCGAGAGATACGGCGCGAAATATCCTGGGACACACTGGCTGCCGAGGTTGCACGCATCGCCGACGGCCTGCGCAAGGCCGGCGTCAAGCCCGGCGATCGCGTTGCCGGTTTCATGCCCAACCTGCCGGAGACGGTCATCGCGATGCTCGCCTCGGCAAGCGTCGGCGCGACCTGGTCGTCCTGCTCTCCGGATTTCGGCGTCCAGGGCATAGTCGACCGCTTCGGCCAGATTGCCCCGAAGGTCCTGTTCACTGCGGATGGCTATTCATACGGCGGCAAGACCCTCAATTCGCTCGACCGGGTACAGCAGGTGCTTGCCCAGGTTGCATCGATCAGGCACCTCGTCGTCGTACCCTACGTGCAGGAACGACCGGATATCGGGGCGCTGCCAGCCGCGACACACTTCGCTGATTTCGGCCGACCCGGGGCAGCGCCGGATTTCGAGCGACTGCCCTTCAATCATCCGCTTTACGTCTTGTACTCGTCGGGGACGACGGGCACGCCGAAATGCATCGTTCACGGCGCCGGCGGCACCCTCCTGCAGCATCTCAAGGAGCACCAGCTGCACTCGGACGTCAAGCCGGGCGATCGTCTGTTCTTCTATACGACCTGCGGCTGGATGATGTGGAACTGGCTGGCGAGCGGGCTGGCCTCGGGCGCGACGCTGGTGCTCTACGACGGCTCTCCGCTTCATCCCGACGAAGGCGTACTGTGGCGGATGGCTGCCGATGAAGGCGTGACGATACTAGGCACCAGCCCCAAGTACCTTGCCGCGCTCGAAAAGAGCGGTTACCGACCGCGCGAGCAACTGAGCCTCGCCAGGTTGCGCACCGTGCTTTCAACCGGCTCACCGCTCGCTCCGGAGCAGTTCGACTTCGTGCGTGATGCCATCGGCAAGGACGTGCAACTGGCCTCGATTTCCGGCGGCACCGACATCGTCTCCTGTTTCGCATTGGGAAACCCGCTGCTGCCCGTCTACCGCGGCGAGCTGCAGTGCCGCGGCCTCGGCATGAAGGTCGAGGTGTGGACCGAGGATGGCGAGAGCGTTGTCGGCGAGAAGGGCGAGCTGGTGTGCGTCGCGCCGTTTCCTTCGATGCCAGTCGGATTCTGGAATGACCCGGATGACGCAAAATACCGTGCCGCCTACTTCGAACGCTTTCCAGGTGTCTGGCACCACGGGGACTACGCCTTGCTGACCGCCCGTGGCGGGATCGTGATCCTGGGCCGCTCCGATGCAGTGCTCAATCCCGGCGGCGTGCGCATCGGCACCGCCGAAATCTACCGTCAGGTCGAGCAGTTGGAGGAGGTGCTCGACAGCGTGGTAATCGGCCAGGAATGGGACGGTGATGTCCGGGTGGTGCTGTTCGTCAGGCTGCGCGAAGGCCTCGAGCTCGACGAGCTGCTGCGCCAGCGTATCCGCAGCCAGATCCGCAGTAATACGACGCCACGGCACGTGCCGGCCCGCATCGTACAGGTTGCCGACGTGCCGCGAACCATCAGCGGCAAGGTGGTGGAACTGGCAGTCCGCAACGCCGTTCACGGCCTGCCGGTAAAGAACACCGACGCACTGGCCAACCCGCAGGCCCTCGAGCAGTTCCGCGACCGGCCCGAGCTACGCTCCTGACCAGTCGCACCACAAAGCCCAGATCGCCAGGGCTACCGACGGCTTACGACCGCGAGCTCGCGCGTCATGGCTATGCCGCCGATGCCGCACAGCAGGCTGCGATCGAACGCCTCGAGACTCTGCGCAGTGGGCTGGACCGCGCCGGCCGTAATGAGGCCGGGCTGGCACAGCGGCTGCTTACTCGTCTCGGCCGGGTGCCGCAACGCGAAGCGGTCCAGGGCATTTACCTCTGGGGCGGCGTAGGACGCGGCAAGACCTTCCTGATGGATCTGTTCTTCGCCAGTCTGCAGGTGCCCGCACGTCGCATACACTTCCACCGCTTCATGCAGGAGGTACACGCGCGCCTGCTGGAACACCAGGATCTGGCGGACCCGCTGGCGCAGGTCGCCGCAGGGATCGGAGCCAACTGCCGCGTACTTTGCCTGGACGAGCTCCATGTCGGAGACATCGCCGATGCCATGATCCTGGCGGGCCTTTTCGGCGGTCTTGTGAGCAACGGGGTGAGCCTCGTCCTGACCTCAAATCTTCCGCCACGCGAGCTCTATCGCGACGGTCTGCAGCGGCAACGCTTCGTCCCGGCGATCGAACTGATCGAACGGCACACGACGCTGGTGGCCGTCGACGGTGGGACCGACTACCGCTTGCGGCAGCTGCAGCGTGCGCCACTTTATGTAAGCGCCAAGACCTACAATGCGGAGGCTCTGCTCGCGCAGCGCTTCGAGGCCATTGCCGGCCAGCCCGGGGAAGCAGCCGGCACCATTGAAATCGAGTCGCGGGAGATCCCGGTGCGGCGCAGGTGCGCGGGCGTCGTCTGGTTCAGTTTCCGCGAGCTATGCGACGGGCCACGCTCGCAACTCGACTACATCGAGATCGCGCGCACCTATCACACCGTCGTGGTTTCCGGCATACCGCGATTCGACGCCAGCCAGGACAACCAGGCGCGGCGCTTTATTGCGCTGGTCGATGAATTCTACGATCGGGCCGTGAAGCTGGTGCTGTCCGCCGAAGGACCGCCGACAGACCTTTATCATGGCGAGCGCCTCGCCTTCGAGTTCCAGCGAACGGCCAGTCGCCTGACCGAGATGCAGACGCGGGCCTACCTGGAGCGGCCCCATCGACCTTGACCCGAGCATGAAATTCCTCAGATAACCCCGCGCCTCTCCTGATCAAGCTCGATTGACTCGAACAAGGCCTTGAAATTCCCTTCGCCGAAGCCCTCGTTGCCCTTGCGCTGGATGATCTCGAAGAAGATCGGGCCGATGACATTCTGCGTGAAGATCTGCAGGAGGATGCCGTCGTCCGCGGAACCATCGATGAGGATGTTGCGACTCTGCAGTTCCTCGAGCTTCTCGCGATGGCCCGTCACCCGGGCCTGCACGCCCTCGTAGTAGGTGGCCGGCGTCTCCTGGAACGCGACTCCGTTGGCGCGGAGCGCATCGACCGTCTTGTAGATGTCGTCGGTGGCCAGCGCGATGTGCTGGATGCCTTCGCCCTGGTATTCGCGCAGGTATTCCTCGATCTGGCTCTTGTCATCCTGAGACTCGTTGATGGGGATGCGAATCTTGCCGCAGGGGCTGGTCATTGCGCGGCTGAACAACCCGGTCTTCTTGCCCTCGATGTCGAAATAACGGATTTCCCGGAAGTTGAACAGCTTCTCGTAGAAGCCGGCCCAGAGATTCATGTTGCCGCGCTGCACGTTGTGCGTCAGGTGGTCTACCAGCGTCAGGCCGGCAGGCTGAACCTGCGCAGGCGCGGTTGCGGGCAAGAAGTCGACGTCGTAGATGCTCGAGCCATCGTAGCGGTCGACAAGATAGATCAGGCTACCGCCGATGCCGCGAATACTCGGGATGTTCAGCTCCATTGGCCCGGCGGTATCCGGGCCGGCCTCGGCACCGAGTTCCAGCGCCCGCTTGTATGCAAAGGCCGCATCCCTGACTCGAAACGCCATCGCGCAGGCAGACGGCCCGTGCTGGGCGGCAAACTGCTGGCCGAACCCATCCGCCTCCGCATTGATGATGAAGTTCACGTCGCCCTGCCGGTGCAGCGTGACGTTCTTGCGCCGGTGCCGCGCGACTACGGGAAAGCCCATTTGCGCGAACAGCCTGCGCAGCAGCTCCGTGTCCGGCGCGGTGTACTCGACAAACTCGAAGCCGTCAGTGCCCATCGGATTCTCGAACAGATCGGCCATGAATGATCCCCCGCGTCGCGTGGTTTCGGCGGCGCCTTTTAGTTACAATTGAAACCATTATAATCACGGCGCCACATCCCGTGGCAAGGATGAACACATGCCCGGACGGTATGCCAGCGGCGATGAACTGCACCTGGATCGATTCCTGCCGTATCGCCTGTCGCTCCTGACCAATACGGTTTCCGCCGCCATTGCTGACGCCTATGCGACCCGCTACGAGTTGACCATTCCCGAGTGGCGTGTCATCGCAGTGCTGGCCCACGCCCCGGGATTGTCGGCGGCCGAAGTGGCCGAGCGAACCGGCATGGACAAGGTCGCGGTAAGCCGCGCCGTCACCCGGCTCCTGCGCCATCGGCGCCTGAAACGCCGCCAGACATCGGCCGACCGTCGTCGTTCCCGACTGGAGCTGTCGACCGGCGGCCGCAATGTATACAGCCGTATCGCGCCCTGGGCACTGCGCTACGAACGCGAACTGCTCAAGGCCCTCGAGCCCGGGGAATTCAGGGTTCTGGATGCGGCCCTGAGCAAGCTGCTGGACCGGGCGCGCGCCATCGAGGCCGGACAGGGATCCTGAATCAGTCAATTACGGTTGCCAACAACCTCCGATCGGCCGCGCTGAACGTATAATTCGGCATCTGTCACCTCGCGCCCCAGGCGGTCGGCCGAGATCTGTGTCCGGCACCTGCCACCAGCGACGAGATCAAAGGAACCTCCATGCTTGGCAATGTCCCGGCTGAACGCCTCAAGATCATCGAGGGTATCGCGGCTCGAGCCGGGAAGCTCGCTAAGCGCAGCATCCCTGTCGACGCCGGAGACCTGGCCCGCGCCTACTACCACGGCGTATCGGAAACCGACCTGGCAACCCGCACCACCGACAACCTCGCCGGCGCGGCGTTGGCCCACCTGCAGGTTGCCCGGACGCGACAGGCAGGCGAGGCAATTGTCCGCGTATTCAACCCTGATCTGAAGCGCGACGGCTTCGCATCCGAGCGCACCGTGATCGCGCTGGCCACGGACGACATGCCATTCCTGGTGGACTCCATCGGAATCGTGTTCACCCAGGGCGGGTACAAGGTTTACTTCATCGCCCATCCAGTCCTGACCGTGACACGTGATTCACGCGGCCGCCTCAAGCAGCATTACTTGGATAATGCGCCGGCGACCGCAGGGGCTGAATCGTGGCAACTGATCGAGATCGAGCGGCTGGACGACCCAGCGGCGGTCGATGCCCTTCGTCACAAGTTGCTCGAGTCCCTCGAGGACGTGCGCTGCGCAACCGGCGACTGGATGAAGATGCGGCAGAGGGCGCGTGAAATTGCCGCACAGATCGAGGTCAGCCCGCCACCGGTACCAGCCGCAGAGGCACTGGAGGTCAAGTCGCTGCTCGAGTGGATGGAGGACAACCACTTCACCCTGCTCGGTTACCGCGAGTATCGGCTGAAACGGGGCCGGGCGCGCGACCTGCTGGAGCCAGTGACCGAGACGGGCCTCGGCCTGCTGCGCCCGGGCAGAAAGCGGGCCGACGCAGCGAAACCGGTCATCCTGGCGGGCGACATCCGCAAGTTTGCCCGGTCGAAAGATCTCCTGCTGATCACCAAGGCAAATTCGATATCCACGGTGCATCGCGCAACGCACCTCGACTACGTCGGAATCAAGATCTTCGACCGTCGTGGGGAGGTCAGCGGCGAGCGGCGCTTCGTCGGTCTATGGACTTCCACTGCCTATAGCAGCAGTCCGCGCGACATCCCCGTGCTGCGGCACAAGATCCAGCGGGTAATTGCGCACTTCGGGCTGGCGCCGTCGAGCCACGACGGCAAGGCGGTGATGCACGCGCTGGAGGTCTACCCGCGCAACGAACTCTTCCAGGCCGGCGTGCCTGAACTCATCCGGATGGTGCGCGGGATAGTCAATCTTTACGAGCGGACGGAAGTCAGATTGTTCACGCGACGTGACGATTTCCGGCGATTTTACTCCTGCCTGCTGTACGTGCCGCGCGATCACTACAACACACAGGTCAGGCAGCGCATCGAGCAGATTGTCATGGAGGCGCTGGGCGGGATCGAGCTGGAATCGCAGGTGCAGCTGTCCGAGTCACTACTGGCGCGGGTCTACCTGCTGGTGCGTACCAGCCCGGACGACCTGCGCCGGGTGGACATGACCGCCTTGGAGCGAAGGATCGCAGAGACAGTCCGCACCTGGCCGGACCGTTTCCGCGAAGCGCTGGCAGGCCGGATCGGTCAAGTCGGCCTGGCACAATTGTTCCGCCGACTGGGCAGCGCCTTCCCCGCCGCCTACCAGGAAGACACGCCCCCGGAACTGGCCATCGAGGACGTTGTCAGGCTCGAGGAGCTGCGCGAGGACCCGGCCCGCCTGGTCATGCGTCTCTACCGACCGGCTGACCAGCCGGAACACAAGGTTCAGCTCAAGCTGTTTCGACGAGGTGCGCCGATCCCTATCTCGGACGTGCTGCCCACCATCGAGAACCTGGGCCTGAAGCTGATCAGCGAGCGGCCCTACGAACTGGAAATCCAGGGCGAACCGTGGTGGATCCAGGACTTCGAGCTCGAACACCCGCGTCGGGTCACGATCGACCTGGCCGCCGACGGCCCGCGCTTCCGCGACAAGATCACCCAGGTCTGGCTCGGCAATTCGGAGAACGACGGGTTCAACCGGCTGGTCCTCGCGGCCGACCTGCACTGGCGCCAGGTGACGGTGCTGCGCACCTATGCCCGCTGGTTCGTCCAGCTGGGTCTGCCGCTTTCGCAGGCCTATATGGAGGAAGCACTCGCAACCAACCCCACGGCCGCCGCCCACCTGGTCGGCTTGTTCGAAGCGCGCTTCGATCCGTCCCTCACGGCGACCGCACGCGCCAAGCAGGAGGCGCGCCACCGCCAGGCGCTCGGAAAGGTGCTCGCTGGAATCAACCGCGTCGACGACGACCGTATTGTTCGCGCCTTTCTCGCGGCAATCAACGCGACCCTGCGTACGAGCTACTACAAGAAGAGCGCCGACGGCGCCGACCGTCCGTACCTGTCGATCAAGATCGACTCGCGTGCCGTACCGGATGCGCCGCTGCCGCGCCCGATGTTCGAGATCTTCATGCACTCGCCACGGGTCGAGGGCGTGCACCTGCGCATGGGCAAGGTCGCGCGAGGCGGTATCCGCTGGTCCGACCGTCGGGAAGACTTCCGCACGGAGGTCCTGGGACTGATGAAGGCCCAGAACGTCAAGAATACCGTAATCGTACCAGTGGGCTCCAAGGGTGGGTTCGTCCCGCGGCGACTGCCCGGCTCGCGCGATGAGGCGCAGTCGGAAGGTACCGAGTGCTATCGCCTGTTCATACGCTCGCTGCTCGACCTGACGGACAACCTGGTTGGCGGCAAGGTGGTCCCGCCGGCCGGTGTAGTGCGCGCCGATGCGGATGACCCCTATCTGGTGGTCGCGGCCGACAAGGGTACGGCCAGCTTTTCCGACCTCGCCAACGAGATCGCAGCGGAATACGGCTACTGGCTCGGCGACGCATTTGCCTCGGGCGGCTCGGTGGGCTACGACCACAAGAAGATGGGGATCACCGCGCGCGGCGGCTGGGAGTGCGTAAAGCGTCATTTCCGCGAATTCGGCATGGACATCCAGTCTCAGGACTTCACCGTGGCCGGCATCGGGGACATGTCGGGCGACGTCTTCGGCAACGGCATGTTGCTGTCGAAGCACATCCGCCTGCTCGCGGCATTCAACCACCAGCACATATTCCTGGATCCCGCCCCGGATATGGCCAAGAGCTTCGCCGAGCGCCGCCGCCTGTTCCGGCTGCCACGCTCGAGCTGGGAGGACTATGACGCCAGGCTGATCTCGAAGGGCGGCGGCGTATTTTCGCGCAGCGCCAAGTCGCTGCCGCTGTCGCTGGAAGCGCGGCGCCTGCTCGGCATCGAGACCACGGCAGCTTCGCCGCGAGACGTCGTGCGCGCGATCCTGAAGCTACCGGTCGACCTGCTGTGGAACGGCGGTATCGGCACCTACGTAAAGTCGCACGAGGAAACCCACGCCGAGGTCGGCGACCGCAGCAATGATGGCGTGCGCGTGGACGGACGCGAGCTGCGTTGCCGGGTCGTCGGCGAGGGCGGCAACCTCGGTCTGTCACAGCGCGGCCGCATCGAATACGCCCTCAGCGGTGGCCGAGTCAACACCGATTTCATCGACAACTCCGGCGGCGTCAACTGCTCTGACGTCGAGGTCAACATCAAGATCCTGCTCAACACGGCAATGCAGCGCGAGCGACTCAAGCGCGCCAGGCGTGACGAGTTGCTCGCAAGGATGACCGGGGAAGTCGCGTCGCTGGTGCTGCGCGGCAACTACCTGCAAAGCCAGGCCCTGTCCACTATCGAGGCCCACGCGGTTGAGCGCGTATCCGAGCACGCCCACGTCATCCGGGCGCTGGAGCGCTCCGGTTCGCTGGACCGGATGCTGGAGGCGCTGCCGACGGATGAGGAGATTGCCGACCGGCGCCGCCTGGGCCAGGGACTGACTCGGCCCGAGCTGGCCATGGTCCTGTCCTATTCCAAGCTATGGCTGTACGACCGGCTGATCGAATCGAATGTCCCTGAGGATCCCTACCTGAGCCGGGAATTGACTCGCTACTTCCCTCGGCCGGTACAGAAGAAATTCGACAGGGAGATCCTGGAGCATCCACTGCGCCGGGAGATCATCGTCACAGCGACGACCAACAGCATGGTAAATCGCATGGGACCCGTGTTTGCGATACGGGCCCAGGAGGATACCGGTACCGACATCGGCCGGATCGCCCGCGCCTATTCCATCGCGCGCGAAATTACCGACATGCGCGACCTGTGGGCCGACATCGAACTGCTGGACAACAAGGTATCCACACGGCTCCAGCACCGGATGATCTATGTCAGCAGCCGACTACTGCGCTACCTGACCTACTGGGTGCTGACCAACCGCAAGGGTGGCCTCGACATCGAGCGTGCAGTATCGACGTTGCGCCCGGGCCTCAAGGAGCTGCTGCACAAGCTGCCTTCGTTGCTGGTCGGGCTCGAGGCCGCGCAATACGAAAGTTCGCTGCAACGTTTCAGGAACGATGGCGCACCCGAAGCGGTCGCGAAGCGCGTAGCCAGCTTCGGGGCTGCACAGGCGGCCATCGATGCGGTGGATATTGCCGTTGCGGGCAAAATGCCGGTGGACCGTGCCGCACGAGTGTATTTCCGGCTTGGCGCCAGCCTCGGCCTGGACTGGATCCGGAGCGAAATCGAGGGTCTCGCAGTCGAGGGCCACTGGCAGGCGGTAGCGCGGGGTACCCTCCGCGAGGAAGCCTACAGCCTGCAGCGCGCGCTCAGTGCGGATGCCCTGGCCCGGGCCGGTTCCAGGGAACCCGACGCCGCAATCAAGGCCTGGACGGCAACACGAGCGCGCGAGGTCGACAACCTGCGGCGAACGGTGCAGGAAATGCGTTCGATTGATGGGACGGATTTCGCGACGCTGTCGGTCGCACTGCAGGCGGTACGGCGGCTGTCGGCCCGTTGAAACAGGCACCGCGGGACAGGAACTGCGTGTCCGGAACCGCGTCGGACCGCGGCGTGAGGTAAGATCCTGCTGAGCTCACGCCATGGAGAGCATCGTGCCCGGCAAGCTGGTACTGGTCCGACACGGACAGAGCACATGGAATCTCGAGAATCTGTTCACCGGCTGGACCGACGTGGACCTGACCGAGCGCGGCCGCGCCGAGGCCCTCGAAGCGGGCCGGCTACTGAAGGAGGAAGGCTTCGACTTCGACCTGGCCTTCACGTCCGTGCTCAAACGTGCGATCAGGACTCTGTGGATCATCCTTGACGAGATGGACCTGATGTGGATTCCAGTCGAACGTGACTGGCGACTCAATGAGCGGCACTACGGCGCCTTGCAGGGCCTCAACAAGGCAGAGACGGTCGAGGAGTACGGCGAGGAACAGGTGCTGATCTGGCGCCGGAGTTATGACATACCGCCGCCGCCACTCGCAGGCGACGATCCACGTCATCCCGGGTTTGACCCGAGATATACATCGTTGGCGCGCGAGGAACTTCCGTCGACCGAGTCGCTCCAGACCACGCTCGCGCGCGTAAAGCCCTGCTGGGAGTCGCGCCTGGCGCCGGCGCTGCGCGCCGGCCGGGACCTCCTGGTCGTCGCCCATGGCAACAGCCTGCGGGCGATGGTCAAGATGCTCGACGAAATGTCTGACGACGACATCGTCGCCTTCAACATTCCGACCGGCGTACCCATGGTCTACGAACTCGACGACTCCCTGAAGCCCGCGGTGCCGCGTCGCTTTCTGGGTGACCCGGAAGCGATCAAGGCGGCGGCCGAGGCGGTCGCGAACCAGGCCCGGAAACGCTGAGCAGCTGCTGCAGCAGCACCCCCCTGGCTTCCAGAGAATGCGGCCGCGCCACGACCTGTCCCGCCGGGGCTGACCTCGCGATTGCGGCGACTCCCTCGTAACGAGGGTCGCCGGGCGCATCGAGGATGAACAACGGCGCGCGGACCCTGGCTGCGAGTTCAAGCAGGTCGGCCGAGAGCGCTGCCCGGCACGCCTGGCCATAGGCGCCGGGCTGCTGCAGCGTAGCAACCATTCGCTGGTGCAGACGCTGGCCGTCGAGGTCGGGCTCGATGCGTCGTGCTGCCCTGCTCGACCCGTCGTACCAGGGCCACTGCAGCTGCTCGTCGCGCAGCCGATGCCAGGTCGCAAGGAAATGCGAGCCGTCCCGCGTCGGCCCGATCTCCGGCGCATAGCGCGCCGAGATGTCGCGGCGCAGCGCCGCCCCGAGCACCGGCATGCCGTCAAGCACTACGAGGTTGACGCGCGATGACGCAAGCACTGCCGTGTGCAGCGCAAACGGCACCGAGAGCCCCGCTGCGATCAGCGAAAATTCGTCCAGTCCCTCGGCGTCCGCCATGTCCATCACGACGCGAGCATAATCCGCGCAGTCAGCAGTCTGCCCAAGTGGGTCCGACAGTCCGCAACCCGGCAGATCCGGTGCGACGACGCGCCAGCCGCGCAGACCGGCGGCTATACCTTCGATGTCGAGCGCAGACCCCGGCGGATCGTGCAACACGATCACGGCCTGTGGACCATCGCCATGACGGCGCAGCTGCAACTGGCCGTGGTCATGCAGCTGGTAATCGCGGCGCATTGCCCGCCGCCGTCCGTCCGGGGGCTCGGACGCCACGGCCGCGGTGCCGGAGGAGAAGATCTCACGCAGGCGTCGACGCCAGGCCCCGTCATCGGACGGCAGGCGCTCGACATTCGCACAGGACGGCCGGCAGGCTTCCACGACCTCCAGGTAGGGATACAACACGTCGTCTTCCCGCGCCATGAAGATTGTGGGCGTGGACAACCCGCGCAGCACGCGCAGCGCGCGATAGCGCATTGCGGCGGAGTAGGCCGACGAATAGTTCTCGCCCGCCATGAACAGGTCCATGGCATAGGCATGCAGAGCCACGGGCGGCGGCTCGTCCATCGGTATGCGTTTGGCAGCCTGGCGATCAAACCAGGGAAAAAAACGGTGCAGGTCGCGGATCTTGGTCCATTGCCTGCTGATATAAGCGCCTTCCGGATCTACATCGAAGGGGCTCATGTAGGCATTGATGAACTCCGTGGGGACGTCGTCCTGCGGCAGCGACAGGCCGTCGATGACCAGCTGACCGATGCTGCGCGAATGACGCAGCGCACAGGACAGGGCGATCTTGGAACTGGTGTGGTAGGCGTAGACCACTGGCCGCTCGAGCCCCAGCGCCAGCAGAGCCGCTGCCAGTGCATCACCAAAATCGTCAATCTCGGGCCTCGGGTTGGCCGGCAGCGGATCCGACTGGCCATAGCCCGGCGTGTCGAGTGCAAAGATTGTGAACGCATCGGAAAACTCGTCCAGCAATGGCAGGTGCAGTACCGATGAGCGCGGGCTGTCATGCAGCAGGACGACCGGGGGTCCGGATCCGGCACGGCGGTAATGGACCAGACGTTCACCGGTCTGGACGAATCCACGGCTGACTCGTTGAGGCACCTGCCCTCCTGTCGTGCTGATCGGCAAGTCGATCGCCGCGAATACCGCGCGTCAGCGCGGGAAGCTGGGCTTGCGTTTCTCGAGAAAGGCGCGGATGCCTTCCTCCGCTTCCGGTGTGGTCGCCTGCGAAGAGATCGTGCGGCTCTCGTCCTCGAGCTGGGCCTCCAGCGAGGCTTCGCTGCGCAACAGCCGCTTGGCCTGTCCGAAAGCGCCGAGCGGACCGGCCGCGAGCCGCGTTGCCAGCTTGCCGACCTCCTGCAGCAGGTCCACGTCTGGCACGACCCTGTTGACGAGCCCCCACTCCAGTGCCTCCGTCGCGCTCAATGGACGGTTCGTGAGCACCAGTTCCATGGCACGCTTGGTGCCGATAGCGCGTGGCAGGAAGAACGAGGTGCTGCCATCCGGCGTCAGCCCGACGGCGGTATAGGCCAGTGAGAACTTCGCGCTTTCGGCGGCGATCGCGAGATCGGCCATGGCCACCAGCCCAACACCGGCTCCCGCCGCAGTTCCGTTCACCGCCGCGATGACCGGCGCATCGAGGCGGCTGAAGGCGGTGATCGCCGCGTGCAGGTCGACGGTGAGCTCGCGGAGATAGTCCTCGACGTTGCCGCCTTCGTTCATCATCATCGCGCCCAGGTCGCCGCCAAAGCTGAACGCCTTGCCCGCACCTGTGATCACGACTGCCCGTACGCCATGAGTGCCGCGACAACGTGTCGCGGCGTCCAGCAGGTCGCGGCCAAACTGCAGGTTCATCGTGTTGGCCACCTCGGGCCGGTTCAGCGTTACCCACGCGACCTGGTCCCCGAGTTCGAACTTGACTGTCGAATCCATGATCACTGCTCCTTGCAGAGGCTGATCGATCACTCGTCGGGAGCGATCTCGATCCGCAGGCCGTCGAGTTCCTCCTCGAAATTGACCTGGCATGACAGGCGCGACTTGGCCGGGTCATAGCCGACCAGTTCCTGCAACAACTCCTTTTCGTCGGGCTGCGGCGCCGGCAGACGCCCTTGCCAGCTCTCGCCGACGTAGATATGACAGGTTGCGCAGGAACACATTCCCCCGCAGATCGCCGCTACTCCCCACTCCACCTCACGCAGGGTCTCCATGATGCTGACGCCAGCCCTTGCGGCGAGGCTGCGCTCGATACCGTCCCGGTCCACCACGATCAGATCGGCCATCCGCCCTACCCTCTGAAGCTGCTGTTGCTGCCAGGCCGCCAGTCCGGGGACCGGCGGGAAAGCGCGCGCCAGGTTGCCTCGACCCACAGGCCTTCGCAACCCCAATACTGCGTCGCAGTATAGTGACATCGGCATAGGCAGTCATCGCCGATTTCCGCCACCAATCGCCGCGCCGATCCCCTGGTCTGCACCTTTCCCGCTGCGGTGATCACCTTTCTGCATCTAACTGACTGCTGCTAGCATTCCTGCCTGACGGGCGATGATCCTGGACGGATATCCCCGCGCGGACGGGCACCCGTAGACGGCCTCGTCCTGAATCCTGACAGGCTACGAACTGGACAGTGATGTCAACCGACCCGGGTTTCCCTGCGCGCCACCCATCTTGGACCGTGCTGCTGCTGGGACTGCTGGTCGGCCTGGCATTCCAGGGCACGCGCCACCTGTGGGAACCAGATGAAGGTCGCTACACCAACGTAGCCCACGAGATGGTGGCGCTCGGCGACTGGCTGGTGCCGCGCCTCGATCCCGAGCGGCCGCATTTCACCAAGCCACCAATGACTTACTGGGCTATCGCCGCGAGTTTCTCGGTCTTCGGCAACAACGAGTGGGCCGCGCGCCTGCCGAACTCCCTGGCGTTTGCCCTCACGGCACTGTTGGTCTCTGGCATCGCACGGCGGTTGCGGCTCGGGAATCCACTCCTTGCGGCAGGCATCTGGATGACCATGTGGGGCCCGGTCATGGCGGCCAACGCCGTGACCACCGACACTCTGCTCACGCTGTTCGAGACCCTCGCCGTATCTGGCTTCATCGCCTCCGGAATACTCGATTCCAGCGCAACGCCCCGGCGCTTCGGCCTGCGGCTGATGTGGCTCGGCTTTGGCCTCGCCTTCCTCACCAAGGGTCCGCCCGGCCTGTTGCCGTTGGCGGCCATCGTCACCTTCGTCGCCTGGCGCCGCCGGCGGTACCTGCTGCAACTGCTGGACCTGCCCGGCCTGGTGCTGTTCGCAGCGATCGGGTTGAGCTGGTACGTAGTCCTGATCTGGCACTCGCCGGATCTGCTCGACTACTTCCTGGTTCACGAGACGGTCGGGCGCGCGGCCACGGGCGAGCACAACCGCAACGCAGGTTGGCTTGGATGGCTGGTCGTCTATCCGCCGACATTTCTGGTTGGCAGCCTGCCATGGGTCGCGCTCGCCGTCGCGACCTGGAAGCCCCGCCGACGACAAGGTGAGACGCTCGCGCTCGACCATGACGCGCAACGCCTTCTATGGCTCTGGATCGGTGTGCCGCTGACGGTCTTCATTTTGGCCCAGTCACGGCTGCCACTGTATGTGCTGCCGCTGTTCGTTCCCCTGGCGCTTTTGCTGGCCGCCTGGCTGGGCGCATGGGCCGGACACGGCAGGAGAGCAGCAGTGGCGTCCGTACTCGCGCTCTCGGTCGCAATTGCCCTGAAGGCCGCCGGTGCCCGGTGGCATCCGGACCAGGACGCCTACCGGCTCGCCGCCGAACTGCGCGAGCAGGTAGACCTTTCGGAAATCGACGAACTCGTCTTCGTCGACATCCCGGCACACTACGGGCTCAGGCACTACACCGGCCTGAGCGTCGAGGAGGCTGAAACTCACCCTGGTGCTGTTGCACCCGAAGGCTACGCCCCGGCCGAGCCGCTCTGCCATGAGCTTGCCACCGGTGAGCGGCTATTGTTGATCGCGCCGCTCAAGAACGCCCGCGACGTCGAGGCGCACATCGAACGCTGCCCGGGGCGGGTCGAGCGGGCGGGTGCCCTGCGTCGGTGGGTGCTGCTGCGACGGATTCCCTTGGCAGAAGCGCCGGCCTAGCCGCCCGTGGAATTTATTTCCAGCCGTGCGGCGAGACGCCGTCTTGCGCCGGCCGCCGCTGGCGGCTCGTCTGCCTCGAGGGTCGACCTCAGCGCGAGCCATGCCCACCACACCGCTTCAAACAACCACCGAGCGTCGGCCAGGCGCTCGGGTGAGGGCAGCGCATGCTGCCGTGAATAGGAGCGCAACAGCGCCTGCAGCGCCACAACGCCCAGATCGTGGTACGCGGCGAATCCAGCCAGGTCCATCACCGGGTTTCCAAGGCCTGCGTATTCCCAGTCGATTACCACAATCCGCGTCGCCGACCCCACGATGTTGAGATGGTGCAAGTCGTTGTGGCACAGGACTGTGCAGGCGTCACGCCCCAAGCGCACGCCGGCGGCTCTTGCCTTCGCCACCAGGCTCATCGCTGCGACGTCGTCTCCGAGCGCGGCGGCATAGTGGCCCAGGCTGTCGACGAAATCGATGCCGGGCATGCCGGCAGGCGCCGGCAGCGCATGCAGTTTCCCGATCCACTCTCCCACAAGCGCTGCACCGGCGGGGGACCCCGCCCGGCGCCGCGACCAGGCACCGCCCGGGACGCGTTCCATCACCGTCAACCCGAGATCGGGCTCCTCGAGCAGGATCCTGGGCGCGAGTCCGGATGCCGCCGCAGTGCGTTGTGCCATCGATTCGGTCGTACGCGTAACCGCATATTCGCCATCGTGCGGACCAGCAATGCGTACTACGACGCTGCGCCCATTGTCGCTCAGCACATAGCAGCGATTCCGCAGTCCGCCGGTGAGTGCCTCGACCGTGGAGGGGACCATACCGAGGCGATGGGCTGCGAAATCGATTCGATCGGCATCGCCTGGGGGCATGGACATGGGATCAGGCCGCCCTGGATGCTCGACGCCACGTCCACCAGCCGACGGTTGCCAGCAGGGCGAATGCAACGTAGAGCAAGGAAGTGAAAGCAAGTCCCTGGGTGGCGAAAAGCCAGGCGAGCCAGGAGTCGACGACCATCCACCAGATCCAGTTGGCGGGTACCTTGCGTACCAACATCCAGGTCGCAGCGATGCTGGCCCAGGTGCCGAACGCATCGGCCCATGGCGCGGCGGAATCCGACCAGGCCGCGAGGGCCGGTGCAGTAGCCAGGGTCGCCATGCCGACGCCGGCGAATGCCCCGAAATGCCTGTCTAGGCTCCAATGGCGAACCGACATGCCGTCGTCCGAGGCAGCGTCGCGGCCCCATTCGCGCCAGCCGTAGACAGCCAGCACTACGTAGGCGACCTGCAGAGCCGACTGCAGGTAGAGCCGCGCGTCAAGGAATACAATTACGTAGAGCGCCGTGCTGAATCCACCAGCCAGCCAGCAACTTCGATGCTGGCGGATCGCCAGGGCAATGTAGCCGAATCCCAGCAGCACGGCAGCGGCCTCGAGCGGCCCGGTCGCCGCGGCCTGCGCTGCCAGCAGCTGTAACAGGCCTTCAGGCTGGTCAGCCACCGCCGCCGAGCACCTTCATGACGAATACGGCACGGTGGCCGGCGCCGAAAGTGGACTCCATTTCCTGGTGCAGTGCCCGCATGACGTCCGGCAGCTCGCCGCTGACCTGGGTGCTCATGGAGTTAGTGACGACCTGCAGGTCTTCACGCGCATTGAGCCGTTCGATGAAATCCTTGATGGGCGGAATGTACCCATCCGTCAGCGGGTAGAGACTCAGTTCGACTGCGACGTGCATGGCGGGATCCTCTCAGAAGTTCACGCTCGCGGTAATGCCGGACTGGCGCGGATCGCCCAGCCTGACGTAGAGCGTCTCGGGAAAGTCGGGTGGTTCGTTGCCGAAGTAGAAGCCCCGGACTGGATAACGTTCATCAAAGGCGTTGCGCAACCACGCGTGAATCGACCAGCGCGCTGTTTCGTAGCCGACGCGCAGGTTCACCAGCGAATAGGCACGCGAACGCTGATCATGGCTGGTGTCGAAATAGAACGCATCCTGGCCACTGACATCCACCCGGCCCATCCAGCCGGCGGGATGCCGCCAGGTCGCGGCCAGCGAGTACTTCCAGGTTGGCGCGTGCGCCCACTCCCGGCCGTCGAGGTTCCGTTCGGCATAGCGGTAGCCCAGGTACTCAGTATCGGCAAGCGACAATGTTGCCGCCAGGGTCCAGCGATCCGTTGCCTGCCACTGCCCTGCCGCCTCCAGTCCATAGGCGCGTCCGCGAGCGGCATTGTCCGTGTAGTAGGTGAAGGTGAGCGGATCCTGCGGATCGAGCTGGAACGACGTGGCAACCTGCTGGCCTTCACGGCGCAGGAAGAACAGGCTGACATCCCCCGTCAGGCGGCGCTCGTCCCAGCGGCCCTTGATGCCGGCCTCGACGCTCCAGAGGTATTCGGGATCGTACTGCACCCGATCCAGCGGGATTGCCGCACCGATATTGAAGCCACCAGCCTTGAAGCCGCGGGAGATGGTCAGCCATGCGTGAATCGCCTCATCGAGACGCCGGCCCAGCGACAAGCGCCCTCCCCACATCCTGTCCCGCGGGGAAAAATCAAGGCCGTCGCTGTCTGAATAGTCAGCGTCGCGCTGCTCCATGCGCAGTCCGCCCGACACCGTGGTCGACGCCGATAGCCGCCACTCACCCTCGCCGTAGATTGCATAGCTGCTGGCGCGGTAACGGCTGTCCAGGCTGCGATCGAAAGCGTCGCCCAGATAGAGACCGTCGTCACGCTGGTCATTGTCCTCTGCCAGGCGCATCAGGTAGGCGCCCGCGATCCACGAAGTTCCGCGCCAGTCGAGCACGCTGAAGCGCAGGTCCTCGCTGAAGCTCGCGCGGTCACGAAGGGTTCGCGAGTAGAAGTCGTATGGGCCCGCATCGCCCCAGTCGCGGTCGTTGCCCCAGTCACCGTCAAAGCTCGCCTCGATAGCCGAGTCAGCGACGGCCGTAATGCTCCTGACCTCGAGCGCCGACGACGGAGCGTAGCGCAGATCAGCCGAGGCGCCGGTCGAGCGTTGCGAGTCGCGGCCCGGTCGGTCCGAGCGGGTGACGTAGGAATTATCGAGTGCGAAGGCATCGTAGCCGTTGGCCAGGTCGGCATGAACCAGAGCCAGATCCAGGCGCCAGGCCGCGGACGGCTCGAACCGGACCCGGCCTCGCGCCGTCAGTTCATCGCGCTCGTTGGTGTCCGCTCGCCCAAGATATGCATTGCGCCGGAAGCCGTTGCTGAGCGTGCGTTGCAGCGCCAGGCGCCACGCGGATCCGTCTCCGGGTGCCAGGCCACCTCCCGCAATCACTCCCGCCCCGGCCAGTGCATCCCCGCCCAGGGTCGCCTCGAAGGCCAGCTCGGGCTGAGGCACCGGCTCGCGCGTCTTGACCTTGATGAGCCCCGCCAGCGCATTGGCGCCGTAGCGCGTTCCCTGAGGTCCGCGCAGTACTTCAACTTGCTCGACGTCGAACAGCGTCGCCACCATGCCGATGCCGCTGAAATCAATTTCATCGACCAGGAAGCCGACCGACGGGTTGGGCGCACCCTGGTATTGCTCAAGTTCGCCGATCCCGCGCAGCTGGAAGTAGCGTGGCCGCGAACTTGCACCGGCCCAGGTAAGCGACGGAACCTGCGGCAGCAGTTCTTCCAGGTGCTGAGTCGCCGCGTCGGCAACCGTGCGGTGATCGAGCACCGAGACGCTGGCCGGCAGTTCCTCGATTGGCACCTCGCGCAGGGCCGCAGTCACCACTATTTCTTCGAGGCGCACCGGCTCGCCCGCCTGGGCTGCGGGCATCACGCCGGCGAGCGCCGGCAACATGATCAATAGACGCATAGCGGCGCTCCTCAGCGGGAACGGCGCGTAGTGCTGGATACGGGCAATCTCGGGATCATGCCTGCTCCCTACGCCGGTTCTAACCGGATCAGGTTCTACGGGTTCGCCGGTGAGCTGCAACGAGCGGCCAGCGTCTCAGGTCCAGTCAGACCACCCCAGGGCCAATGAGGAAATCCTACCACAAGAAGAGTTCAGGACCCTCCCGGGAGACCTTTCGGGAGTGGACAGTTCCCTCTGGGTACCGTCCCCGCAGGCAGGCTCTCCTACCGCGTGACGCCGCTGCTACAAGCTGCCCAGTGCCTGCCTGAAATCGGCGATCAGGTCGTCTGGATGCTCGATGCCGATGGACACGCGGATCATGTTTTCAGTGATCCCGAGTTCGGCGCGACGCGCTGGTTCGATGTCGGAATGGGTCATTGCCGCCGGATGCGAAGCCAGGCTTTCGGTTCCCCCGAGGCTGACGGCCAGCTTTACCAGCTGCAACGCATCGAGCACCTTGAACGCCTCAGCCTCACCGCCCTTGACGAAGAACGAAAATGTCGCGCCGGGCGCCAGGCACTGCCGCGCATACAGCTTGCCGTCGGCGCTGTCGGGATCGAGGAATCCGAGAAAGGAAACGCTCTCGACCTGCGGATGGCTCCTGAGAAAATCGGCGACCTTCACTGCGTTGTCGACGGACTTCCGGAACCGGATCTCCAGGGTCTCGAGGCTGCGCATCAGCAGCCACGCGGTATGCGGATCGGTCATGGTGCCGAGAATGGTGCGCATCAGGTGCACGGGCTCAAGCGCGACCCTGGTGCCCATGCATGCGCCCGCAACGACGTCGCTGTGTCCACCGATGTACTTGGTCAGCGAGTAGACGACGATGTCGCAGCCGTGATCCAGTGGTCGTTGCCACAGCGGTCCGAGGTAGGTGTTGTCGACAATGACCGGCGGCCGGAACCCCTGTTTCGCCTCCAGTTCGCCCGCCAGCTGCGCGCAGTCGGCCAGGTCGACCAGCGCGTTAGTCGGGTTGGCCGGGGTCTCGACGTAGATCGCCGCGATGCGCCCCGTCTCGCGGGCCTTATCGACGGCCGCCCGGCGTGCCGCCGGCCCGGTGCCCGCCTGAAAATCGACGGTCCGGATCCCGAAATCCGGCAGCACCTTGTCCAGCAGGAAGTCCGATCCGCCGTAAACCGGCGTGCTGTGAACAACGCTGTCCCCGGGCCGGCAGAGCGCGAACAGGCAGGTGGAGATCGCCGCCATGCCGCTTGAAAATGCCAGCGCGCGCTCAGCGCCGTCCCAGATCGCCAGACGGCCCTCGAGGATCTCCAGGTTCGGATTGTTGAGCCGCGAATAGATGAGCCCCGGCGACTCCTGTGGTCTCGGCTCTTTGAGGCCGTAGGCAAGTTCGAAGAAGTGCTTGCCCTCGGCGGCCGAGCGGAAGACGAAGGTCGAGGTCTGGAAAATCGGGCACTTTACCGCGCCTTCTGACAGGCCCGGGAAATATCCATAGCCCATCATCAGCGTTTCCGGGTGCAGGCGCTGTCCGCCTATTTCTGTCACGTCGCGGTTCAGCCAGGTCATGCGGGTCGCTCCGGAGCAGGATTGGTGTTCCCCATTATCCGCTGCGCAGCAGTCGTAAGCGACCCGGGATCGATCAGATTTCGATCTGCTCGCCGATTTCCGTGACCCTGCCTGGTGGCAACGCGAAGTGCTGTGCCGCGAAGTGCGCGTTGCGGGTCATGTAGGCATACAAGCGCTTGCGCCACCGCGGCATGCCGGCCGTCTTGGTCACCACCACATGATCACGGCCGAGAAAGTAATGGGTCTCGGCCGGCAAGTACTGGAGGCCGCTCAGTTCCGCCTCGCGCAGCAGGCCGGGCACTCGCGGGGATTCCATGAATCCGCAGCGGGCAATCACCCGGTAGATGCCCGGGGCGAGTTCACGGACGGTGACCCTGTGTCCTTTCCGGGAACGAGGCTCGTCAGTCGTTTCCAGGGTGATCATGACGATGCGTTGGTGCAGCACATGCTGGGTTTCCAACATCCTATGCAGGGCGCCGGGCACAGCATCCGGATTACTGTTGAGATACACCGCGGTGCCCGGCGTCCGGAACATCTCTTGATCCGAGGCGGTCGCGAGCAGCGCCCGCATCGACATCCGTCGGCGGCTGACGCGGTCGAGCACGAGCAATCTCCCGGATTGCCAGGTCAGCATGATCATCAGAAATCCGGCGCCCGCTGCCAGCGGCAACCAGCCACCGTGCGGAATCTTGAGCGTGTTGGCCCCCAGGAACGCCAGGTCAAGCACGATTGCCCCGCACATCACTACGAGCATCAAGCGGTCGCGACGCCGCCCCCCCCTGTGTAGCCACGCGATTACCAGCACGCTGTCGATGACCATGGCCAGCGCGATTGCAATGCCGTAGGCTGCCGCGAGCGATTCCGACGAGCCAAAGGCCAGTACCAGCCCGACGGTGGCGACGAACAGGATTCGGTTGGCGGACGGAACGAACACCTGCCCGATCGACTCACCCGATGAGTGAATTACTGCGAACCGTGGCAGAAAGCCTAGTTGCAGCGCCTGATGGGCCACCGAGAAGACGCCCGAGATCACCGCTTGCGATGCGATCACCGTCGCCGCCGTCGACAGGATCACGAGCGGCACCAGCGCAAACTGCGGGGCAAGCAGGAAGAACGGGCTAACCGCCGCTTCCGGATTGGAAAGCACCAGCGCGCCCTGGCCAAAATAATTCAGCGTCAGCGCCGGCAGCACCAGGCCAAACCAGGCGAGCCGGATAGGGTAGCGACCGAAATGTCCCATATCAGCGTACAACGCCTCGCCGCCGGTGACGGCCAGGAACACGGCCGCCAGCACGATCATGGCATTGCCACGATGCTCGAACAGGAATCCGGCGGCATGGCTCGGATCCAGCGCCGCGAACACGCCGGGAAATTTCGCTATCCAGCCGACGCCGAGGCTCGCCAGTACCACGAACCAGATCACCATTACCGGTCCGAACAATCGGCCCACTGCCCCGGTGCCGCGGCGCTGCACCGCGAACAATCCGGCCAGGATGCCGATGACCAGCGGCGCGACCAGGTCGCCGAAGTCGTCGTTGATTACTTCGAGACCTTCAACCGCCGATAGCACGGAGATCGCGGGCGTTATCGCGCCATCACTGAAGAACAGGGTCGCGCCGAACAGGCCGAGCATCAGGATCACCGGTCGCGGCAGGCGCGATCGGCCGGACAACACCAACGCCATCAGCGCTAGCGCGCCGCCCTCACCCTGGTTGTCGGCGCGCAGGATGATCGTGACGTATTTGACCGAAATGACGGCCGTGAGTGACCAGAAAATCAGCGACAACAGTCCAAGCACGTTCTCCGGCGTCGGCGCGGTGCCATGTACCTGGTCAAAGCAGGTCCGGAAGGCGTACAACGGGCTGGTACCGATGTCGCCGAAGACGATGCCGAGGGCGGCAAGCGCCAGCTTCGAGGACGGTGACCTGGCAGGCGAACTGGGTTGCAAGACAATCGTCCGGCCGACCCCGGAGATTTCCGGTCGCGCGATTGTATACTTCAGCCCGCCACCGATGGTGGCGGGCCGGGTACGCCTCAACACCGCTCTCGGCGATCGCCCGCCCTGCAGGGCCCGGAGGAGGTCGTTCAGAGCATGAGCGAGAACTGGCGCCGAGTCGCCGCGGTGACCGAGATCCCCCAGGGCCGTATGCAGGGCTTTGAGATAGACGGTTACCAGCTTGTCGTGTGCAACACGCGTGAGGGGTGGTTCGCGCTCGACGATGTCTGTACCCATGCCCACGCCCGGATGCACGAGGGGCGGCTGCGGGGATGCAGGATGATCTGTCCTCTGCATGGTGCATCCTTCGACGCGCGCGATGGCCGGGCGCTGGGTGCGCCGGCGAGCACGCCCCTGCGCAGCTATCCGCTCCGGATTACCGGGATCCACGTCGAGGTCGCGCTGCCGGAACGAGCTTGATCCTGCTCGCGGGAAGCCCCCCTTGCCTCGGGCGGTCGGGCGTGGCTTTTACAGGGGCGCCACCGCCCCCCTGCCCTTCTTGAGGTGCAGCCGCCGGTTGACCTCCGCCGGCAGATCTTCGCGATGGTGAATCGCGATCACCAACCGCGTACCTTGCCGCGCGAGTCCGGACAACGCATCGCGCAGGTTGAGCCTCCGGTTCGGATCGAGGCCGGTGAACGGCTCGTCCAGCAGCAGCAGTCCGGGCTGCTTGATGAAGGCACGCGCAAACAGTGCCAGGCGCAGCTCACCATAGGACACCTCGCGCGGCAGGCGCTCCGCCAGCGGCAGGATTCCGAGCGCGTCGAGAGCCGCGCGTGCCGCGGACCGTTCCCGGCGCATCATGGGCGCGTCCAGTCCGACGCTGTCGCGCAGGCCACTGACGACAACCTGCTCGAGTGGGGACACAGGATCGAATTCGGCCTGCAACTCCGGCGATACGATAGCCATGTCCCGGCGGATCTCCTCGAGCGGCGTTCCCCGCGGGTGGTCGCGGCGCAGCAGCTCGCCACCCAGGGCCAGCGGAAAGGCGCCGTACAACACGCCGAGCAACGTGCTCTTGCCGCTGCCATTGCGCCCGGTCACCGCCCAGTGTTCACCGTCGAGCAATGACCAGTCGAGATCGACGAGTGCCGGAACCTCCTCGCGAAAGACACAAGCCCGGCGCAGCTCAATGTATGGTTGGGTCGCCGCACCAGCGCGCCGCAACGCGCGCGGGCCGCAACCACGGACAGGTCTGCCGCGTTCCAGACGGCGCAGCGCCTGGCGCAGCGGCAGCACATTGACCGCACCGCGCTCGACCAGGGCTGCGCGCGAGATGCCGGCAGGTACGTCCTCGAGTCGATGAGCCGTTGCAACCAGCGTGAGCCGGGTGCGTAGCAATGTCGCAAGTGCCCGCACCAGCAGCCTGCGGTGGCCTTGGTCGAGGCCGTTGAAGACTTCGTCGAGCAGCAGCAGTCGCGGCCGCGCCGCCAGCGCGCGGGCCACCAGCGCCAGGCGCCGCTGTCCATAGGAGACCTCGAGCATGCGCGAGCCGGCGACGTCGGCGAGTCCGAAACGCTGCAGTAGCGCCAGAACCCGTTGCCGCTGGGGACCGCTGGGCAGGTCCAGCTGTATGTCGGTGCCAAACAGGCCGGTCGTGACAACCTGCTCCAGTGTGTGGTTCCAGCCGTAGCGCGCGTACTTGTCCTGGGACTCGGCGCCGACGTAGGAAACCAGTTCGCGCGCATCCAGCAGGTCAAGGGTGCCACCCTGGTGATCCACATAGGAGCGCCGCTCGCGACCTGTCGCCGTCGGCCAGCGCAACCCGCCGATGAGCTTGACCAGCTGCGTCTTGCCGGCGCCGTTGGCGCCGAGCAGCAGCCATTTCTCCCCGGGCGCTATATCGAAATCGACATTGACGAGCACCCTCTGACCGCCGAGTCGAAGCGAGCAGTTCCGCAGTGAAATGCCGATACCAGCCATCGTCAGCGGCTCCTCAGCCGCGGTCGAGCCAAGTGTGGCCCTCACGGCCGATGCGGCCTTCGCGCTCGAGCTTCAGCAGGTGCGCGAGCAACGAGCAGCTCGCAAGTTCGTGCAGCACCGGATCGACGTCCTCGTAGACGTCGATCAGCAACTCCTCGATGGTGGCGGTTCCTGCCCGATGCAGCGCATCGCGGGTCTTTTGCTCGCGCCGCAGGCGGTGGGCGATCAGTGCGTCGATGACCTCCACTGGCCGTTCCAGCATCGGACCGTGCCCCGGGGCGATCATCGCCAACGGCAATTCCCTGAGCCGCGCCAGTGAATCGAGGTAGTCGGCCATGTCGCCGTCAGGCGGCAGGATCACCGGAGAGACATGGCCAAGGATATGGTCGCCTGTGAAAAGCACCTGGCCCTGCTCCAGCAGGAAGCACAAGTGATTCGACGCGTGTCCCGGTGTCGTAATGCAGCGTAGCGCGACATCCGCCAGCACGACGCGCTCCCCATCGGCGGGTTCCGCGTCCGGCCGGAAGCCCCGGTCCTGACGGCCGTCCTGCGGCGCGAGTCGCCCGATCACGGTTGCCCCGGTCCGTTCCCTGAGTACCCGGGCGGCCGGCGAGTGATCTCGATGGGTGTGCGTCACCAGGATCCACGCAACTCTGCCGGCGCCGGCGGCGACCAGCGCATCGACATGCGCGGGGTCTGCGGGTCCTGGGTCGATTACAGCCAATTCGTCAGTGCCGACGAGATAGGAATTGGTACCCGGCCCGGTGAACGGGCCGGGATTGGGCGCGACGATTCGCAGGATCCCCGGTCCGATCGGCTGCGGGCGGCCGGGCGTGAAATCATTGTGCAACGCGCGTGCTCCGGCGTGGAAAGCCGACTATAGCGGATCGCCTGTGCCTGAAAGCGGTCGGCGGGCGGTGGCACGCGCTGGAGCAGGAACAGACACTTTTCATCACATTAAAAATCGTTTTATCAATTGATTAAGATATTTTTATTATGTTGTTTATAACTTCTATTTTGACAGAATAGTTAGTGTTAATGGCGCCTTGGCATCGCAGGCTGTAGTGCCGCCTCGCTGACCGGAGGGTGCCAGGCTGCCTGCTCCCGACCCGGCCAAGAGAATGCATGAAGCAACTCGACCCTGTCCTATCATGAGGCCACCCACCGGACCGAGACTCCGCCCATGAGCGCAGTGCTGCCCCGCATCGACCTGTCGAACCTGCGCGGCGACCTGTTCGGCGGCGTGACCGCCGCGATCGTCGCACTGCCACTGGCGCTGGCCTTCGGGGTCGCCTCGGGCGCCGGCCCCGTGGCCGGCTTGTATGGGGCGATCTGCGTCGGGCTGTTCGCATCCCTGTTCGGCGGTACGCCGGCACAGATCTCCGGCCCGACCGGACCGATGACGGTGGTCGCTGCGACGATATTCACGGCACATGCAGGCAACCCCGCTGTCGCCTTTACCATCGTCATGCTCGCCGGCGTACTGCAGGTGGTGTTCGGGGCACTGAAGTTCGGCCGCTACATCAACCTCGTGCCCTACCCGGTCGTCTCCGGATTCATGTCCGGCATCGGCGTCATCATCATCGTGATGCAGCTCGACCCGCTGCTCGGCCACGATGCCTCCAGGAGCGTCATCAACGCATTGACAGTCCTGCCGGAATACGCCCTTCATCCCAACGTCGGGGCGCTCGCGGCCGGCCTCGTCGCGCTGGGCATCTGCCTGTTCATGCCCAAGCCGGTCACACAGAAAGTACCCGCGACGCTGATCGCCCTGATCGTCGGCTCATTGCTCGTCGCCTTGGTCTTTTCCGGAGCGCCCGTGCTGGGCCCGATACCCTCGGCGCTACCGCACTTGGTCATGCCCGATCTCGACATTCGACTGCTGCGCGAGGTCGTACCGCCGGCCCTCGTGCTCGCGGCACTCGGATCGCTCGACAGCTTGCTGACCTCTCTGATCGCCGACAACATCACGCGCACCTTCCACGACTCGGATCGCGAACTGGTCGGTCAGGGCATCGGCAACTTCGTCGCCGGGCTGCTGGGCGGCATCCCGGGAGCCGGCGCGACCATACGGACCCTGGTCAACATCCGCTCAGGTGGGCGTACGCCGCTGTCGGGGGCTACGCACGCACTGGTGCTGCTGGCCATTGCGTTGGGCCTCGGACCACTGGCCGCGCACGTGCCGCACGCGGTCCTGGCCGGAATACTGATCAAGGTTGGAATTGACGTCATCGACTGGTCGTACCTGAAACGCTCGCCTCGCCTGCCGGTCTCCTCGACGGTTTGCATGATTACCGTCCTGCTGCTGACCGTCTTCGTCGACGTCATCACTGCGGTGGGCGTGGGCACGGTGATGGCGAGCATGCTGTTCATCAAGGAAATGGCCGACCTGCAGAGTCAGTCCATCCGTGCCATCACCGATCATGAATCAGGCGAGGACATACTTTCGGCCGGCGAGAAGGAACTGTTCAGGCAGTTGCGGGGTCGCGTGTTGATGCTGCACCTGTCCGGCCCGATGAGCTTCGGCGCCGCCAACGAGATGACCCGGCGCATGTCGATGGCGGCCAAGTTCGAGGCCCTGGTGGTCGATATGCAGGACGTGCCAACGCTGGACGTGAGCGCCGCGCTGTCCCTGGAAACGATCATCCAGCGGGCCCAGCAGCAGGGCCAGCAGGTCGTCCTGGCGGGTATCCATAAGCCGGTCGCCCGGACCCTGCTCCAGATCGGCCTTGGCCGGACGCTGAAGGACTTCGACCATTATCGGACCCGCGAACAGGCACTGGCCCGGGTCGCGTCGATGTTCGTACCGGACGACGGGAACTGAAGACGACAGCACAAGGTCCCAGATCAACGTTGCCCAGCGCAGGCGACCGGTCCGGACCGACCCGGGGCCTCCCCTGCGGCGCGACCTAGGTTAGACTGCGGCGTGCCGCCGGCGAGTCCGCGGCCCCAGTCCGGAACCCAGGCCGAGGAAACGACCGATGAAGAAAGCCACACTTGTCACCTGCCTGCTGCTCGCGAGCATTGGCGCCGGCGCGGCGCAGGCCACGTGTATTTATCCGCGCGAACCCGAGAGCATTCCGGATGGCGCGACTGCAGCTTACGATGAAATGGTTGCGGCGCAGCAGACGGTCAAGCAGTTCGATGCGGACATCACCGCGTACACCGCTTGCCTCGAAATGGAACTGCAGGCCATGCTCGAGGATCCTGGCCTGGACGAGGCCCGCAAGAGCGAGCTGCAGACCATGCAGGCCAAGAAGAACAACGCTGCGGTCGACCACGTCCAGTCAGTAGCTGAACGCTTTAACGAGCAGCTGCGTGCTTTCCAGGCCGCCAAGAAAAAGGACTGAGGGGCGGCGCCGCTATGGCGCGCTTCACAGGATGAGGTAACCGGCCATGAGCGGAAAGAGCAAGGCTCCGGTGGTTGCGCTCGTCGGCTCGGCGGGCAGCGCCGACGCCCGCGGACGGCCGCTCAGGGATCTGCGGATATCGGTCATGGACCGCTGCAACTTTCGCTGCCCCTATTGCATGCCGCGGGAGACGTTCCATGAAAACTACCGTTTTCTGCCGGCGACGGCCCGGCTCTCGTTCGAGGAAATCCTGCGGCTGACCCGCCTGTTCGTAGCCGCCGGCGTCTGCAAGGTCCGGTTGACCGGCGGCGAGCCGCTGCTGCGTTCCGGCCTCGCCGACCTGGTCGGCGAGCTGTCGGCCATCAACGGCGTGGATGACCTGGCGCTGACCACCAACGGCGTGCTGCTCGCCCAGCACGCGGCCAAGCTCAAGGCCAACGGCCTCAGGCGCGTAACCGTCAGCCTTGACAGCCTCGACCCGGCGATTTTCCGCAAGGCGAGCGGCGGTTTCGACGGAATCCAGCGTGTCATCGACGGCATCGGCGCCGCACGGGAGGCCAACCTGACGCCGATCAAGATCAACGCTGTCGTGCAACGCGGCCTGAACGACGACAGTGCGCTGGAGCTGGTCGAGCGTTTTCGCGGCACCGGGGTGATCGTACGCTTCATCGAGTACATGGATGTCGGCAACCGCAATCACTGGGCGCGCGACCGGGTAGTGCCCTCGCTCGAATTGAAGCAGCGTATCGAGTCGCGCTGGCCACTGCAGGTCGCCGCGGCCAGCTACCGGGGAGAAGTCGCAGAGAGGTATACGTTCACCGACGGCGCCGGCGAAGTCGGTTTCATCTCCTCCGTGTCCCAGCCCTTCTGCGGCGACTGCACGCGCGCTCGGCTGTCTTCCGAGGGCGTATTGTACACCTGTCTGTTCGCGACCCACGGGACCGACCTGCGCGGCCCGCTGCGAGCGGGCGCGACCGACGAAGAATTGCTGGCGCGGATCCGCGGCATCTGGCACGAGCGCGACGACCGCTATAGCGAGCAGCGCAAGGCGCTGGCGCGGCAGCGCTCGGAAAAGAAGATCGAAATGTATTACATCGGCGGTTGACCATGCTGTCACACGTTGATAGCGACGGGCGGCCGGCCATGGTCGACGTCAGCGAAAAGCAGGTCACAAGCCGCAAGGCGACGGCTGTATCGTCGGTCAGGCTGCCTGCGGCCGTAGTCGAGATACTCAGGACGCAGGGCTTCACCACAGCCAAGGGCCCCGTGTTCCAGACGGCGATCATCGCCGGCACCATGGCTGCAAAGCGTACCCACGAACTGATTCCGTTCTGCCATCCCCTGGGCCTCGAGAACTGCCGCATCGAGGTTGCTTGCGACGACGCGGGGATCGTCACCATCACCTGCACGGTCTCGGTTCATGGTCGCACCGGCGTGGAGATGGAGGCGCTCACCGGCGCGTCGGTTGCCGCGCTGACCGTCTATGACATGTGCAAGGCGCTGTCGCACGATATCGTGATCGCGGAGATTCACCTGATCGAGAAGACTGGTGGCAAGAGCCATTTTCATGCGGGAGAGCGTGGCTGATGGCCCGCATTCGGCTCAGGTACTACGCGCTGCTGCGCGAGCAGGCCGGCAGGAACGAGGAACTCGTCAACACGGCGGCTGGCGACGCGGCTGGTCTTTATGACGAGCTGGCGGCACGACACGGCTTCAGCCTCGGCCGCACGCAGCTGAAGGTCGCGGTCAACGCCGAGTTTGCCGACTGGTCGCGGCCGCTGGCCGACGGCGACGAAGTGGTGTTCATCCCGCCGGTAGCCGGCGGATGAGCGCCTTCGAGTTCCTACGCAAGCCGCTGGACCCTGCCGCACTCGGGGCAGCACTCGCCGACGTCGCCGCGGGCGGATTTGTGTCCTTCGAGGGCTGGGTGCGCAACGAGAACGACGGCCGCGAGGTCCTGCGCCTGGACTACGAAGCCTTCGAGGAACTCGCCGTCAAGGAAGGCGCATCCATCGTGGCCGAGGCGATCGAACGCTTCGGGGTGCGGGGCGCTCACTGCGTGCACCGCCTGGGTGAACTGGGCCTCGGCGAGCTGGCCGTCTGGGTCGGCGTGGCAAGCGGCCACCGGGCCGAGGCCTTCGCCGCGTGCCGTTACATCATCGACGAGGTCAAGCACCGCGTTCCCATCTGGAAGAAGGAGCACTACCGCGATGGCGACTCGGGCTGGGTCAATTGCGAGCGCTGCGCGGAAGCGGCTCACCAGCATCACGACCATCGCTGAACGGATGCGGCCGGGTTCGACCACCCGCGTCAGCCCGGCCTCACCTGCCCGGTGCCACGCACCACGTATTTGTAGCTGACCAGCTGCTCGAGCCCCACCGGCCCGCGCGCATGAAATCGATCGGTTGAAATGCCGATTTCCGCGCCCATCCCGAATTCGCCACCGTCAGCGTACTGGGTCGAGGCGTTGTGCAGGACGATTGCACTGTCGACTTCGGTCAGAAAACGCTCGGCCGCAGCAGGATCCTCCGTGACGATCGATTCGGTGTGGGCGGAGCCGTATCTTGAGATGTGCGCAATCGCACCCTCGACCCCGTCGACCATTTTTGCCGCGATGATCGCGTCCAGGTACTCCGTGTACCAGTCGTCCTCGGTGGCGGGCCTAACACGGGGATCGGCGCGTCGGATGTCTTGGTCGCCACGCACCTCGCAACCGGCGTCGAGCAGCGCCTTGACCACCGGCAGCACGTGCGTTCGGGCCACCGCACGGTCGAAGAGCACCGTCTCCGCAGCGCCGCAGATGCCGGTCCGCCTCAGCTTCGCGTTGATGACGATTTCGCGCGCCATGTTGACGTCGGCAGCACCGTCCACGTAGACATGGCAGTTGCCCTCCAGATGACCGATCACCGGCACGCGCGCATCCTGCTGCACGCGGGCGATCAGACCCTTGCCGCCTCGTGGCACGATGACGTCGATGTAGTCGGTCATCCCCTTCAGCATGTAGCCGACGGCGTCACGATCCTGGGTGGGCACCATCTGGATGGCAGACTCGGGCAGGCCTGCCGATCGCAGGCCCTCGACCAGGCAGCCGTGAATGGCCAGGCTGGATGCAGCGCTTTCCGAGCCTCCCCGCAGGATCGCGGCATTGCCGCTCTTGAGGCACAGGGCGCCCGCATCGGCCGTCACGTTTGGCCGGCTCTCGTACACGATGCCGATTACGCCCAGCGGAACGCTGGTCCGCTGGATGACCAGCCCGTTGGGGCGCGTCCACTCGGCCAGCACCCTGCCGACGGGATCGGGCAGCGCGGCGACCTGCTCGAGCCCCGCCGCCATCGCCTCGACCCGGCCGGCGTCGAGCTTCAGCCTGTCGAGCATGGCGCCGCTCAAACCCTTGTTGCGTGCCGCAGCCATGTCATTGTCATTGGCTGCGATGATTGCGGGAGCACGATGCCGCGCGGCTGCCGCCGCCGCGAGCAGGGCCGCGTTCTTCGCTTCGCCACCGGCGTGTGCCAGAACGCGCGCCGCCGCGACCGCGTCGCGGCCGATGCCGTCCATGACCGCACCGAGCCCTGCGTCACTCATGCTGTCCTCCCGCTGTCCCCGGCCGCGGCCGTGCCACGACAAGATCGTCGCGGTGGATGATCTCGTCGCGGCCGCGATAGCCGAGCAACGACTCGATCTCGGCGGTCTTGCGGCCGCAGATACGCCTTGCGTCCTCGCTCGAGTAGGCCGTCAATCCGCGCGCCAGCTCGCGCCCGTCCTGGCCGATCACCCGGACCGCGTCACCGCGGTCGAAGCGGCCGCGCACTGCAACCACGCCGGCCGGCAGCAGGCTCTTGCCCCGGCCGAGCGCCGCTGCGGCGCCCGCGTCGATGACGACCTCGCCAGCCGCCTTGAGCGTCGCCGCAATCCACTGCTTGCGCACCGCCACTGGCGCCTCATGCGCCATGAACCAGGTGCAGGCACCACCGGACTCCAGCGCTGCCAGTGGATGCATGATCCGGCCGGAAGCGATACAGAGGCTGCAGCCCGCCCCGACTGCGATCCTCGCTGCCTCGACCTTGGTGGTCATGCCGCCAGAGCCGACTCCGGAGCCGGGTCCCTCGGCCATCGCCGCGATCTCGGCCGATATTTCAGCGACCTCCGGAATTAAGCGCGCGTCCGGATGGCGCGCCGGATCGGCCGTGTAAAGCCCGGGCACGTCCGACAACAGTACGGCGCAATCCGCGGCCAGCATCTGCGCCACCCGCGCTGCAAGGCGGTCGTTGTCGCCATAGCGGATCTCGGCGGTCGCAACCGTGTCGTTCTCGTTGATGACCGGCACGGCGCCGAGGGACAGCAACGTATTCAGCGTCGAGCGGGCATTGAGGTAGCGCCGGCGCTGCTCGGTGTCGGCGAAAGTCAGCAGAACCTGGGCAACAGCAATGCCGTGGGCCTCCAACACTTCCTTCCAGGCGTGCGCGAGCCGGATCTGACCAACGGCGGCTGCGGCCTGGCTTTCCTCTAGCTTGAGCCGCCCTGGCTGCAGCCCCAGGTGGCGTCGCCCCAGGGCGATCGCACCCGAGGAGACCAGCACGACTTCCTGCCCGCGCTCGCGCAGCCGCGCGACGTCGGCCGCCAGCGACTCCAGCCAGCTGCGGTTCAACCGGCCCGTTGCGGCATCCACCAGCAAGGCGGAGCCGACCTTGACGACGATCCTGCGTGCCCGGCCGATGCGCCGCGCGCGCCCCTGTGCAGCCGCCGTCATGGGCGGCTAGCCGAAATGCTCGGCCGGCAGCGACATGATCGTCGTCGAGCCCGACTGCAGGGCGTCCAGGTGCGCCTCGGCCCGGGGCAACAGGCGTGCGAAGAAGAAGCGCGCGGTGGCCAACTTGGCCTGATAGAAGCCTGCCTCGCCCTGATCATTCTTCAGCGCCGCGATGGCCACCGCCGCAACCTTGGCCCAGCACCAGGCCAGGCAGAGGTGGCCGGTGAGCTGCAGGTAGTCGACCGCTGCCGCGCTGACCTCGTGGGGATCACGCGCGGCATGCTCGGCCACCTGCTCAGTGGCCTCACTCCACTCCTTGAGCAGCCCGGCGAGCCGTGGTGCGAAGTCGCTCATCTCCTCGTAGGTTGCATGATTCTGGCAAAAGGCCCCGATCAATCCACCGAGCCGCCGCGCGAGCTGCCCGCCGGAACCGAGTACCTTGCGACCCAGCAGGTCCAGTGCCTGAATGCCGTTTGTACCCTCGTAGATGCAGGCGATGCGGGTGTCCCGGTAGAACTGCTCGACGCCGGTCTCGCGCACGTATCCGTAGCCACCGTGCACCTGGATCCCCAGGCTGGTCACCTCGACCGCCATGTCGGTCACGAAGGCCTTGACGATCGGGGTCAGCACGGCAAGCAGGTCGGCCGCCCGTTGCCGCTCCTCGGCATCGGGGTGGTACTTGGCCTTGTCCATCTCCATGCCTGCGAAATAGGTCAGCAGGCGCGAACCTTCGATATAGGCCTTCTGCGTCAACAGCATCCGACGCACGTCGGCGTGCTCGATCAGCAGGTCGGCTGGCTGGCCCGGCGACATGCGGCCGCCGGCCGCGCGGCCCTGACGGCGCTCCCGCGCGTAGGCAAGCGCCGCCTGCCGGGAAAGCTCCGCCTGGGCCAGGCCCTGCAACCCGACCCACAAACGCGCGTGGTTCATCATCACGAACATGCATTTCAGTCCGGCATTGGGCTTGCCGACCATCCAGCCCCGGGCATTTTCGAAATTCATCACGCAGGTCGCCGAGCCGTGAATACCGAGCTTCTCCTCGAGCCGGCTGCAGCGCACGCCGTTGGATGCGCCCGGCGCACCGTCGGCGTCAGGCAGCTTCTTTGGCACAAGAAACAGGCTGATGCCGTGCGTGCCGGCAGGAGCGTCCGGGAGCCGGGCGAGCACAAGATGGACGACGTTATCGGCAACATCGTGGTCGCCACTGGTGATGAAGATCTTCTCGCCGGTAATCCGGTAGGAGCCCTCGCTGTCGGGCTCCGCGCGCGTGCGCAGCATGCCGAGGTCGGTGCCAGCGTGAGCCTCGGTGATGCACATCGTGCCGGTCCACTCACCGGTGACCAGTTTGGTCAGGTAGAGATCCTTCAGCGCTTGTGAGGCATGCTTCTCGAGGCAGAGAATCGCACTGTCGGTAAGCCCGCTATAGAGCTTCCAGGACATGTTGGCTGAAACCAGCAGCTCGCCTACCGGCCCGCCAAAGCTTTCGGGCAGTCCCTGACCGCCGAATTCCGCCGGACCACATAGCGCGGCCCAGCCATCCTCCACGAAGCGCCGGTAAGCTTCCTTGAATCCAGGTGGCGTGACGACGACCCCCGATTCATCGAGGCGCACCCCGATCCTGTCACCCGGCTCGTTGGTCGGCGCGACGACCTCCTCGGCGAAGCGTGCGGCCTCCGCCAGCACACTGTCGATGAATTCGGTGTTGAGTTCGTCGCGGCCTAGCTCTGCGTAATGGCTTTCCGCATGGAGCACCTCGTGAAGGACAAAGCGAATGTCCCGGAGTGGAGCGCTGTATGGATGCATGATCTCGTGCTTCTTTGTTGAACCGCCTGTGTCCTGGTTCATTCTACGCGAGCAAGATCATGCTCTGCAGCACGCGCCAGCCAAGCACGCCGCCTAATCAGGCCGATGCAGCGCGAACCGCGAGCAAGTCGCTCGGAATGCGGTCGAGCAGGCGCTCGGCGGTACTGCCAAGGACCGCTTCGGCCAGCCGGGATCGAGAGATCACACCAATCACGAGGACGTCGATCGCGCGCTCGACACACCACGCGGGCAGCACGTCGGTGGCGGCTCCCTCGACCAGTTCCACCCTCTCCGGCGGATAGCGATGGACGGCGAGAACCGCCGCAACGGCCGCGGATGCCGCCTGGCGCATGTCGTCCCCCAGCGTACCAGCTGGCGGGATCATAGGCATGCCGGCCGCGGCGGCAGCAAGGGCCGCGGGATCGACCGGCAGGTAGGCATGCACCGCCGTCGGCCTTGCCCCGATCCAGCCGGCCAGGCGCGTGGCCTGGCGCAGGACGGCATGATCCAGCACGGCGGCCGGGTCGCCGGGATGACCGGGATCGATCGCCGCGGCGATGCTCGGCGAAACCGGCCACGATCGCGGCTTGACCAGCAGCAGCGGTACCGGGCAGGCCTGCAGCAACCGCCAGTCGGTGTGACTGAACAGGCCGCGAGCCAGGGGAGCGTGCCAGGCGGTGTCCTTGACTACCAGACCCGGCTTCATCAGGGACACCTCGGTCAGTACGCCGGCGTGCAGCGGCGAATCCCAGGCCGCCTCTATCTCGATCGCAATGCCGCGTTCTGCCAAAGGCGCAGCCAGTGATTCGAGCCATTGCCGACGGCGTCGGAGGAAGTTCGCCCTTGCCGCGGACAGTGATCCGGGGCTGAGGAACAGCCGTGCCGTCAGCCGCGGGTCATGGTCGCAGCAAAACAGCCTGAGCCGGGCGCCTGCGGCCCCCGCGATCGCCGCCGCCTTGGCCAGCGCCGGTTGCTCATCTGCTTCCGGATCGACAACCACGAGGATGCTGTCGAGTTCCTCACTCATGATTTTTTCCCCAACCAGTGTCTCCGTTCCGGCCTCACCACCGGCGCCGCAACCAGGCACAGGATACCCCCGCATGGCGGCCGGCCGACTCCGCACATTCGCGGGTACAACCCTGATTTGTCGCACCCGGAACACCGTGGAATGCCACAATGTAAGCGGTTGGGTTGTGATCAGTAACATTGGCGGGCCTGCGGCTCGCGCGTCCGTTGCCGGGCCATGCGCGGCCCACAAAACTCATGGGGAACTACTCAATGGAACGGGTCGAGACCTACAACGACAAGGTGGTGCGACAGTTCGCCATCATGACGGTCGTCTGGGGCATCGTCGGTATGCTCGTCGGCGTGATCATTGCAGCGCAGCTGCTGTGGCCGGCGCTGAACTTTGATGTGCCGTGGTTGACTTACAGCCGGCTGCGTCCGCTGCATACCAACGCCGTGATTTTCGCCTTCGGCGGCTCCGCGCTGTTCGCCTCTTCCTACTACATCGTGCAGCGGACCTGCCACACACGGCTGTTCTCGGACGGACTCGCCGCCTTCACGTTCTGGGGCTGGCAGCTGATCATCGTGCTTGCGGCGGTGACGTTGCCGCTCGGCATCACCACGTCCAAGGAGTACGCCGAACTGGAGTGGCCTATTGACCTGCTGATCGCCGTGGTCTGGGTCGTTTACGCCATCGTGTTCCTGGGAACTCTGGCCAAGCGCAAGGTCCGGCATATCTACGTGGCCAACTGGTTTTTTGCCGCCTACATCATCACCATCGCGGTACTCCACATCGGCAACAGCGCCGCCGTACCGGTCTCGCTGACCAAGTCGTACTCGGTTTACGCGGGCACCGTGGATGCGATGGTTCAGTGGTGGTACGGCCACAACGCGGTTGGCTTCTTCCTGACGGCCGGTTTTCTCGGGATGATGTATTACTTCGTGCCCAAGCAAGCGGGGCGCCCGGTGTATTCCTATCGGTTGTCGGTGGTCCACTTCTGGGCGCTGGTGGCCATCTACATGTGGGCCGGCCCGCACCACCTCCACTACACGACGCTGCCGGACTGGGCACAGACGCTCGGCATGGTTTTCTCGGTCATGCTGGTCGCGCCTTCCTGGGGCGGCATGATCAACGGCATCATGACGCTGTCAGGAGCCTGGCACAAACTGCGTACCGACCCGATCCTGAAGTTCATGATCGTATCGCTGTCGTTCTATGGCATGTCGACCTTTGAAGGCCCGATGATGTCGATCAAGACAGTGAACGCGCTGTCCCACTATACCGACTGGACCATCGGACACGTGCATTCGGGCGCCCTCGGCTGGGTGGCGATGATCTCCATTGGCTGCATGTACGCGCTGATTCCGCGGCTGTACGGCCGCAAGGAAATGTACTCGAGCAGGCTCATCGATGTGCACTTCTGGACGACGACGATAGGCATCGTGCTGTATGTCGCCTCGATGTGGATCGCCGGCGTGATGCAGGGCCTGATGTGGCGCGCCACCAACCCGGACGGCACGCTCACCTACACCTTTGTCGAGTCGCTGGCCGCGACCTACCCGTACTATGCGGTCCGGCTGCTCGGCGGCCTGCTGGTCCTCTCCGGCATGTTCATCATGATCTACAACGTCTGGAAGACCGTCGCTTCCGGCTCGTCCACGCGCGACGTGCCCGTGATGGCGCCGGCAGCGGCCTGAGGGTGGCAGCATGAACCACGAGAAGATCGAAACCAACGTCGGGCTGCTTGGCGTGCTGACCGCAATCGCGATCAGTTTCGGCGGCCTGGCCGAGATCGTGCCGCTTTACTTCACTGGGCAGGTCACCGAACCGGCTCCCGGAGTCGAACCATACACCGCGCTGCAACTGGAGGGACGCGACATTTACCTTCGCGAGGGCTGCTATGTCTGCCATTCGCAGATGATCCGACCGCTCAGGGCGGAGACAGAGCGTTATGGTCACTACTCGCTCGCCGGCGAGTCCGTCTATGACCATCCGTTCCAGTTCGGCTCCAAGCGCACCGGTCCTGATCTCGCACGCGTGGGCGGACGCTACTCGGACGAGTGGCACCGCATCCACCTGCTCAATCCGCGCGACGTCGTGCCGGAATCCAACATGCCGGGCTTTCCCTGGCTGGACGAGCAGGTGATCGATGCTGAGAAAACGGGCGCCAAGATGCGCGCCCTGCGCAGCGTCGGCGTCCCCTATACGGACGAGCAGATCGCCGCAGCGGGCGAGGAAGTTGCCGGCAAGACCGAGATGCAGGCCCTGATCGGTTACCTGCAGGGGCTCGGCACGGCCTCGAAGACGTGGAATTAGTTGATGGATCCGGGGACCCTTCGCGGGCTCGCCACCTTGCTGGCCCTGCTGGCCTTTGTCGGGGTTGTCTGGTGGGCCTGGAGCGGGCGGCAGAAGCACAAGTTCGACCAGGCAGCGCGAATGCCGCTCGAGGACGACTTCGGCAAGTACGAGGACAAGTGAGATGACCACAGGCTGGACCCTGTTCATCGTGATCCTGACGGCAATCAATGTCGTTGGGGCAGTGTGGCTGTTGTGGGTGACGTCGAGACGATCGCCAGGGGAACAGCAGCCGGGCGCAGAGACCACCGGACACACCTGGGACGGCGACCTGCGTGAATTCAACAACCCGCTGCCGCGCTGGTGGTTGTGGATGTTCTACGGCACGGTTGCCTTCGCCATCGTCTACCTCGTTCTCTACCCGGGCCTGGGCAGCTGGCAGGGCACCAAGGGCTGGACGCAGCAACAGCAGTGGCAGGAGCAGGTGGACGCGGCCGAAGCCGCTGCCGCCCCTGTCTACGCCCGCTTTGCCGGCATGAGCCTTGCCGGCCTCGGCGGGGACGCGGACGCGATGCGGGTTGCGCGCAACCTGTACGCCAACAACTGCGCGATGTGCCACGGATCGGATGCGCGCGGCGCCAAGGGATTCCCGAACCTGTCCGATGGCGACTGGCTGTACGGCGGTTCGGAAGAGACCGTGCTGGCCACGATTTCCTACGGCCGCAACGGCATCATGCCTCCCTGGGGCGAAGCCCTCGGCGAGCAGGGCGTCGAGGAAGTCGTAGCCTACGTCCTGTCCCTGTCCGGCCTTCAGGCGCCCGCCGACCTGGCGGCAGCCGGCAAGCCGAGATTCGAGATGTTCTGCTCCTCCTGCCACGGCCTCGACGGCAAGGGTATGCAGGTGCTCGGCGCACCCAACCTGAGCGACGATGTCTGGCTCTACGGCAGTGATGCCGCGGAAATCCGCTACGGCGTCGTCAACGGGCGCAACAACCAGATGCCGGCGCAGCTGGAGTTGCTCGGCGAGCAGAAGGTGCGTCTGCTGGCGGCCTACATTCTCAGCCTGGCGCCACCTTACGTGGAGCCTGACCCCGCTCCGGTGCCTTCGGGCGATGAGCCCGCGGCCGAGACGCCGCATGAGGGCTGAGGACGGGCCGGAACCCGCGCAAGACGCCGAAGACGAGTCGCAACCGGTCGCCTGGAGCCAGCTCGCTCAGGACATGGCGGTTACCCTGTGGCCGTCCTTCCTGGCTGCGTCCGTGGCGACCATGTTCTTCTTCGCGTTCTTCGACCCATCGTTCTTCGGCGAGGGTGCCGCTCCGCCGCGCTGGCTCACCAGCCGGATGGCCGGCTACGCTGTTGGGTTCTTCTTTTTCTGGGCCATCGCCACGCTGTCGAGCGCACTGACTCTCTACCTCGTGCGCACTGCCTCGCCGCCCCGGCCGCGCACCGGCAGCCGGACGCACTAGTGCAGGATTTCGCGACAACGTGAACTCACCGGCAGCCAAGGACGCCCCTGCCTCGTTCTACGAGGCGCACAAGAAGATCTACCCGCGCGAAATAGGCGGACGATTCCAGCGGTTGCGCAACCTGGCAGCGTGGGCCCTGCTGGGCCTGTACTACCTGTTGCCGTGGATCTCCTGGGATGGCCGCCAGTCCGTGCTCTTCGACCTCCCGGCCCGCAAGTTCTACGTCTTCGGACTGGTGTTCTGGCCGCAGGACTTCTTTTACCTGAGCTGGCTCCTGATCATCCTGGGTCTTTCGCTCTTCTTCTTCACCGCGCTGGCCGGACGCCTGTGGTGCGGCTTTGCCTGTCCACAGACGGTCTGGACCGACGTCTTCGTGGCCATCGAGCGCAGGATCGAGGGTGACCGGAACCGGCGCATCAAGCTCGACCGCGGTCCCTGGACCGGCGACAAGATCCTGCGAAAGGCCTCCAAGCACCTGGCCTGGGCGTTGCTGGCGCTCTGGACTGGCTTCACCTTCGTGGGCTTCTTCACCCCGATTCAAGAACTGGCCGGCAAGGTACTGGCCTTTTCCACCGGCCCCTGGGAGACCTTCTGGGTCCTGTTCTACAGCTTCGCCACCTGGGGCAACGCCGGCTTCATGCGCGAGCAGGTGTGCAAGTACATGTGCCCCTATGCGCGCTTCCAGAGCGCGATGTTCGACCGGGACACGCTGATCATTGCCTACGACACCGGGCGCGGCGAGCCGCGCGGCGCGCGGTCGCGGAGTGCCGACCACCGGTCACGCGGGCTTGGCGATTGCGTCGACTGCAAGGCCTGCGTGCAGGTCTGCCCGACCGGCATCGACATACGCGAGGGCCTGCAATACGAGTGCATTGCCTGTGCCGCCTGCATCGACGCCTGTGATGCGGTGATGGACAAGATGAGCTATCCACAGGGCCTGGTTCGTTATACCTCGCAGAAGGCCCTCGAGGGCGGCGGCACTCATGTAGTGCGGCCGCGAATGGTCGTCTACGGCAGCCTGCTTGCATTGCTGGTGGCCGGATTCCTGGTCTCGATTTCGCTGCGCACGCCCATCGGCCTGGACGTCATGCGGGACCGCAACGCCCTTTACCGCAGGCTGCCGGATGGCAGCATCGAGAATGTCTACCTGCTGCGCATCCTCAACAAGGACACGGCGGCGCATCGTTTCGTGCTGACGGTCAGCGGGCTGCCGGGCATGGAAATCGACACGGGCCTGGCCGAGCACGTGGTCGGACCCGGCGAGGTGTACTCGGTTGCCGCAAGGGTACACGCACCGGCCGCTGCCTCTGGCGGAAGTCACGAAATCCGCCTGGAGGTCGCGTCTCCCGACTCGCCCGGCCTGAAGGCGTCACGAGACGCGCGCTTTCTCGGTCCATGAACAAGAGCCCCTGGTACCGCGAGCCGCTGATGTGGTTCGTCGTCGGCCTGCCTGCAACCGTGGTCGCGGCCGGACTCGTTACGCTCTTTCTGGCGGCGCACGGCAGCGACGACGTGGTGCGCGACGACTTCCGTAAGGAAGGCCTTGCCATCTACGCCGACCCCGCCCGGGACGCCGCCGCCGCCGCCGCAGGGGCCCGTGCCATGCTGGTCATCAATGCGGCGGATAGCCGGATGCAGGTCGCCGTGACCCTCGAGCAAGGTGCGCTACCGCCTGCCCTGCTGGTCCTTCTGTCGCATGCCACCCGGGCCGAATTCGACCGCATGATCACGCTAAGGGGAACGGATGGGAGGTACGAGGGCAGCATCGAAGCCCTGCCCCCGGGACGCTGGTACGTCGAGATCACGCCACCCGACCGCAGCTGGCGACTGCGGGGCGACTTTCGGGATTCTGCGGCGGCCCTGCAGCTGGAACCTGGGGTATCCTGACGTCATGCCGGCCACAACGCAGTGTTTCCACTGCGGCGAGCCAGTTCCAACGGGCCTGCAACTTACGGTTCGAATCGGGGGCGAGTCCCGCCCGATGTGCTGCGAAGGCTGCAAGGCGGCGGCGGAATTCGTCCGCGACGCGGGCCTCGCCGACTACTATCGCTTCCGGGATTCGCCCGCGCCGCGTCCCGAGATCGTGGCCGACGACGCGTGGGTCACCTACGACCGGCCCGACGTGCAGCAGCGACTGATCGCGCGGCGCGGCAACATCGATGGCGCCAACCTGCTGATCGAAGGCCTGCGTTGTTCGGCCTGCAGCTGGCTGATCGAGCGCCGGCTCGAGCGGCTCGGCGGAGTAGCCTCCATTTCCGTCAATCCGGCCACCGGCCGGGCGGGCATCGAGTGGCGGCCGGGGGAATGCCAGCTTTCCACGATCCTGCGTGCGATTCATCACCTGGGCTATCGGCCGCATCTGTTGGGTGCCGCCGACACACTCGAGGTCGCGCTACGCGAAAGGCGTGGCGCCCTGAAGCGACTCGCGCTCGCCGGGCTGGGCATGATGCAGGTGATGATGTTCGCCGTGGCAATGTACGCCGGCGCGTTCGACGGGATGGATCCTCTGCTCCGGCAGTTCCTGCGGCTGGTCAGCATGCTGGTCGCGACGCCGGTGCTGGTCTATTCAGGACGGCCGTTCATTGAAGGCGCGTGGCACAGCCTCAGGGTGGGCCAGCCTGGCATGGACGTGCCGGTCGCCCTGGCCCTTCTGCTCGCCTGGGGCGCGAGCACCTTCAATGTCTTCGCCGGACGCGGTGACGTGTACTTCGACTCCGTGACGACCTTCATCTTCCTGTTATCGCTCGGCCGCTTCGCCGAAATGTCCGCCCGCCACCGGGCCGGCAGCACCAGCGATGCACTGCTCAGGCTGCAGCCTGCCACCGCAATCCGGCAGCTCGGCGATGCCACCGAGCGGATCGCTGTGACTGAGCTGGTGCCGGGCGACATCGTGCTGGTGGCCGCGGGAGAAACCATTCCGGCCGACGGCACGCTGACCGGCGGCGCCACCGCCGTCGACGAGTCGATGATCACCGGCGAGGCCATTGCGGTAAAACGCTTAGCCGGCCAGGCCGTGCTCGGCGGATCGATCAATCTCTCCCGGCCGGCTCGCGTGCGTATTGACGCGGTCGGCCATGAAACCGTGCTCGCCAGCATTGTCAGGTTGCTGGAGCGGGCGCAGACCGAAAGGCCCGCCATCGCGCGCCTGGCGGACCGCTGGGCAGCCTGGTTCGTCGGCGGCGTCCTGCTGTCGGCTGCAGTAGTAGCCAGCGCCTGGATGCTCGTCGATCCATCGCGAGCGTTCGAGACTACGCTGGCAGTGCTGGTGGTCACCTGTCCATGCGCGTTATCGCTTGCCACGCCGACTGCCGTCACCGCGGCCACCGCGGCGCTCGCGCGCCGCGGCCTGCTGATCACGCGCGCGGACACCCTGGAGTCGCTGGCGCAGACGACCCGGGTCGTGCTGGACAAGACCGGCACGCTGACGGCGGGCGAACCGCTGGTAAGTCGCTGCAGCGCGCTGGGTTCACTGGGCTCGGCGCAATGCCTGCGGATTGCGGCCGGGCTGGAGCGCACATCCACCCACCCACTGGCACGCGCCTTTCGAAACATCGCCGGTGCCCTGCCGGCCCCGGCAGACCCTGGCGGCGAACCTGGCGAGGGCCTCGAGGGTTACTATGACCATGTCCGGTATCGCCTGGGCCGGCGAGAATTCGTGGCACAGGTCACGCCCCCGCGTGAGGTTCCTGATTCCGGGATTTACCTTGGCCGCGACGGCGAGTGGCTGGCGGAAATCGAAATCACCGACACGTTGCGTCCCGGCGCCCCGGCGGCGATCCGGCGTCTCGAGGGACAGGGCATCATGGTCGAGATTGCCAGCGGCGACCATCCCGAGGCGGTGGCACGAATTGCGGCCGAAACAGGCGTCGATGAATACCGGGCGCGGCTTCGACCCGAGGACAAGATCACGCGAGTCCGCTTGCTGGAGGCCGCGCACGAGACGGTGCTGATGGTGGGCGATGGCATCAATGACGCCCCCGTACTGGCCGCGGCCAGCGTCTCCATCGCGATGGGCGCCGGTGCGTCGCTCGCCCAGACCAGCGCTGGCGCGGTGCTGATGTCAACGGACCTTGAAGTCATTCCCGTTGCCGTGGAAGTAGCACGTAGGACGGTCAGGGTGATCCGCCAGAACCTGCTATGGGCCGCCGCCTATAATCTCGCCGCCTTACCGCTTGCGGCGCTCGGATTCATACCACCCTGGGCCGCGGCTGTCGGGATGTCGCTCAGCTCGTTGCTCGTGGTGGCCAACGCGCTGCGGCTGCGCGACGACAGAATCGGGCCGCGGCCGCGGCCCGCGGGCCCGGCCGCGCAGGCAGCAGCGACCGCATGAGCATCCTCTACCTGCTGATTCCGCTGGGATTGGTGCTGGGTGCATTTGGCGTCTGGGCATTTTTCTGGGCGGTGGGCAACGGCCAGTTCGACGACCTCGACACCCCGGGCTGGTCGGTGCTGGTGGACGAGCGGCTTGAGGGCGACGACCAGGACGACGCCTGTGACGAGGATGCCCGATGACGCTCGAGGTAAGCTGGGTACCGCTGGCGGCTGCTGTCACGCTCGGTCTGGCGGGCAGCGTTCACTGCCTGGGCATGTGCGGCGGCATCGCCGCGGCGGCCGGCTCGCGCGCCCCAGGTGGAGCGCCGGCCGGAGCCGTGTCCCGTGGAGTCACCTTCAACATTGGCCGGCTGGCGGGCTACGCCGTACTCGGCGCGCTGGTCGGAGCCCTCGCAGGTGCCGCGGTCGGGCAGTTCCCGGCGCGTGCACTGGTCGTCGCCCTGCGCATACTGGCCGCGCTGCTGATGCTGGCAATGGGCCTTTCGCTGCTCACCGGGCGCGACCTGCTGTCGCTGGAACGCCTCGGTGGGCGGCTGTGGGCTGCCATCAGGCCGTTGGCCAGCCGAGCGCTGGGACTCCCAGGTGCGCTGCGCTCCGGGCTGCTGGGCATACTCTGGGGATTCCTGCCCTGTGGGCTCGTCTACTCGGCGCTGGCGCTGGCAGCTGTCTCGGGTTCGGCGGCATCGGGCGGACTGACCATGCTTGCCTTCGGCGCCGGCACGCTGCCCTCGATGCTGACCCTGACGCTGGCCGGAACCGCCCTGACGCGCCGGTTCGCCGGGATCAGGACGCGCACCGCCGCCGGGATATTGATGATCGTCTTTGCCGCATGGACCGCACTGGGCCCGCTGGCGCCGCATGGCGGTCACCACTCCATGCCGGCGACGGATCCGGCGCACAGCCATCACTAGCCGGCGTCTCCCGGCACCGGCGGTGCCGGCGCTGTGTGAAAGCCAGGCCAAGATCGCTAGCGCTGGGCGTATTCCGCGCAGCGAATGCAATGGTCGGAGTGCGGCAGCGCGGCCAGTCGCCGCTCGTCTATCGGCTGACCGCAGACCGAGCACTGCCCGTAGTTGCCGTCGTCGAGTCGACGCAGGGCCTTGTTGATCATGGCTATCTCGGCGGCCGTCGACTCGCTCAGGCCGGCGAGCACCGCGTCGTTTTCCATCTGGACGACCTGTTCGGCGAAATCCTTATCCAGCGGGCCCGAGGCGCGGGTGATGTCGGCGTGCACTTCCCCCGCGCGCACGAGCAACTCGCCCTTGCGTTCCAGAAGTCTTTGGCGGACCAGTTTCTCATTGTGCATGGGCGTAGTCCGCCCCCCCCAACGGATACTGATGGATTGCCGGTCCGGGGCCTATGCGTACTGGCTCGTAGCCGGGTACGCACCCCTCGCAGCGCCTAGCCCGTATCGCAGTCGCCTCGGCCGGTGCCGTAGCGCGCACAGCCGGCACCGATTACGCTGCCTCGCGCCGATTGGAGGCGATGCGCCGCGAACCCCTTCAAGCCGCCTCGATACGCCTGTCCGAGCAGCCGTTCCAGGTCAGCATAGGTTGTCGATTCCGGCAGCAACACCGTCTTTGAGATGGCGCCGTCCACGTGGATTTGCAGCGCCGACTGCATGTCGATCTGGGCGGCCGGACTGATTTCGGGCGCCTCGACCAGCGCCGCGGTGGCGCCGGCATCCTGCTCCTGGAATATGGACCAGGCCCGGTCATCGACCTCGAACTCGCGGAAGCTGCCATCCGGGTTGAGCACGCGCCGCCACTGCCGGAGGGACTGGATGGGCTCGATTCCGGCAGAAACATTGCCGGCTAGCAGGCTGATGGACCCGGTCGGCGCGATGGCGAGCAGGTGGCTATTGCGGATGCCGTGGCGAGCAATCTGGTCGCGGATTTCCTCTGGCAGCCTTGCCACAAAGGCGCCGGCCAGGTAGCGATCCCGGTCGAAGGCGGGGAACGGTCCCTTCTCTTTTGCGATCTCGATCGATGCCTGGTAAGCCGCATTCTTCAGGCGCTCGACGGCCGCGGTGGCGGCGGCGCGGCCGGGGTCGCTGTCGTAGCGCAGGCCCAGCATGGCCAGCGCGTCGGCGAGACCCGTGATCCCGAGGCCGATGCGACGGGTCTGTAGCGCTTCCAAGCGCTGCCGGGCGAGCGGATATGGCGTCACGTCCAGCACGTTGTCCAGCATGCGAACGGCGATCCGGGCGATGGCCGACAGCGTTTCCAGGTCGAGTGCGGCGTCACGGCCGAATGGCCGCAGCACCAGTCCCGTGAGATTGATCGAGCCGAGATCGCAGGCGCCATAAGGCGGCAGGGGCGCCTCGCCGCAGGGATTGGTGGTAGTCAGGCGCTCACGCCACCACAGGTTGTTCTCGCGATTGATGGTATCGACGAACAGGACTCCCGGTTCCGACCAGTCGAGCATCGAGGTGACGATCAGCCGTCGCAAGGCGCGGGCACGCACTTGCGCGTTAATCTCGACCGTGCTTTCTGCCCATGTGAAACCAGGGGGCGGGAACGAGAGCTCCCAGTTCGCGTCCTCGTCCGCCGCTCTGAGGAACGCATCGTCGAGCTGCGCCGACAGGTTGAAGTGCCCAAGCGCGCCCGGGCGCGCCTTGGCCCGTGCGAAGTCGGCGATGTCCGGATGCGAGACCGAGAGCGAGCCCATCATCGCCCCGCCACGCCCGGAAGCCGCCGTGGTCGCCGTGCAGGCTGCATCCCACAGCTCCAGACAGGCAACCGGACCGGGATGGGAGCCGCCGCCGGACCGCAGTTCACGTGGACGCAGGGTCGAGAAATCCAGGCCAATTCCTCCACCCTGTTGCAGCGTCCTGATGCCCTCCGCCAGGGAACCCATCAGCCGCTCGGGGCCGTCCTCGAGCCCGCCCATTACGAAGCAATTGAGCATTGTCGTGTCTGCCGCGCCTCCCGCGGCCGCCAGGATCCGCCCGCCCGGGAGGAAACGGAACCCGTCCAGGATCGCCGCGAACCGGCGCCGCCATCGGGCAGCGTCGCGTTCCAGCGCAGAAAGCACCCGCGAAACACGCGCAAACGTGTCTACCGGCGTCAGTTCAAGCACGCCGGAGGCGTCGCTACCTCGATATCGAGTCCGCCATACGAACTCGGCGAGCGGATTGAGGAAGGGGTCAGCCATCGCCCTGAGCGGGTCGCGGTCGTTGCTTACCCCGCGCCGCCACCCTTAATATTCGGTGCGGGCACTACGCCCGAATCCGCACAACCCGCAACAGAGGTCGACCCTATGGCCAGAGAACACAACCCCGTCAAGGGCCAGTGGTACGACAATCTCGAGGACAATGACACCTTCCTGGTCCTATCGATCGACGAGGACTCGGAGCTGATCGAAATCCAGTACGAAGATGGGGATATCGAGGAGATCGACTACGAAACCTGGCACGAACTGGACCTGGAGCTGGCCGACGAGCCAGAGGGCTGGGCCGGTTCCGATGACGACGAGGATGACGACGACGACTGGGATGATGACGACGACGACGATGACGACGATGACGATGACGATGACGACGATGATGATGATGATGACGACGACCGCTATGGCGACCGGGACGACTATTGAAGCGCCAGTCGCCGCGTCCCGTTCGCGCCGCCTGGCCATGTCATCGCCGACCCGGGTAACGTGAGCCCCCGAGCCAGGACCGAGCGTTCCGACGCAGCCGCCAGCGTTGCGGAACTCGAACTGCGAGCCGTCCTCGACGCAGCGGTCGATGCGGTGATCGTCATCGACTCCCATGGAATCATCGAGTCCTTCAGCAAGGCAGCGCAGAAGCTGTTCGGCTACGACTCCGGCGATGTGGTCGGGCGCAATGTCCAGATGCTGATGCCCGAGCCGTTCCGCAGCCAGCACGATGGCTACCTGCACAGCTACCTCAGAACCGGCGAGCAACGCATCATAGGCAAGGGTCGCGAGGTTGTGGCCCAGCGTCGCGATGGCTCGCTGTTTCCCGTCTTCCTGTCGGTCGGACGGGTTGCCAAGATCGATCCTCCGCGATTTGTCGGGCTGATAAGCGACATCACGGACCGCAAGCGCGTGGTCGAGGCACTGAGGCGCGAGCGGGACCGGGCCCAGGCGTATCTCGACCTTGCCGAGGTCATGCTGCTGGCGCTCGACTCGAACGGCACCATCTCGCTGGTCAATCGCAAGGGCTGCGAGATTCTCGGCTGGCCGGAAGACGAACTGGTCGGACGCAACTGGTTTGCGACCTGCCTGCCACCCGAGCTGCGGGCCGAAGTCCAGGCCATGTTCCAGCGTTTCTTCAGCGGCACCGCCTCGCCCACCCAGTACGCCGAGCATGAGGTGCTGACGCGCGGAGGCGAGCGCAAGCTCATCGCCTGGCGCAACGTGGTGCTGCGCGACGAACGCGGCCTGATCAGCGGCACCTTGTCGTCGGGCGAGGACGTTACCGACCAGCGACGCGCTATCGAGGCTCTGCAGAAGAGCGAACAGCTGCTGCGCGACGCCCAGTCGATCGCCAATCTCGGCAACTATGAGATGCGCTTGCCCGACGGCCCCTCCTCGTGGTCGATGCAGATGCATTCGATCCTGGGCACCGACCCGGCCGGTGGTCCGCTGCCGATCAGGGAATACCTGGCGCGCTGTGTTCACGCCGACGACCGCGATAAATTGGCCGCGGCATGGGAAAGATTGACCAGCGACGATGCGCCGCTGGACATCGAGTACCGCATCCAGCGGCCGGACGGGTCGATTCGCAACGTCCACTCGATTGCCCGCCTCGCCCAGGATCCCGAGGGCAGCGCGCACGTGGTCGGCACGCTGCACGATATGACTGAACGGAAGCACACGCAGGAAGAGGTGCGCCAGACCCAGCAGCGGCTGACGCAGTTCGCCAGACTGTCGACCATGGGTGAGATGGCGGCGGGACTGGCGCATGAGATCAACCAGCCGCTCACGGCGATCGCAAACTACTCGCAGGCGCTGCAGCGGCTGCTGGCGACACCGGGGGCCGCCGACCCGGCAGACGTGGAGCTGGCACTGTCGCAGATCTCGGCCCAGGCGTTACGCGCCGGCGAAGTCATCCGGCGCCTGCGCTCCTTTGTCAAGAATCGCGAGGCCCGCACCGAGCTCATCGACCCCGGCAGGCTGATCGAGGAACTGCTGGTCTTCGCCGAGCCGGACGCCCGTATGAACGATATCCGCATCCGGGTCGAATGCGCCGGGAACCTGCCGCCGGTCACCTGCGACCCGGTACAGATCCAGCAGGTCCTGCTAAACCTGATTCGCAACGCCATCGATGCGACAAACGAAGCTGGATCGGTCAACCGGGAGATCGGACTCCGTGCGAGCCTGGACGAGTCAGGTGCCGTCGAAGTCAGCGTGGAGGACCACGGGATAGGCATCTCGCCGGAGGTCGCGGAGAACCTTGGAAATCCGTTCTACACCACCAAGTCCGCGGGAACCGGCCTGGGAATCGCCATCAGCCGCTCGATCCTGCGCGCCCACGGGGGTCGTCTCGCACATCGTCCAACACCTGACGGCGGTGCCACTGTATTCTTTACCCTTCCCGCCACGCCAGGGAGTGAAAAATGAAGGAAAAGCCGGCAACCGTGTTCGTCGTGGATGACGACGAGGCGGTCAGGACGTCCTTGCGGCTGCTGCTCAAGTCGGTCGGTTTACCGGTCGAAACCTACGCGGCAGCACAGGAATTCCTGGACCAGTTCGACCCGGATCGCGCCGGTTGCCTGGTGCTCGATATCCGCATGCCGGGTATCAGCGGACTGGAGCTGCAGCAGCACCTGAATGACCGTCACTCGATCATGCCCATCGTGTTCATCACCGGGCACGGCGACGTGCCGATGGCGGTCGAAGCCATGCAAGCGGGCGCCGTCGACTTCATCCAGAAGCCGTTCCGTGACCAGGACCTGATCGATCGCATCAATCGTGCGCTCGAGAAGGACCGTGAGATGCGCTCCCAGCTACGCGAGCGCGACGAAATCCGGCGCCGCATGTCGCAATTGACGCCGCGCGAACGGGAGGTTCTCGAGCTCGTCACCCAGGGCAAGGCCAACAAGGTGATCGCCGGCGACCTGAACGTGAGCCAGCGCACCGTCGAAATTCACCGCGCGCGGGTCATGGAGAAGATGGGCGCAAATTCGCTGGCACACCTGGTACGCATGGTGATCGAGGCGCATCGCGAGGGTGGGTAACGCTGCTCGCCCGGAGCGCTGACCTGTCGCGCAGCCGGTACAGCGGTAAGGGTATCCACTTATTTTAGCGTCGGCGACCGGACCGGGATACTCGAGCGATTCAGTGCCGAGAACCGTCCACGGGGACGGGGTCACACTGCAATTCGCCATGGCCGTCGATCCTATCAACAACACCAGCACCTCACGGCCGACCGTCCTTGTAGTCGAACCGGATGAAGCGGAAGCCCTGCACATCCGGGCGCTGCTCGAGCCACTCGGTGCATTGGTATTGCACTTCCCGGACGGCAGTTCGCTCCTGGGCGTGGCGGCCGGGATCGCAGAGGCGACCTGCGTGATCAGCGAAATGACCCTGCCCGATACGACTGGTGCCGAACTCATCGTGGCGCTGCGCAGGCTTGGGATCCGCGCGCCCGTGATACTGCTCGCGGCCGAAACGGATGTCGCCGCCGCCGTCGCCGGAATGCGCGCCGGGGCGATAGACTACATCGAGAAGCCGCAAATGGGCCGCCTTCTGCCGGCGCACCTGCGGCGGCTCATCGAGCACGGCTCGCTCAGCTCTGGTCAGGTGCTGGGCTGACTGATGGCAGACGACCCGCACCACAGCTGGTTCCAGGAGCGTCAATCGGCGTGGCTATACCGCCAGGTCGCCGCGGTGGAGAAGGACCCGCCAAAGCGACAGCTGTTCGAATCGCTGGCGTCGGCCGCCGAGGAGCAAGCCTCGACCTGGGCCCGGCTTGCAGATATCAGCCCTTCCGCCAAAGCCTTTGCTCCGTCCAGTCGCGCCCGGCTGACCGCGGTACTGGTCAGGCGCCTGGGCGTGAAGCCCATGCGCCCCGTGCTCATTGCCATGAAGATGCGCGGACTTTCGGTCTACGACCGGGCGACGCTGGACGGTCATGCCATGCCAACCCGCGTCGAGCAGGTAGGCGCCCGTCATCGAGGAGGCGGTGGCAATCTTCGTGCGGCGGTTTTCGGGGTCAACGACGGCCTGGTGTCGAACGCCAGCTTGATCATGGGCGTGGCCGGCGCCGGTGCCGGTTCGGGATACGTGCTCACCGCCGGTGTCGCCGGCTTGCTGGCCGGCGCGTTGTCCATGGCGGCAGGCGAGTATGTTTCGGTGCGCTCGCAGCGGGAAATGTTCGAATACCAAATCGGCCTGGAAAGAGAGGAGCTGGAGGAATACCCGGACGAGGAGGCGGAGGAGCTGGCATTGATCTACGCCGCACGCGGCATGGAATTGTCGCGCGCCCGCGAGGTCGCCCGGGACCTCATGAAGGATCCCGAGCACGCACTCGACACCCTGGCGAGAGAGGAACTGGGCCTGAATCCGGATGACCTCGGCTCTCCCTGGGGCGCGTCGTCGTCGTCTTTCGCCGCCTTCGCAGCCGGAGCGATTATTCCGTTGCTTCCCTTCCTGATCGCCCTGCCCGGCGCTAGCGCCATCCAGGTCGCAATCTCGTTGACGGCCCTCTGCCTGTTTGGCGTCGGCATGGCACTGTCCCTTTTCACGGGACGTAGCGCATTGCTGGGTGGATTGCGGATGGTCGCCATTGGCGGCGGCGCGGGACTCACGACCTGGTTCATCGGGAGGCTGGTCGGGGCCGGCCTGGGTTGAGCCAGTCTGCCTTCTAGGCTTGCGCCGCCTGGTCGGGCATCGGAAATTTCTCGACGAGTCTTGCCAGTTCCCGAATACGCCGGCTCATTGACCGCTGGATAGGTGCGCGGAGCCCACCGAGCAGCCCCAGCCCGGCAGGCTCGTCCAGGCGGTCGAGCCATTCTAGTGCATCCGCTGCATCCCGATGACCGCCCAGGCAATCCTGTAGCTGCTTGAGTCGTTGCAGCTCGTGGCGCAGGTCGAGCCCGAGTAACGGTGCCAGGCCCTCGCTGGCATAGCGAACGTGCTTGGCGGCAAGGCGCAGTTCATGCAGGCCGCGCGTATCGTCCGGAAGGGCTCGCAGCGCGCATTGCAGGCGCTTCCATCGTTTCCGCAGACGTATGCGCACGACCGGCTCGAGGTCGCCGCGCGCCTGCACAAGCTGTGGGTCTGTCAGGGTGGATGCCAGACGCTCGTACCGCTCGCGGTAGGCCAGCGTTCGGGTGTGGGCAAGATAGCGCCGTCGTGCCTCGGTCCGTGAACGGTCCATGGCCGCCAGCAGATGTCGGTGCGCAGCGCGCTCAAGCGCACCGGACTCGCAAGCCAGCCGGTCGAGCCAGGTCCGCCTGACATTGGCCTGCCGCAATTCGGAGAGTTCCAGGGCCAGGTTGCGCAGGTCCCGGCAGGCCCTTTCGAGGTAGTCGCGGCGCATCAGTGGTTTCAATGTCCCCAGCAACGAGCGCAGCCTGCGCGCCTCGACGCGAGTCTTGTGTACCGGTCTTTGCGCCGGCGCTCGCTCGGCACGCTGCATTTCCTTGCAAAGCGCATCGAAGCGCGTGACGAAGAGCGCGCTGAGGTCAGATGCCGAAACGACCATCGATTTCTGCGGACCTAGAGGACTCCGGAGCCCGAGATCTGCTCGAGACAGGACACGCGTCGGCGTAACGCGTCACGCTCTTCGAGCAGGTCGACCAGCAGCACCGCCGCCGCGGCGTGCAGTTCGAGCTCGCGTGCGAGCCTGAGCGCACGCGATAGCCTGGCGATCTCGGCTGTCGGCAGATCCTGGACGCCCTGCCTGCCACCGGGCGTGACCAGGCCCAGTTCCACATATTCGGCCACTACCCAGGATTCGACGCCGAGCACCGTGCTTAGCTCGTCGATAGCGACCACACTGGCTTCTCGTTCGCGGATGTCAGGCGGCATGGACGCCTCCTAAAGCGGCACGAGGGTCAAACGGCAACTCGCGCCGCATCCGCTCGTACAGTTCTCGTGCCGCAGGGCTGTCGGCAGGCGGCAGCACCACCTGCAACACCACGAACTGGTCTCCCGGCGGCAACCCCGGCAGCCCGCGGCCTTTCAGCCGCAGCTTCTGGCCGGCTCGGCCGCCTTCGGGAATGCGCAACTCGACCGCCCCCCCCAGAGTCGGCACGGTGACCGTGGCGCCGAGCGCCGCCTCCCAGGGTGCCACCGGGAGCGTCAGGGTCACGTTGCGTCCATCCAGCGCGTAGAGGGTATGTGGGCGGAGTGCAACCTTGAGATACAGGTCGCCGCGGGACCCGCGGCCCATGCCCGGCGCACCCTGACCCGCGAGGCGGATGACCTGGCCATCGGTGACGCCGGCTGGAATGCGCAGTTTCAGCTGGCGTGAGCGCAGCTCGACCCGGCCACCGGGGCCGATCTCCGGATGCTGTAGCGACAGGCTGTGCTGCCCCCCCGAAAACGCCTGCTCAAGCGACAGTTCGATCTGGGCGTGGTGGTCCTCCCCACGGGCATCGAACGCGGGCCCGCCACGACGTGCTCCGAAGGGACTCGCCGACCCGAACAATTGCTCGAAAAAATCGCTGAAGCCGGCAGCCCCGCCGGGACCCGAGAATTCGAACCCCGAACCCCAGTCGGGCGGCGGCCGAAACTCCTGGCCGGGACGATAGTCGCGCCCCAGCTGGTCGTAGGCGGCTCGTTTTTCAGGATCCTTCAGGACCTCGTAGGCCTCCTGGACTTCCTTGAAACGCTCCTCGGCGTCCTTTTCCTTGCTGACGTCCGGGTGGTACTTGCGGGCGAGACGCCGGTAGGCGCGCTTGATTTCGTCCGCCGCCGCCTCCTTGCCAACACCGAGCAACGCGTAGTAGTCCTTGAATTGCATGGAAAGCCTTTCCGCCCGCTGATGGATTACTAGCTTGTGTAGTTTCCAGTATTTTTCAAGGCCGCGGCGTCCGCAATGCTCGCAGCGAACTCCGCGGATCGAGCGCGGTCTATCCGGGCAGGAGGTGTCACATGAACCTGAAGATTGTCGCGGTCCTGGTGGCCGCCGTCTGCACCGCTAGCGGCTGCGCGACCACACCCGGCGATGCGGACGATGGTCCGTCCGGTGCGCGCGAGTGCGTTTCACAGTCCCGAATCTCGAGCTTCGAGGCGCTGGACCCCTCACGCATGCTCATCCACGGGCCCGGACAGAAGGAAGCCTACCTTGCCGAGCTCGGCGCGGGCTGCGCCGGCATGGATCGACGCTCGACCATCTCCTTCGTGGACGGTGACCGCAATGGCAGCATCTGCGGCCTTGGGAACGACAGTGTTGCCTTCAAGGATGGCCCCCGCATCGCCAGCTGCAGCATCCGCTCCATGATCAAACTGACGGCCGCGGCTCGCGAGCAGATCGAGGTTGATTACGGCTTGACAAAGGCGCCCAAGGAAACCTCAACAGCGGACAGCAAGTGACGACCAGCAGCAGCAACGAAAACGCCGTCCACGTCGCATGCCCCGGCTGCGACGGCGTGGTCCGGATCCCGGCCAATCGTCTCGCCGACAATCCGGCATGCCCACGCTGCAAGGCGCGTCTGTTCGCAGGCAAGCCGGTCACGCTCGGCTCGTCGAACTTCGACGTGCATGTCGGTCGCAGCGACCTGCCCGTAGTGGTCGATTTCTGGGCGCCCTGGTGCGGGCCCTGTCACGGCATGGCGCCACATTTCGAGTCGGCAGCCGGGCGACTGGAGCCGCGTTTCCGCTTTGCCAAGCTCGACACTGACGCCGCGCCCGATGTTGCCGCCCGCTTCAACATCCGCAGCATTCCAACGCTGATCGTATTCAAGGGCGGCAAGGCGGTTACGCAACAGTCGGGTGCGATGGACGCGGGTTCGCTGGTCCGCTGGCTGGAAACGATCACTTGACCGCTCGGCCGGTCCGCAGCATTGATGCGTACCGCGGCGGGGCTCTCTGCCCCCGGGACCGCCCACCCGATGATCGCGCGTTGGGCGTCGTGCTGCGAGCGCAGCGGGTCACTTCAGCGAGTGTAGCCCCATCATGCGCAACACGTACTTCTCGTAGACGGGCGTGATCGACCCCACCCTGACCTTGCGCAGGAAATATTTCTCAAAAGCGATCTTTGCCAGGTGGACCCAGTAGCCCTCCCTGGCCCAGGTCACGTTTCGCGGCGGAATCTGCGGCAGCGCCACGAAGGCGGCGCCCGAATCCCCGAAATCAGCAAGGCACAGCGCGTTCCAGGTCGCTTTTGCGTCGGCCGGCCGGCCAGCCAGATCGGCAGCGATGTTCTCGGCAATCGCGCTGACCATCGATTCGATCATGAAGCCGGTCTTCGGCGCGCCGGTTGGTACGGGTGTCGCCTCGACCGGCGGAATGGCAATACAAACGCCTGCCGAAAAGATACTCGGATACCTCTTGCTGCGCTGGTGCTCATCCACGATCACGAAACCGCGCGGATTACACAGTTCGGGAACGCCCGCCACCGCGTCCACGCCCTTGAACGCCGGCAGGATCATCGCGTAGTTGAACGGCAGCTCGTGCTCCCGGCGTGGCTTGCCCTCATCGTCGATTTCCTGAATCTTGAGCTTGCCATCGAACGCTTCACCGATCCTTGCGTTCGTGATCCACTTGATGTGCCGCTGGCGCAACTCGGATTCCATCAGGCCCTTGCTGTCGCCGACCCCACCCAGGCCCAGGTGGCCGATGTAGGGTTCGCTGGTCACGTAGGTCATCGGCACCTTGTCCCGGATGCGCCGCTTGCGCAGGTCGGCATCCATGATCATCGCGAATTCATACGCAGGCCCGAAGCAGCTGGCGCCCTGCGCGGCGCCGACGATGACCGGGCCGGGATCGGCCAGGAATTTCTCGTAAGCGCGCCACGCACGCTCGGCATGATCATGGGTGCAGATTGAATGCGTGTATCCGTCAGGCCCAAGACCCGGCACTTCCTCAAAGGCGAGTTTCGGCCCGGTGGCAATCACGAGGTAGTCGTAATCAATCACCCGCCCGCTGCGCAGGCTCAGTTTGCGTCCCGGGGCATCGATGGCGGTGGCCTGCTCGGCAATGAACTCGACACCCTTGCGATCGAAGGGCCGGCGCATGTCGACCCGGGTCTGCTCGCGAGTACGCCAGCCCACCGCAATCCACGGATTGGAAGGGGTGAACTCGAAGTACTCGCTAGACCCGACCATCACCACCCGATGGTCGGAGTCGAGTTTCTTGCGCAACTCGTAGGCCGTCGGAATTCCACCAAGACCGGCGCCAAGCACCACTATGGTTGCCATGTCATGCCTCTCCAGTGCCGTCGCCAGCCTCAGCGCGAAACCTTACGCCGGCGGTAGCTGTAATACAGGATGGGAATCACCAGCAGGGTCAGCAGCGTCGAAACCAGGATGCCAAATATCAGTGACACCGCCAGGCCGTTGAAGATCGGGTCATCGAGAATGAAGAATGCCCCAAGCATCGCTGCTACCGCGGTCAGCACTATCGGCTTGGCACGGACGGCCCCGGCGCGAATCACCGACTGCGCCAGCTCGTGGCCTGCCGCCAGCTCGACGTTTACGAAGTCAACCAGCAGGATGGAATTGCGGACGATGATGCCGGCCAGCGCAATCATTCCAATCATCGACGTTGCCGTGAACTGCGCGCCCAACAAGGCGTGGCCCGGCATGATGCCGATCAGCGTCAACGGAATCGGTGCCATGATGACCAGCGGCACCGCGTAGCTGCCGAACTGCGCGACAACCAGCAGGTATATCAGGATCAGTCCGACCGAATAGGCAAGCCCCATGTCACGAAAGGTTTCGTAGGTGATCTGCCACTCGCCATCCCACTTTATCGCGAAGCCCGAACTCGGGTCCGGCTGGCGGGTGAAGTACTGTTCGATCTCGCGTCCGCCCGGCGACTCATCACCCACGCGGTTCACCATGGCAAACATTCCATAGAGCGGGCTATCGAGCTCACCGCCGCCGTCGGCGGTAACAAACGCGTAACGCGAGCCGTCCTTGCGGTAGATCACCGGATCCCAGTCGACGCGCTCGATCCGGGTCAGCTCAGACAAGGCCACCACATTGCCGGTCGCCGCCCGCACCTGCAGCGACAGGACCCGGTCGATGCTTGCCTTGTCGGCAACCGGCAATTCGACCCTCACTGGCACCGGATATTTCTCCCGCCCCTCCCTGACGAAAGTAGCATCCAACCCGCCCACCGCCATCGCGATGGTCTCGGTGATCGCGCGCTGCGACACACCCAGCATCGCGGCCTTTTGCCGATCGACAGTAACTATCATCCGCTTGGCATCGGCCTCGAGACTGTCGTCAACGTCGATGATGTCGGGCGTAGTATCGAACACCTTGCGGATTTCGCGTGCCAGCTCACGCTGCGATTCGTAGGCAGGTCCATAGATCTCGGCAACGATCGGCGCCATGACCGGCGGTCCGGGCGGCACTTCCACCACCTGTACCGAGGCGCCATGACGGCGGCCTATCTCGGTGAGCGCCGGACGCAGCTCACGCGCGATCTCGTGACTCTGCCGGTCGCGGTGGTGCTTGTCCACCAGGTTCACCTGCAGGTCGCCCAGCTCTCCACTTTCGCGCAGGTAGTACTGCCGCACCAGGCCATTGAAGTTGATCGGCGCGGCCGTCCCCGCATAGGCCTGGTAGTCAGTCACCTCGGCTACCTGGCGTACCTCGGCGGCCAGTTCGGCCAGCACCTGCGCAGTCCGTTCCACCGGCGTGCCCTCCGGCATGTTGACGATGACCTGGAACTCGGACTTGTTGTCGAAGGGCAGCATCTTGAGCACCACCCACTTTACCCCGACCAGGCTCACCGCCACGACAATGGCAACCAGCGTCCCCAGGTACAGGCGATGCCTGTTGCGGCGCGCCTTGGCGTCGCTCAGGAAAGGCGACAGGAGCCGGCGGAACAAGGGCTCGAGTGGCGCACTATCGTGACCCCCGTGTTTCCCGAAGTCGACGCCCGCCAGCATTCGATTGGACAGCCAGGGAGTGAACACCAGGGCAATTGCCAGCGAGATCAGCATCCCGAGGCTGGCATTGATCGGAATCGGGCTCATGTACGGGCCCATCAGCCCGGAGACGAAGGCCATCGGCACCAGCGCCGCGATGACCGTGAATGTAGCCAGGATGGTCGGGCCACCGACTTCGTCCACGGCCGGAGGGATCGCTTCCAGCAGCTTGCGCCCGCCGAGCGCCATGTGACGATGGATGTTCTCGACCACGACTATGGCGTCGTCAACCAGGATTCCGATGGAGAAGATCAGTGCGAACAGCGACACGCGATTCAGCGTGAAGCCCCAGGCCCAGGACGCGAACAGCGTCGCGGCCAGCGTTACCACCACGGCCGCGCCGACGACTACGGCCTCGCGCCAACCCAGCGCGAAGAACACCAGCAGCACCACCGAAGCGGTCGCAAAGGCCAGCTTCTGGATCAGTTTCTGCGCCTTGTCATTGGCGGTCGCGCCGTAGTCGCGGGTAATCGTGGTCTCGACGCCCTCGGGGATGACCACGCCGCGGAGCGATTCGAGCTGCGCCGTCACTCGACGGGTCACGTCCACCGCGTTGGTGCCCGGTTGCTTGGACAGCGTCACGGTTACGGCCGGCACTTCGCCTACGAGCTCGATGCCGCGGCTCGCGGCAGCCGGACCCGCGCCCATCCACACGTACTGGTCGGGCTGGTCTGCTCCGGCCGTGATCCGGGCAACGTCTTCGAGAAACACCGGACGCCCGTCGGCGAGCCCGATGACGAGTCCCGCCACGTCCTCGCGTCCCGCCAGGAAATTACCGGCCTGGACGGGTGTTTCGACACCGCCGCCGATCAGGCCTCCGGCATGGCGCACGACATTGGCGGCCTCGAGGCGAGGCAATAACTCGTCTGCGGTGAGTCCGTGGCCGGCCAGCCGCTGTGGGTCGAGTTCCACGTGCACGACGTCATCGGGACTACCGATCGTGTAGACGTTGCGCGCACCACGGACGCGCTTCAGCTCGCCCTCGACCGCGTGCGCAATTTTCGACAGCTCGAGCGCGCCGCGCGACGGGTCACGGGTCCACAGCGTCACGGTAACCACCGGCACGTCATCGATGCCCTTCGGCTTGATGATCGGCTGTAACCAACCCAGGTTAGCGGGCGGCATGTCGAGGTTGGAGTAGACGGCGTTGTAGAGCCGGACGATCGCCTCGTTGCGAGGCACGCCCACCTCGAATTCGACGGTCAGCAGCGCGGCACCCGGCCGTGACACGGAGTACAGATGCTTGACGTCGGGGATCTCGGCCAGAACCTGTTCCATCGGTTCGGCGATCAGGCTCTCGGCCTGCGATGCGCTTGCACCGGGAAACGGGATGATCACGTTGGCCATGGTGACGTCGATCTGAGGCTCCTCCTCCCGCGGCGTCACCAGCACGGCGAACAAGCCCAGCAGCAGGCCGGCCAACGCCAGCAGGGGCGTCAACTGGTTGGTCAGGAACAGCTGCGCGACCCGGCCCGAGAATCCGAGACGATGATCGGACATGAGCTAGCGCCCTTCGATGGCTAGCGTCGCCGCCACAGGGTCTGCCGCGATGCGCTCTCCCGCCGCCAGGCCGGCGAGTACCTCAAACTCGTCCGCCTGGCGGCGTCCGAGCCGGACCTGCCGCAGGCTGACGTGACCCGCGTCGTCAACAACGTACACCGCGGTGACCTCGCTACGTCGCACGATCGTGGCAGCCGGCACGTGCAGGATCGCGCCCGCACCCAGGCGGAATCCCGCCTTGACGAACATTCCCGGGTAGAGGTCGCGCGCGCCGCCCGGCAGGTCGATGCGTACCCTTATCGTGTTCGAACCCGACTCTGCCGAAGGAAAGACAGTGATTCCCGCCGACTCCAGCACCTGTTCACCGACGTAGACACGTGCGGCGCCCAGTTCGCGAAGGTCCTCTGTGAGCGTCTGCGGAACGTCAACGACGACTCGCAACGCGCCAAGCGCCGCCACCGCCGTGAGCGGCTGGCCGGGTACTACTGACTCGCCTACCTCGACATGGCGATTTGTCACCACGCCCGCGAACGGAGCACGAATCTCTGTGTATCCGTATTGCTCCCGCGCCGCGGCGACCCCGGCTTCGGCCGCGGCGAGCCGGGCCTGCGCGGCATCGTGGTCGGCAGTGGATCGGTCCATGTCCGCCTGCGACAGCAACTTCGCCGCGACCAGCTGCCTCGTCCTGTCATGGCGCAGCCGGGCCTCTGTCGCTACTGCCTGGGCTCCGGTCAGCGCCTGTGCAGCTTCGTCGAGACGGGCCTTCTGCTCCACCGCACTCAGGCGCATGATCAGCTCGCCGCGCGCGACTGGATCGTCTACGTCCCGATTCAGCGAAACGATACGGCCGCTTGTCTGGGCCGCCAGCGTCGCCTGCTGCACGGCCTCGATAATTCCGTCGAAAAGCCGCTCGCCTCCAACCTCGCCGGCCGAGACGGTCATGGTCTCCAGCGCGGCGCCGGATCTGGTCGCCTCAGGGGCGGATGTTTCATCCGCGCCGCAGGCCGCCATCAGCGACGCCAGCAATGCCACCGTGATACTGCGATTGAACGACCCAAGCATGGGAATTTTCTTTGCCTGTTGCGGTTAATTAATCGAATGCCTGTCCCGCCTTGAGGCCCAGCTTTCGGAAAATGATTGCCGCCGGGCAAAACCCGGTGAATGCGGATTGCAGCAGGTTGAGTCCGACAAATGCCGTTAACCACAGCCACAGCGGGCTGACGTAGTGCGCAAGCAGCAGGCTGATAAGGACCATCGTGCCCGCCATCGCCATCACCGCCCTGTCTATGCTCATGCTGAAAATCCTTCCATCGTGAATGGGAACGCACCGTACCGGCTGGGCCGGTACCTCATCAGTAACCAAAGTCACTCCATCGCATCGCCACCACCGCGTGGGCCACGTGCGCGAACGGTTTCGAGAATCCCGATATTCGCCGCCAGTAGCCGTGCGCTCCAGATCGACCAGAAGCCCGTGCGGTAGGCCATCACGGAGGTCGGCAGTAACGGTGCCGCGCCAAGTGGATTGGCCCGTGACTCCAGCAGGACCACCGCCGAAGGATCGCTGGCGGCGAGCGCCAGGATGTCGTCCGGGTTCCAGAGTTCGGGTAGGGGGTAACGCAGTCGGCCCGCGAATCCGAGCTGGCCGTGATAATCGCCGTAGTAGGCCACGGTGACCCCCCGCGCCTGCAGGCCGGCGACCTCCTGCGCGGCACCCTTGACGCCATACGGCCGGCCGGCCGCCGACCCGAGCAGGCCCGCGGCAACAAGCGCGAGCGTCACTGCGACCGCGACATGCAGCCGCGCAGCACCTTCCAGCAGGCTGACCCGGAACGGCAGTACGGCCCAGGCGAGTACCAGCAGCACCGCGATCGTCCAGGCAGGATGCACGTCGGTCAGCCAGCCATCGTGCCAGTCGCTGTCGAGGCCGACCGCGGCCGCCATCAAGAGTCCGAGCGCGAGCCATGGCAACAGCGCCAGGGCGCGGTCGGCGCGATAGGACATCGCGTAGCTCGGCGCCAGGGCCCGGGCCGCAACCAGCGCCAGCGCCGGAATGATTGGCAGCAGGTATTGCGGCTGCTTGCCGCTGATCAGGCAAAACGCCAGGAATACCGGTCCCGCCCAGGCCAGACAAAACCGCGTCCCCGATTCCGCGAATCTTGCTTCGACGCGAAACACATTCCATACGCGACGCCAGGTCAGCCACGGCAAGATCAGTACGGGCAATAGTGGCAGGTACCACCACCACGGCCGCTGGTGCGCGAAACTGCTGGTGAGTCGGTCGGCCGTCTGCTTCCACAGGATCATCTCGCGATACTCGGCGCCACCGGAGATTGCCGCGGGAATTACCCAGGCGAGAGCGATGGTGGCGCCGAGTGCGAAGCCTGCCAGCGCGGACAGATACCAGCGCGGCATCGCCCGCCGGGCATGCTCGCTCCACAGCGGTCCGAGCGCTGCGGGCATCAGCAGATGCAGGATTGCGACCGGCCCCTTGGTCAGGATGCCGAGACCAAGACCGGCGCCGAACAACAACCAGCCGCGACGGTCGCCGGTACCGGCCCGGGCGAGACCGAGCATTCCGACCAGAACCCACAGAGCCAGCAACAGGTCGAACATGATCAAGGTGCTGGTCACCGACCAAAGCAGCGTTCCGCCAGCCAGGATCACTGCGAAAGCCGCGACGTCCTCGATTTGCGGCCAGAGGAGCCGGGCGAGACGCCCTAGGACGAACCAGGAGGCCAGTCCGGCCAGCAACGGCACCAGCCGGGGCCACCATTCGTTGACGCCAAACAGCTTCCAGCCGGCTGCGAACAGCCAGAACAGCAGCGGTGGCTTGTGGGTGTAGAACTCGCCATTCAGGTGCGGCACCAGCCAGTCGCCGCCCGAGAACATCTCCCAGGCGACCGTCAGGTAGCGGGTCTCGTCAATGGCGATCGGCACGCGGAACGCAAGGGTAATCGCAGCGACCACCGGCCAGGCCAGGAACGGGGCATAACGCCAGACTCTCATCACCAACAGGCGCTCCTCCAACGGGGCTCCGAAGTTTCAATAGTGTCCAACCGGCACACGTCGTCCCTGGCCTGGACCCTCCGCAGCTTACGTGCGAGGCAGGCAGCGGGTCATCCGGACCTGCACCGATTGCGGCGCGGAAACCGGGGCCGCCGCCGCCATTGGGGGGCGCAAACCATGGCAGGAAGGTCTACAAGGGCGATTGCGCCGCGCGTGCCCCGGGCGGAACCGCCACGGGATGCCGGATCCGGGCGCTACGCTGGTGGACTCCGCAGCGGATCTCGAAGCCGCGGCAGATTTCCTGGGGCGCAGCAACCGAACCGGGGCTAGCCGCCCGGCCGTGTATCCGACAGGCGCCGCATCGCCACAGGGGTGAGGAGGGTCCCGAGCAGCTCGCCGATGTTACGATGGGCCTCGATAGGGTGACGCATCGGCCGATCCAGGTACAGTCGATAGCGGTTCCGGCGGCCCTCACGGACACGCTCCACCACGCCGCCCTCCTCGAGGTCGGACACGATCTTCTGCACGGCTCTCTCGGTGATTCCGACCGCGACCGCCACGTCCCGCAATCTGGCCTCTGGATCACGCGCCAGGCAGACCAGCACATGACCGTGATTGGACAGGAACGTCCAATGCCGTGTCGACTCGGGCTGGGACTGCGGCGCACCAAAGCCGCTCGACACACTCTTGTCACCCACTCGCTCGCCGTCGCCCGACGTGCCCATGCCGCACCCCCGATTACACTTGACGCGAACCAGCTTATTGTGAAAACTAATATACGAATTATCGTACGTGTTTAATAGTTCGCCAACAATGGTTCAAGAGAGGATTATCACATGGCAGCGCGCCGCGGCAGCTTGCGGATTTCCGCGACGACGCCCCTGCCCGGCCCGGTCCCCGCTTCGTTTGTGCGCGGAGAGGTGACCCGCCCGGAGACTCTGTCAGCGCTGCCCGGGTCCATTGAATTTGCGTCCCGGGCCCACAGATAGTAGCCGTCGATCGGCTGGTACCATGGAGCCATGCGATGGGGCTTGGCGTGGGCTGCTGCCGCCTGACGGCCACGACGTCGTTTCACCAAGAGAGCCATTCATGAAGCGCATCCTGCTGTTCCTGATCACCAACTTCGCCATCCTGTTCGTCGCCAGCATCACGCTGCGGCTACTCGGAATCGAGCCCTGGCTCGACGCGCAGGGGATCAACTTCGCCTCGCTGCTGGTGTTCGGTGCCCTGATCGGCTTCGGAGGCGCGTTTGTCTCGCTGGCCATGTCGAAGTGGATGGCGAAGAAGATGATGGGCGTGAAGGTCATCGAGCAACCGCGCGGCGAGGTCGAGACCTGGCTGGTCGAAACCGTCCGCCGCCAGGCCCAGCTCGCCAACATCGGCATGCCCGAAGTTGGCTACTTCGAATCCCCCGATCCGAACGCCTTCGCTACCGGCGCCAACCGCAACAAGGCGCTGGTGGCGGTGTCGAGCGGCCTGGTCAACCGCATGTCGCGCGAAGAAGTTGAAGCTGTGCTCGGCCACGAGATCAGCCATGTTGCCAACGGCGACATGGTGACGCTCACCCTGATCCAGGGCGTGGTCAACACCTTCGTGTTCGTATTCTCCCGCGTGATCGGTAGCGTGGTCGACAAGGTCGTCTTCGGCAATCGCGACGGTCACGGCCCGGGTTTCTGGATCACCACGATAGTCGCGCAGCTGGTGCTGTCCTTCCTGGCCACCATGGTGGTCATGTGGTTCTCCCGACAGCGCGAGTTCCGCGCCGACTCCGGCGGCGCCAGGCTGGCTGGCCGCAACAGCATGATCGGCGCACTCGAGGCCTTGAAACGCAATCATCCGCATGCCCTGCCGGACCAGATGGCGGCCTTCGGCATTGCCGGCGGCCTGGGCCAGGGTCTCAGAAAGCTGTTCATGAGCCACCCGCCGCTGGACGAACGCATCGCAGCGTTGCGCAGTCAGTGAGCGGCGCGGCGGCGACTGGCTCACGAAGCTGCCAGTCACCTCGCCGGCAACTCGCGCTGCAACTGCGCAATCCCGACCGGCCCGATGCATCCACACTGAATACAAGCCTCGAACAGGCCCATAGAATTCGCGCGTGGCTGGCACCGGCCCGAACCGGCGGCGCGCACCGGCACTGACCGCCGAGGAGGCCGTGTGTCTGTCGCCATCGTCTGGTTCCGCCGCGACCTGCGGCTCACTGACAATCCGGCACTGGCGGAAGCGCTGGCCGCGGCGGATGCGGTGGTGCCTGTCTACGTCCACGCGCCGGATGAAGAAGGCGAGTGGGCGCCGGGCGCCGCGAGTCGCTGGTGGCTGCATCGTAGCCTCGAGTCGCTCGGACGCGAGCTTGCCGCACGCGGCAGCCGGTTGGTGATACGGCGCGGTGCTTCACTGACTGCACTGGCCGCGCTTGCAGATGAGACAGGGGCCAGCTCGATCCACTGGAACCGCCTGTACGAGCCCGCCATCGTGGAACGAGACCGGCAGATCAAACAAGTCCTCGCGGATCGCGGCCTGCACACCAGCTCCTCGAACGGACATCTGCTGTTTGAGCCCTGGACCGTGCGAAGTGGCTCCGGCGACCCGTACCGGGTATTTACGCCGTTCTGGAAGACCTGCCTGCGCGCCATCGACCAAACCGGCCCGCCCATCACTACACCGCGGCGACTGCCGCAGGTTCGAGACGATCTCGCCAGTCTTGACCTGGAATCGCTGGATCTGAACCCGCGCGTCGCCTGGGACGGCGGTCTAGCGGGCGCCTGGCAACCGGGCGAAGCGGGAGCCGCGGCCGCGCTGCAGCGCTTCGCCGACGGGGCCATCGGCTCTTATGATCAGGGGCGCAACCGACCGGACCTGGCAGGCACCTCAAGGCTGTCGCCATTCCTGCACTTTGGCGAACTCTCCCCTCGGCAGGCCCTGACGGCAGCACGGAGACCCGGAGCCGGCGATTCCGCGGGCGCCGAATCATTCATCCGCGAACTCGGCTGGCGTGAGTTCGCGCACCACCTCCTCTATCACTTTCCGCACACCACCAATGCGCCGCTGGATGCGCGTTTTGACCAACTCAAGTGGCGGCGCGACCCTGGTCAACTCCGCGCCTGGCAGCGTGGGTTGAGTGGCTATCCGATCGTCGATGCCGGCATGCGAGAGCTGTGGCATACGGGATGGATGCACAACCGGGTGCGCATGATCGTCGCGTCGTTGCTGACCAAGAACCTGTTCATGCACTGGCTCGAGGGCGCGCGCTGGTTCTGGGACACGCTGGTCGACGCGGACCTGGCCAGCAATACACTCGGTTGGCAATGGACGGCGGGCTGCGGTGCCGATGCCGCTCCTTACTACCGCGTCTTCAATCCGGTGCTACAGGCGGAGAAGTTCGACGTGGAGCGACGCTACATCCGCGACTGGGTCCCTGAGCTCGCCAGGCTTCCCGACAAGTGGATTCACTGCCCCTGGGCCGCGCCGGCCGAGGTGCTTTCGGCCGCTGGTGTAACGCTTGGCCAGACATATCCGGAGCCGATCGTCGATCCGCGGAAAAGTCGCGACGACGCACTGGTCCGCTTCCAGGTCCTCAAGCGCGGGGCGCGTTGAAGCCGGCGAATCCGGCCAGGCGGCCGATGCGAATGTTCAGCCGGCACCGGCAACAACGCCTCGGACCCACCCGGAAAGCAGTAAACGCGCTTCTTTTCAACGAGTTACGTGTGAACGGCGGCGCGGAGTGAGGGTATGCGCACCCAGGGCCCACAGGGTAGACTTTGGATGAGGTCTGCACAGGATTGATGCCGACCGAAGCAACGATGAGACGCGACCCGATCGCAGGGGAATCGAAGGACCGCATGGATCAGATCGCGACAAGTGAACGCGAGGGGACAGTGCGCTGGCTGAAGGCGCTGACGCGGTGGATTGCCGCGGATCATGCGGACCTGCCGCAACCAGCACGCCCCGAGGCCATCGACTGGGCGCGAATCGTGCCATTCATCCTGATGCACGTAGCTTGCCTGGGTGTGCTCTGGGTCGGGGTGAGCGCGGTTGCGGTCGGCGTGGCCGCAGCCCTGTACCTGGTCCGGATGTTCGCGATTACCGGCTTCTATCACCGCTACTTTTCGCACCGCAGCTTCAAGACTTCGCGCGCAGCCCAGTTCATTTTCGGCGTCATTGGCGCGAGTTCGGTGCAACGCGGTCCCATCTGGTGGGCTGCGCATCATCGACATCACCATGCCTATGCCGACCTGCCCGAGGATCCGCACTCGCCTGTTCACAAGGGATTTCTCGTCAGCCACATGGGCTGGTTCCTGACCCAGGGCGGCTTCCGGCCGGACCTGCGGCGGGTCGGCGACCTGTCGCTGTTTCCTGAGCTACGCTGGCTCGACCGCTTCGATATCGCGGTGCCGATCGTGCTCGCCACGGGGCTGTTCCTGGTAGGCGACTGGCTCGCGGCGCATCGACCGGCACTCGGCACCAGCGGATGGCAGCTTGTTGTCTGGGGCTTCTTTATCTCGACCGTCGTGCTCTACCACGCCACTTATACGATCAATTCTCTGTGCCACGTGTTCGGGCAGCGCCGTTACCCGACTCCGGACCACAGCCGCAACAATTTCTGGCTCGCACTGGTCACCCTGGGCGAGGGCTGGCACAACAACCACCACTACTACCCGACTTCGGTCCGCCAGGGCTTCTACTGGTGGGAAGTCGACCTCACTTATTACGGGCTGAAATTGCTGTCCTGGCTCGGCATCGTGTGGGACCTGAAGCCGATACCGTCCACGGTACGCGACGCCCATCAAGGGGAATGTCGTTGAAGATCGCGGTTGTCGGCACCGGCATCGCGGGATTGACCGTGGCCGCGGGTATCGCGGACCGCCATGAGCTGACGGTGTTCGAGTCCAGCGACTGGGTCGGCGGCCACACCAGCACCGTCGACGTTGAAGAAGACGGTCGAACGGTTGCGGTGGACACTGGATTCATCGTTTTCAACGACTGGACCTACCCGAATTTCATCTCGATGCTGGAGCGAATCGGCGTGCCGTGGCAGGCCTCCAACATGAGCTTCAGCCTGCAGTGCGAACGGACCGGGCTCGAGTATAACGGCACCACGGTCAACACGCTGTTTGCCCAGCGCCGCAACCTGCTGCGCCCATCCTTCCTGCACATGATCTGGGAAATACTGCGGTTCAACCGCGAGGCGCCGACTTTCCTGGCCACAGGCGATGAGACCACTACGCTGGGGGAGTGGCTCGACTCGCGACACTTCGGCAAGACCTTCGTCGAGCATTACGTCGTCCCGATGGGCCGGGCGATATGGTCGGCCGAGGCGCAGGCCATGCTGCGCTTCCCGGCCAGCTTCTTCATCGACTTCTTCCACCGGCACGGATTCCTGTCGGTGGACCAACGTCCGCAATGGCAGGTGGTCAGGGGCGGTTCGCGCGAGTATGTCCGCAAGCTGACCGCACCCTTCACCGACTGCATCCGTACGCGCACCCCGATCGCGTCCGTCAGGCGGCAGGCAAATGAAGTCGTGCTACGGAGCGCCGAGGGTGAGGTATTTCGCTTCGACGCAGTAGTGCTGGCCTGTCACAGCGACCAGGCACTGGGGCTGCTGGAAGACCCAAGCCAGGCGGAGCGAGAGATTCTCGGCGCGCTGCCCTACGCACGCAACGAAGTGCTGCTTCATACTGACGAGTCGCTGCTGCCGCAGCGGCCGCTGGCCCGAGCGGCCTGGAACTACCATCTGCGACGGCGCCCCGGAGCGGGGGTCGCCGTCACCTACGACATGAACGTCCTGCAGTCACTGTCGACCCGCAGGCGCTACCTGGTTTCGCTCAACATGGCGGACGCGATTGACCCGCGGCAGGTCCTCAGGACCTTTGACTACAGCCATCCGGTATACACACCGGAGGGCGTCGCCGCGCAGAAGCGCCATGACGAGATCAGCGGCGCGCGCCGCAGTTTCTATTGCGGCGCCTACTGGCGCCACGGGTTTCATGAGGACGGCCTGGTCAGTGGGCTGACCGCGCTAAGGCAATTCAACCGCTGGGAAGCCGATGCACAGCGCCCTCTACAAAGGGTGGGTTAGACACCGCCGCCGGGCACCTGCCGGCAACAGCTTTCGTTACCGGCTGTTCATGGTCTATCTCGACCTCGACGAACTGCCCGGCGCGTTCGACTGCAACTGGCTTTGGTCGGCGCGGCGACCGGCGCTTGCGTGGTTTCGCCGCAAGGACTTCCTCGGTCCGCCGGCGCTGCCACTGGACGAGGCGGTACGCGTCAGGGTCGAGGAGCAAACCGGCGAGCGCCCTGCCGGGCCGATTCGCATGCTGGCGCACCTTCGCTATTTCGGCTACTGCCTCAACCCGGTGACGTTCTACTACTGCTTCGACGCAGCGGACCGGGAGGTTCGCTGGATCGTGGCCGAGATCAACAACACACCCTGGGATGAGCGCCACGCGTATGTGCTGGACGCCTCGATGGCCGAGCGGCAGGGCCGGGCCCGGCGCTGGCGTTTCGGCAAGGCGTTCCATGTGTCGCCCTTCCTGCCGATGGACATGGACTACGACTGGCGATTCGACGACCCGACGGAATCGCTGCACGTACACATGGAAAATCTGAAGGATGGCGAGCGTGTGTTCAATGCGACGCTGGAACTCCAGCGCGCGCCGATGACATCCGCGGCGCTCACGCGCGTGCTGTTTACCTATCCTGTCATGACGGTCAAGGTCGTGGCCACGATCTACTGGCAGGCGCTCAAGCTGCTGATCAAGCGTACGCCGTTCTTTCCGCATCCTGCCCAAGCAGCGGCTCCCAGCAGAACCGAACCGAACAGGGCCTCGCAATGAAGCCGTCTTCTGTCCCCGTCACCGCGAAGCGTATCCACGACGGTCCAATCCAGGCGCTCGGGCGGAAGGTCATGCAGGGCCACTTGGCGCGGCTACCAGACGGCCAGATCCGGATCCTGGAGCGCGGCCACGAGCGGATCTTTGGACAGCGCACACCGCGTTGCGATCTGTCAGCGACCATCGAGGTGAGGCGTCCGCAGTTCTGGGCGGATGCCGCATTTGGCGGCACCGTTGGCGCGGGCGAGTCCTACATCCGCGGCGACTGGGCCTGCGACAACTTGACCGCCCTGGTACGCATCATGGTCGTCAATCGCGAGCTGATGAACTCGGTCGACTCGGGCCTCGCGATTGCGAGTGCGCCGCTGCGCCGCATCCTGCACTGGCTCAATCACAACAGCCCAGCGGGCAGCCGCCGCAACGTCGCTGCGCATTACGACCTCGGCAACGAGCTGTTCCGGCTGTTCCTCGACGAGACCATGGCCTATTCCTGCGGCATCTTCGAGACGCCGCGCTCAACCCTGTACGAGGCGTCCGTCGCCAAGTTCGACGCGGTCTGCCGCAAGCTCGACCTCAGGGCCGGGGAACGGTTGATGGAAATAGGGACAGGCTGGGGCGGGCTTGCCGTGCACGCTGCGAAGCACTACGGCGTTCACGTGACCACGACCACGATTTCGCGCGAGCAGCACGACCATGCGGCGGAACTGGTCGCCAGGGAGGGACTCGGCAACAGGATCAACCTGCTGCTCGACGACTACCGTGACCTCGAGGGAACCTACGACAAGCTGGTTTCGATCGAGATGATCGAGGCGGTAGGCCACAAGTATCTGGACACCTACATGGGAAAAGTCTCCGCGCTGCTCCAACCCCATGGCGCGGCGCTGATACAGGCGATCACCCTGCAGGACCAGCACTACGAGCAGGCGCTAAAGTCCGTGGATTTCATCCAGCGTTTCATTTTCCCGGGAAGTTTCATTCCATCCGTCAGCGTGATCGTCGATTCCGTGCGGCGCACTACGGACATGAAGCTGTTCCACCTCGAGGACATCGGTCCACACTACGCGACCACGCTGGCCGCCTGGCGCGACCGGTTCATGAGCCGGCTGCCCGAGGTGCGTGCGCTCGGCTACCCCGACGATTTCATCCGAATGTGGGAGTTCTACCTCTGCTATTGCGAGGGTGGATTCCTCGAGCGCCAGCTGGGCGACGCCCACTTGTTGTTCACCAAGCCTGACTGCCGGCGCGCACCGATTACCACCGTCCGGCCATCACAGTAGAAAGGGTTGGTACATGAGTCCGTCGATAGACGAGCTTCATCGCGGCTTTGGCGAGCGTTACCTCAGCCACGACGAGTTGACCACACAGCTGCAGAACTGGGCCGGCGCATTCCCCGACTTCGTGCGTTTGCAGTCCCTGGGCAAGACCGGCGAGCAGCGCGACATCTGGCTGCTGACTATCGGGCCCGAGCCGGACCGCCAGCGTCCCGCGGTCTGGGTCGATGCAAACATGCACGCCATGGAGCTGTGCGGCTCGAGCGCCGCCCTGGCGATCGCCGAGGCCGTCATCCGGCTGCATGCAACGCCCGGGTCAGCACCAGCGGGACTCGAACTGCCACCAGCCCTGGCCGAGAACCTGCGCGACGTGCTGTTCCATGTGATGCCCCGAATGTCCCCGGACGGTGCGGAGCGAGTGCTGAATACGGGCCGGTTCCTGCGCTCGGTTCCGCGCGGTGGCCTGCTGCCGCCGGAACGCTCCCACTGGCGCCCGGACGACGTCGATGGCGACGGGCTGGCGTTGCAGATGCGCATGCTGGATCCGGCGGGCGAATATGTCGAAAGCAAGACCTTTCCCGGGCGCATGCTGCTGCGCGAACTGGAGGACGAAGGCCCGTTCTACAAACTGTTTCCGGAAGGCTACATCGAGAACTTCGATGGCGAGACCATACCCACGCCGCACTTCCTGGATGACAACCCGACGGACCTGAACCGGAATTTCCCCTACAGCTGGATGCCCCATCACGAGCAGGAAGGCGCGGGCGACTATCCCCTCAACGAGGTTGAGTCGCGGGCGGTCGTAGAGTTCACCGCGGCGTCCCCAACACTGTTTGCGTGGCTCAACCTGCACACCTTCGGTGGCGTGTTCATTCGCCCGCTGGGCCACAAGCCCGATACCGAAATGGATCCCTCTGACCTCGCCATTTTCAAGCAGGTGGAAGCATGGGGTGACCGCTACACCGGCTACCCGACGGTCAGCGGGTTCGAGGAGTTCACCTATCGCCCCAATCGTCCGATCTACGGCGACCTGATCGACTATGCCTACCATCAGCGCGGCTGCATCGCCTACGTGTGCGAGCTGTGGGACCTGTTCGAGCAGGTGGGCCTCGAGCGCACGAAACGATTCGTTGACCGTTACACCAAGCTCGACCGCGACGGGGTGGAGAAAATCTACCGTTGGGATAACGAGCATAACCAGGGCAGGCTGGCGGGCCGGTGGCGAGCCTGCGACCACCCACAGTTGGGCCCGGTCGAGGTCGGCGGTTCGGACACCCGGGTCGGCATGTGGAATCCGCCACCGGAGAAGCTGGCCGCGGTCTGCGAGGGCCAGGTGGCGGCGTTCATGCGGGTGGCGGCCATGGCGCCGCGTCTCGAGCTACGCTGCGAAGTGGATGAGTTGGGCGATAACCTGCACCGCGTCCGCTGCGAAGTCCTGAATACGGGCTACCTACCAACCTGCATTCTCGAGTCGGCCCGAAAACTCGAGTGGAACGAGCCGGTCAGCGTATCCCTGGAGACGGGCGATTGCAGAATCGAGGGTGGTGCGCGGCCGCGGATGCGCATCGGCCATCTCGAGGGCTGGGGGCGGGGACGCCACAGCGGGGCATCCGGCCCGCATTTCCAGGGTAGCCACGGCAGCGGCAATCGCAGCACGCTGACCTGGCTGATCCGGGGTGGCGGCACCATCCGGATTCGCGCCGGCTCGCCGCGCTGCGGCTGGTTGGAAAGGGAGATCGTGCTCTAGGGCGAACCCACACACGCCCGGCGGGCGCCGACGCGGTAACATCTGGCGATGCGACAGCATCTGCGAGTCGACGTCGCCCGGGCAATCGAGCGGCTGAAAGTCCTGCTCGGACCGGCCGGCTATCTCGAAGATGCCGGCGATATCGAGCCGTTCCTGACCGACCATCGAAAGCTCTATCGCGGCGTGACGCTGCTGGTTGCGCTCCCCTCCTCCACCAGCGAAGTCGCCTCGCTTGTCGAGATCTGCGCGGCCGCGGGGCTGGGCATGGTCCCGCATGGCGGGAATACGAGCTACTGCGGTGGAGCGACCCCGCGCGAGCAGGGAAGCGAAATCGTGGTATCACTCAGGCGCATGAACCGCGTGCGCTCACTCGATGCACTCAATTACTCGATGACCGTGGAAGCAGGCTGCGTGCTTGCGGCAATTCAGCGTGCCGCGGAGGAGGCAGACCGGCTGTTTCCAATGTCGCTTGGCTCGGAAGGTTCCTGCACGATCGGCGGCAACCTGTCGACCAATGCCGGCGGCACCGCCGTATTGCGCTACGGCATGATGCGCGACCTCGTGCTCGGCCTGGAGGTCGTGCTGCCCGATGGCCGCGTCCTCGATCAGCTCAAGCCGCTTCGCAAGGACAACACTGGATACGACCTCAAGCAACTGTTCGTCGGCGCCGAGGGGACGCTGGGGATTGTCACGGCGGCATGCCTGAAGTTGTTTCCGCGCCCCCGTGGTTACGCCACGGCACTGGTTGCGCTGGCGTCTCCACAGGCCGCAGTCGATCTCCTGACCGGGCTGCGTGGTTCACTCGGCGACAATGTGACTACATTCGAGCTCCTTCCGCGTAGCGCGCTGGAGCTGGTCTGCCGCCATATTGACGGTGCAACCGATCCCTTCGGCCACCCCCATCACTGGTATGCGTTGGTTGAGGTGAGCCTGCCGCAGGCGGACTCGGACCTGGCCGAAAGATTGCAGACGGAGCTGGCTGCCGGTATCGAGCGCGGCGCCCTGGACGACGCCCTGCTGGCCGCCTCACTCGGGCAACGCAGCGCGTTCTGGAAACTCCGCGAGAACATCCCGGAAGCCCAGGCACGCGAAGGCGCCAGCCTGAAGCATGATGTCTCGGTCCAGACCGGCAGACTGCCGGAGTTCATCGACGAGGGGGCGCTGCTGCTCGAGCGGCTGGTGCCGGGCGTCCGGCTGGTCGCCTACGGACACCTGGGCGACGGCAACCTGCACTTCAACCTCAGTTTCCCCAGCGGCGGTGACCAACGGGTCTTCCTGCAGCGTGCCGAGGAAGTGCACCGTGCCATACACGAGCTGGTGGCACGCTACCGGGGCAGCTTCAGTGCGGAGCACGGCATCGGCCGGCACAAGGTGGCCGAGCTGGAGCGCTATGAGGACCCGGTGGCCCTCGACCTGATGCGCCGGCTCAAGCGTGTACTCGACCCGGACGGGATCATGAACCCGGGCAAGGTACTGCGAGAGGAATGAATCCTTGAGCGAACGCCTGCGGCAACCCTTGCCCATCTGGTCGGCGACTGGCAATGCCCGGCCCACAGCGCCGATCGCGCCCGCATGACCAGCAGGCGCCACCGTCTCACGCTCCCGATCGACACCGACCGGCTCTGCCTGCGGGAGTTTTCCGGTGAGGATCTCACCGAGGTCACGACGCTCTACAGCGACCAGCGCGTCACCCGCTACATGCTCTATGGCCCGCGCGACGAGAACGGCGCCAGACGCCACCTCGCTGGCGTGATCCGCCGGCAGCGCGACGAACCGCGCGAAACCTGGGAACTCGCCGTGACGCGCGTCGATGACAACACCCTGATCGGAGCCTGCGACCTGACCCTGCATTCGCGCCAGGAAGCAGAGATCGGATACCTGTTGTCGCGACGCCATTGGCGGCAAGGCTACGCGAGCGAGGTGGCCGTGACGCTGGTCCGGAGCGCCTTTGCTCAACTGGGCGTCGAGCGCGTGCTTTCGACCGTCGAGATCCATAACGAGCGTTCGCTGCGTGTACTGGACAAGGCCGGCCTGCGCTGGGAAGCTACCTTCCGGCGCTACGCCCGCGCCCGCCGTCACTGGTGGGACGTTCATCTCTACGCGATTTCCCGCGAGGACTGGGCCGTGGCGCAGGGATGAAATGCCCTGCGATGTCCGCTTGCGATCAGCGGGTCGGAGAGGTCATCATCCCATGAGGCAGCGAGGTCGGTAATGCCGGCCGCAAGAAGGATTGTAATGCGCCGGAAGAAGATCCTCACTGTGGCGGTAATTGTGGCCGGATTCCTTGGCTTGTACGCGCTGGCGGGGTTCTACTGGGTTCCGCGGCTGGTCAGGAGCCAGGTGACCGAACTGTTCGCTGACGACTACGGTCGCGAGATCGGCCTTGGCGAAATCCGCTTTAATCCCTTCACCTTCGAGTTCGAGGCCCGGGAATTCACCGTGCCTGACGCCGACGGCAAGCGGATGCTCGGTTTCGACCGCTTCTACTTCGATTTCGAACTCGCCTCGCTGTGGCATCGTGCCTGGACCTTCCGCGACATCCAGGTTGAGCGACCCTATGCCCGCGTGGTGCAGCGAGCGGACGGGGACCTGAATCTGGCGGACCTGGCGTCACCAAATAGTGACCCGGCGCCAGATGACCAGCAGCCGCCAGACATCCCTGCGGTTCGCATCGGCAATCTTGAGGTCGCGGAAGGCCGGATCGACGTCGCTGACCTGACACGCGCCCAGCCCTTTGCGACAACGCTGGCGCCGGTTTCCTTCGGGCTCACCGATTTCCGGACCGCCGGCTCCGGCAATACGTTCGCTTTCACCGCCGGGTCTGATCGAGCCGGTCAACTGAGCGTCGACGGCAGTTTTGGCGTCGCCCCGCTGTCCTCGCAAGGCTCCCTCAGGCTGGCGGGCCTGCAGGCTACGGCTATCTCCGAATATCTGGGAGAACTCCTTCCGATGAGCCTCGAAACCGGCATCATCGACCTCGGCTTCACCTATGACTTCAGCCTGGCCGGCGAGCCGTTCACGCTGATCCTCGACATGCCGAGCCTGACGGTTCGCGAGCTTTCTACAGTCGCGCAGGGCTACGACGTGCCCTGGCAAGTTCATGCCATCGACTTGCGGGACACGCGCGTGGACCTCGCCGCCAGGACTGTCATCATGAATTCGATCGAGGTGACGGATGTGGTGGCGCCGGTCTGGCTGGACGCCTCGGGCTTCAATGCGCCGGGTGTACTTTCTCGAGCCGATGAACAGGACACCGTGCCCGCGGCGTCGACCGGCGCGGAGGACGGAGCGTCGAGCTGGTCCGTTTCAATACCGTCCGTCTCCGTGTTGAACGCCCGTCTACCATTCGAGGACCGGACCCTCAAGCGGCCGTCCGCACTCGAGCTCGTGGCGAAGTCCGTGAAGGTGCAAGGTTTCGCCGTTCCGGCCCGTGGGTCGCTTCAGGTCGAGGCAGTCGTCGCCTCAGGAGCAGGCGGCGAGGTGAGCACCAGCGGGTCGATCCGGCTGGAGCCACTGGAGGCCGGGATGGACTTGCAAGTCAGTGCGTTGAATCTCACGCCGTTGCAGCCCTACCTGGACGACCATACCGACCTGCTGTTTGAGTCAGGCGCGCTGACCAGCAAGGGCCGATTGGAGGTCACGGGCACCGACCCGCTGGAGGCTAGCTATACCGGCGACATCGCGATAGCAGACCTGCACACGCGGGATCGGCCGCTCAAGGAAGACTTCGTCAACTGGAAGTCGCTAGAGGTCAATGGCATCCGCTACGCCAGCAATCCCGCAGCTCTCGACATCAAGGAGATCGTTGCTCGCGAACCGTACATGCGGCTGATACTGGCGGAGTCGGGGGTCACCAACATCGAGTCGATACTCGACCCTGCGGCGGCCGCAGACAAGGTGGCGGCGATCGAAGCGGAGCGCGCGGCTGCGAAGAGCGGCAAGGAAAGCAAGACCGACACCAGCAAGCCCGCCGGTGATGAAGAAGTGGCACCAGTTGCCGGACCCACCGGACCTTCGGTCGCCATTACCATCGGCAATACGCGCATCGTGGATGGCAGCGTCAATTTTGCCGACTTCACCACCGAGCCGGACTTCCAGATCGCAATGGAGCAGCTCAAGGGCTTCATCAAGGGGTCTTCGTCCGATCCAGGCTCGCGATCCGAGCTCGAACTGGACGGGCAGGTTGACCGCTACGCGCCGGTTCACATCGCCGGCAAGCTAAACCTGCTGGCACCTGCCACCTTCATCGACATCGCGGCCTCCTTCCGCAACATCGACCTGACCAGCTTCAACCCCTACTCCACCAAGTTCATCGGCTACCAGATCGCCAAGGGCAAGCTGTTCATCGACACAGAATACAAGGTCGAGGACAACCGGCTCGAAGCGATCCACCAGGTCAAACTGGACCAGCTGGAGTTTGGTGACAAGATCGACTCTCCGGACGCCATCGGGCTGCCGATCAAGCTGGCGGTCGCCCTGCTCAAGGACTCGCAGGGGGTGATCGACCTCGAGCTCCCGGTCAGCGGGTCCGTCGACGATCCGCAGTTCAAGCTCGGCCCGATCATCTGGAAGGCCTTCGTCGGACTGATGACCAAGATCGTGACTGCCCCCTTCGCGCTGCTCGGCAACCTCTTCGGCGGCGGCGAGGATCTTTCCTACCTGGACTTCGCCGCGGGATCTGCAGAGGTCGATGCCGCGGCGACGGAAAAGATCGCGGTCCTGAGGAAGGCGCTGACGGAGCGTCCGACCCTGACGCTGGAAATTCCCTGGACGGCCGCGGCGGCAGTCGATGGACCGGCACTGGAGCAGGCGAGCTGGGAAGCAGCGGTATCGAGCGCCGGTGGCGAGGCAGCCAGCGATACGTGGAAGATGGATCGCGCAGAATATCTACGCCGCCTGAAGGCGCTGTACCAGCAGACGACAGGCAACAAGCCCGAGCTGCCAAAACCGCCCAAGCCAGCCGAGGGTGAGCCGAAGCCCGACGCGGTCGAGTTTGCCATCGGCCAGCTCGAGCCTGGACTGCGGGCCGGATTCGCGGTAGGTGGCGAGCAGGTCGAGGAGCTGGCCCAGGCGCGCGCCGTGGCGGTTCGCGACGCACTACTTGGTGACGAAGGACTCGATGGGGAACGCGTCTTCGTCTCGCGAGGCGATGAGGCTAACGCCGCCGACGGAAACGTCAGGATGACCTTGTCGCTCGAGTGACCGGGACGGGCTCAGGCCTTTGGCGGATCGGGCCAGTCGTCTTCATCGTCGTCCCATTCCTCTGGCTTTTTCCACCCTGCTGCCGGTCTTTCCGGGAGGTTCGCATTCCGCGAACGCCATACCATGAACAGGTGACCGATGAGATAGGCGGCCGCCAGCCCCAGAATGATCAGCCCGATCTTCACTATTGCACCGACCGCCTTCTCACCTAGGTTCCGGAACCCGGGGGCCGGGTGCCTTGCCAGCCGCCTGGCCGTTCGCGGATAAGCCCTTCCTGCGCAACACTCGCGACCAGCTTGCCATCGCGGGCGAAGATGCTGCCGCGGGCAAAGCCGCGCGCGCTCGAGCGGCTAGGACTGTCGATCGAGTACAACAGCCAATCGTCAACCTGAAGCTCACGGTGGAACCAGATTGCATGGTCGATGCTTGCCATCTGCAACTCGAACCAGGGCTGGCCATGCGGCAGGTTCGCGGTGTCCAGAAGATGGTAGTCCGAAACGTAGGCAAGCAGGCAGCGATGCAGCGCCTGGTCCTCGGGTGCGCGATCGACCAGGCGAAACCATACCTGTTTAACCGGTTCACGCTTTTCCGGCTTGCGGTAGTCGGGTGGCCGCACGTGACGGAACTCAAAGGGTCGCTCATGCTCGAAAAATCGCCGCACTTTCTCGGGCACCCGCTGCAGGATGTCCGGGGTCACCTCCGCCACGTCCGCCAGCTCTTCCGGCGCAGGCACCTCCGGCATGGTGGACTGGTGCTCGCTGCCCGGTTCCAGGGCGTGGAATGACGAGGACATCGTCAGGATCGGCTGGCCATGCTGGATCGCCACCACCCGACGGCTGGTGAAGCTGCCGCCGTCCCGGCTGCGCTCGACCTGGTAGACGATCGGTGCATTGACGTCGCCGCGACGCAGGAAATACGCGTGCATCGAATGCACGAGCCGGTTCTCGACGGTACGTGAAGCCGCGACCAGTGCCTGGCCGAGTACCTGCCCGCCAAATACCTGCGGGGAGCCGATGTCCCGACTGACTCCGCGAAACAGGTTGGTTTCGAGCCGCTCGAGGTCGAGCAGTTGCAGCAGTTCGGCGAGTCGCGTGTTCATCGGCCAAGCCTACCAGCGATCTGAAAAAAGGGGACAGTCCCGTTCTTCCAAGTCCCTGTCTCTGCTGGAGCAGGAACTGTCCCCTCGTTGGGAATATCCCTATGTTTTGGCCCGTTGACCCGCGATGTGGCGTCGTCCTATAATTTTGCCGGCGCCGATTTGAGCCTCAGCTTGCGGGCGCGTTAGAAATACAGCTAAAGCGAGCGAAGCATGACCTGCTCCGCCCGTCGGCCGAGCGGGTTTTTTGTTTCCGCTCCCACCCGCAAGCATCCGGCCAGCGTCGCCCGGCGGTTCACAGGGGCCGTCGCAGTAATTTGCGAGGCTGGATGTCCATGAGCAATATTGTTGTGTTGAAGTTCGGCAGCTCCGTGCTGCGCTCCGCGGCTGATCTTCCGGCGGCGGTGGACGAAATCTATCGGCACGTGCGCGCTGGCCAACGTGTAGTTGCGGTCGTGTCCGCGTTTGCCGGCGTCACCGATACGTTGATCGAGCGCGCGCACAGCGTCGGCGGTCGCTCCGACCCCTACGCCTATGCCTCGCTCGTCGGCAGTGGCGAGATCGAGTCGGCCGCGATGCTGACGCTATCGCTGTCCATGCATGGGGTGCCAGCGCGCCTGCTGCCGCCCGAGCAGTTCACGCTACGCGCCCATGGCGATCCGCTGGACGCCGAACCGCATGACTTTGATTCAGCCTTGCTGCATGACGCGCTCAGCACGCTCGCCGCGGTGGTAGTGCCAGGATTCGTCGCACACGACGAGCAGAACCGCACGGTGCTGCTCGGCCGCGGTGGCTCGGACTACACCGCGTTGTTCCTGGCCAAGCGACTGGCGGCCGACTGTCTCCTGCTCAAGGATGTGGATGGACTGTACGAGCGCGACCCGGCCGCCCCTGGACCGGCGCCGCGCCGCTACTCGCAGGTCACCTGGGACGATGCCTTGCGGGTCGCAGGACGACTCGTCCAGCCGAAGACCATCCGCTTTGCGCACCTGCACCGGCAGTCGTTTCGAGTGACCCGCATCGGCGCTGACCACGCAACCGTGGTGGGGCCAGGGCCATCGCTGCTCCATCCGAGCCCCTGGATCGTGCCGCTCAGGGTCGTGTTGCTCGGTCTCGGCACCGTCGGCCGCGGCGTTTACGAGCGCCTGCTCGCTCAGCCGGAACGCTTTGAGCTGCTGCGGGTCGTGGTTCGCGATCCGGCCCGGCACGTCGCCACGGGCGTTCCACCATCGCTGCTGTCCACCAACCCCTGGGACGCGGTCAACGAGGATGCCGATGTCGTTATCGAGGCGCTCGGCGGCGAGTTTCCCGCTGCGGAAGTGCTGCTCACCGCCCTGATCGCCGGACGCAGGGTGATCACTGCCAACAAGGCCGCGGTCGCTCCGCACATTGACAGCTTCTGGCCCTACGCCAACTCGCCCGATCCACAGCTGCGGTTCTCAGCGGCGGCAGGCGGAGCGGTTCCTGTGCTGGAAGCCCTCCGCCGGAGGCGCGACGTCGTGGCCATTCGTGGCGTGCTCAATGGCACCTGCAACTTCGTCCTCGACCGGCTGGCCGGGGGCGGCAATTATCAAGAGGCAGTGGCGGAGGCGCAGTCGCTCGGCTTTGCCGAGCCCGATCCGACCGCCGACGTTTCCGGTCTCGATGCCGGATTCAAACTGCAGCTGTGTGCTCAGGCAGCATTCGGTGCCACCCCGGCCGACATCGCCATTCGCGGTATCGACACACTCGAGACTGCGGGGCCCGGCGCGCCCAGCCAGGTGTTGCGCCTGGTCGCCGAGATCGATCGTTGCGACGGAGAGCTCCGCGCGCGGGTCGCGCCGCAGTGGCTGCCGCCCACGCGATTCCTGGCAGGGGCACGCGGCGAGGAAAACCGGGTCGAGATCGAGTTTGCCGACGGCACGAATCAGCAGATTTCAGGCAAGGGTGCCGGTCGCTGGCCAACGACGGCGTCGGTCATGGGCGACCTGTGGGAGATGGCGCGCGCGGCCGAGGCAGCGGCACAGCCGGACGCAGCGGCGAGGTTCGCGGCCTTGGGATAATACTTGTTCTCAGGTTCCCGAGCCGGGCGGATCGGTGACACCGAGCCGCTGTTGCATGATCGGGCTGGTAGTCGTGTACTGCAGGAACTGCCGTTTCTTCGGGTAGATGTACGCCTGCACGCCGAAAGCGGCGAGCGCGGCTTCATGGAAGCCTGACAGGATCAGCTTCTTCTTGCCGGGATAGGTGTTGATGTCGCCGACGGCGAAGATGCCGGGCACGCTGGTCTCGAACCTCGCCGTGTCCACCTTCAGCGCCTTCTTCTCGAGATCAATGCCCCAGTCTGCTATCGGGCCGAGCTTCGGATGCAGGCCGAAGAAGGCAAAAACGTGCTCGCATTCGACCTCGGTCGTCGAACCATCCTGGCAGTTGATCGTCGCCCCGGTCAGCCCGATCTCGCTGGTGGTCAACGCGACGATCTGGCCGGTCAGCTGCCGCAGCCGGCCGGCCCCGGCCAACTCACGCATCCGCGCGACACTGGCAGGCTGCGCACGAAACTCGGCACGGCGGTGCACCAGGGTTACTGACTTGGCCTTGCCGGCAAATTCGAGCACCCAGTCCAGCGCGCTATCGCCACCGCCGGCAATCAATAGGTGCTTGCCGTGGTACTGCTCCGCGCGCGACACGCGATAGTGGACCTGACTGCCTTCCAGCGCTTCCGCACCCCCGATTGACAGCCTTCGCGGCTGGAACGAGCCGAGACCTGCGGCGATGATCACCGCGCCGGTGTCGAAGCGGGTTCCCTTGGCGGTCGCCAGGTCGAAGCGGCCATCGTCACGGCGTGCGAGGGACGTTACTTCCTGCCCGAGGTGAATTCCGGCACCAAAGGGCTTGATCTGCTCCAACAGCCGGTCCACCAGTTCCTGTGCGCCACAAACCGGCAGCGCTGGAATGTCGTAGATTGGCTTGTCCGGGTAGAGCTCGGCGCACTGCCCGCCCGCGTGCTGCAGCGAGTCGACGACATGGCACTTCATGCCTAGCAGGCCGAGTTCGAACACGGCAAACAAACCGCTCGGTCCGGCGCCGATGACCACGCACTCCGTCTCGATGGCCTCGGGCGGGAAAACGGTGTCGGCCACGGTGGTTCCTCGGTAAGTTCTTGCGGCACGGATGCCGCTGGGGCGCGAATTGTAGCCCAACAGGATGGTTCGCGGCCGCCCCGAGGTCCGCAGGCGCGGCACGGCGGTCGGAGCTGATGGACCCGCTGCTCGCGTATACTGCGCGCCCCCAGAGCCGCCTCGGGCGGCAATGCACCGACGAAGGCCGGGGATTGCCGTCATGAAACAGCATTCCAGAACAGCCCGAACGTTGCCCGCCCTGAGACTGGATGCCGCGGGCGAGCGACACATCGACATGCGCGCGGTGCTCACACTGGCCGCACCGCTGGTGCTGAACAGCACCATCCAGGCGGTACTGGGTCTCACGGACACCTGGTTCATCGGCCGGCTGTCCGTCAAGGCGACCGCCGCGATGGCCGCCGTCTACTGGCTAGTCGTGCTGTCGCTGTTCGTTTTCAGCGGCGCGACGATGGCCGTGCAGACGCTGGTCTCGCAGGCCTACGGCGGCGGTCGCTACAAGCGTGCCAGCCAGGCCATGTGGACCGGTGTATGGGGCGCGCTGTCCACCGCGCCCGTGTTCATCGTGTTGATCTGGATCGCACCGGGGCTACTCGGCCCGTTTGGCCTCGACCCCGAGATCCAGTCGCTGGCGCTCGACTACTGGCAGCCGCGCATGATCGGCGGCCCGCTTGCAGCCGCGCTGTGGGGTATGACTGCATACTTCAACGGCATCGGTCACACGCGCCTGCCGCTGCTGGTGACGCTGGTGGTCGCCGCGGGCAACGTCGTGCTGAACGAGCTGTTCATCTTCAAGCTCGGCTGGGGAATTTCCGGTGCGGCCTGGGCGACCACCTGGGCGCAGGCCGGCGGCATTGCCATGGCCGCCTTCCTGATGCTGCGAGTAGACGCGGCACGGATGTGCCCGACGCTGACCTGGCGCCCCCGGATCGGGGCGATCTGGCGCCAGATCAAGCTGGGCGTGCCGATGGCGGCGACCGGCAGCGCCGACCTGCTGGCAGCCGCGTTGTTCCAGCTGATGCAGGTGCGCATCGGCGCCGTGGATGGCGCGGCCACCCAGATCGTGATGGTATCGACCTCGATCGCCTACATGCCCGGCATCGGCCTGGCACTGGCCGCAACAACGCTGGTCGGGCAGTCCATCGGCGCGGGTGATCGCGACTGGGCCGAGCGCCTGGGGACGCGCATGATTGCGCTGGTTTCGCTATCGATGGGTGGGCTCGGGCTACTGATGGCGCTGGCCGGCTCGCTGCTGGTACCGCTGTTTGTCAATGGAGCCGACCCCAATGCAGGCGCGGTGATCGCCCTGTCGGTGAAGCTCCTGTGGATCGCGGCGCTCTACCAGTTCAGCGACGGGCTGAATTTCTCGTCCAACTTCTGCCTGCGTGGTGCGGGAGACGTCCGCGTCCCGGCGTTGCTGGTGTTCGTGTTCGGGTTCGGCCTGTTCATGCCGCTGACCTACTTCCTGACCTTCGCCCCAGGCCAGGGCTGGTTCGGCGGCCCCGGCTTCGGTTTCGCGGCGATGGGGGGCTGGAGCGCGCTGGCGATCTACTCGATGGTGATCGGCGTAGCGCTGACGATGCGCTGGCGCCAGGGCGCCTGGCGAGAGATCCGGCTGATCTAGCCGCGGCCCGATTGCTGTCAAGAACGCCGCAAATCCATCCGTGGAGGCTCCGCGGCGACCCTCCTGTAGCCGCAGGTTTCGAGACGAATCAACCCGCCGCTCGCACGCCCACCGATTCACAAGTCCTGTACAGAATGTCCCGCGGTGTACTAGTCATAGTCGCGCGCGAGGCGAAAGCCCAGGTCGCTTTGCCTTAGCGAGGGCAGCGCCGCATCGCGCGCCGCGGCTCGTGCATCGAGAGGCCTGCTCGCCCAGGAACCACCGCGCACAGACTTGAGCTCGCAGCCCCCCTGCCAGGTCCAGGCGCGAGCATCCTGCGGCCGACCTCTGTAGCTGGCGGTGTAGCAGTCCTGCATCCATTCGCGCACGTTGCCGATTACATCGTAAGCGCCAAACGCATTCGCCCTGTAGCGTCCGGCAGCGGCCACTCCCACCACACCGTCGCTGCAATTGGCGTTGGGCCAGGGAAACGCATAGGCATCGATCGCAGAGCGATCGTAAACGTTGGCGTTGTCGCAGGCGAGCGAGATCGGCATGTCCTCCTGCGAGTCGCGCGCGCCCCAATAACGCGGAAACGCCGTACCACCGCGCGCCACGTACTCCCACTCCGCCTCGGACGGCAGACGGTAGCGGAGTCCGCTGCGCTGCGACACCCAGTCAGCGTAGGCCCGCGCGTCTACCCAGCTGACGCAGACGACCGGGTCGTCGTCCGCAGGAGGCTGCCCATAGCCCGGATCGCGCCAGCTCCGATCACGCTCGTGGACCCACTGGCCAGCGAGCCACACCCGACAGCCGAGTGGCGCTTCGTAGCCGGTCGCCTCGACGAAGCGCCGGAACTCAGCCACCGTGATCTCCTTCGCGCCGATGTAGAATGGCTTGCTGATGGAAATAGCGATCGTCGGCGTCTCTCCAGTCGACGGATCGACTTCGACGGCGTCCGGGGGCGTGCCCATGCTGTAGGCACCGGGAGGTACCAGCGCCAGCGCCGGGCACTCGGCGCAGTCGGTCACGCCCGCAGGCTGCTGCGCAACCGCGGCAGGTGCGATGAGGATGAGCAGCAGGCCGACCAGGACTGCGCGCATCAGCGTTCCTCCCTGCGTACCGCGCCATTTAGGTCGAGCGCGACCCGAAAGCCGGTAAAGTCGGCGCGTTCGCTGTCGTCACCCTCGCCGTGCATTCCGCTGCGGCTCTGCTCGGGTGGCGTAATCCAGCTCCCACCCCGCATGACGCGGCGCTTGCAGCCACCGAGCCAGGTCCACGCGCCGCCGTCCGTTGGGCGTCCGACGTAGCTGCCGGTCGAGCAGTCCTCGGTCCACTCCCAGACATTGCCGATCATGTCGTGCAGGCCGAAGGCATTCGGCTGGAACTGGCCGACAGGCGCGACGTCCGGATAGCCATCGGAGCAGCCGACATTCGGCCAGCCGAGCTTGTAGGCCGTGCGGCCAGACGTATCGTAGATGTTGGCGAAATCGCAACCGTCCTCGGGTGCGTCGCCCCAGAACCGGAGCGTAGTGGTACCGGCACGCGCCGCGTACTCCCACTCCGCCTCGGACGGCAGCCGGTAGCGCTGACGGGTCTTCTGCGACAGCCAGCGTACATAGGCCTGCGCGTCAGCCCAGGCAACGCAGGTGACCGGGTGCGCATCGGTCGGTTCCGGGGGAACGCCGGGGGCCTGCCAGTCGCGGCGGCCGTCGTCATTGAATCGTCCCAACGTGGCGTCCCAGGTGCGGCAGCCAGGGCGGATCTCGTAGCCGGACTCGCGCAAGAACTCGGAGAACTCGGCCCTCGTCACTTCGTAGCGTCCCAACGCAAAGGGCTTGGCGATGCGGATCACCGTTGCCTGGGTCTCGGCCGCTGATTCAACCCCGTTGATTGATGCGGTCGGCGTGCCCATCACGAACATGCCTGCAGGCACGATGACCATCTCAGGGCAGGTTGGGCAGTCGCGGAAGCCTTGCGGCGAACCCTGCGCAGCATCAGCCGGCGCGGCACCCGCACTGAGCATCAGGGTAAGGACGGCCAAGGAATGGAATGATGTTACGCGCATTGGCGGAAGGCTGGCATGAGGCGGCAGCGGGCACAAGAGCAAAAAGGGGACTGTCCCCGTTTCCGTTCCCATTTCGGGGGGTGTTCGACCGCTGCTACGATCAACCCACCTTCACCGGCACGTAGATCTGCGCTTCGCCGCGCTGCACGAGCAACGCGACAGTATTGCCCGAGGTATCGACCGCTTCGCGCAGGGCCTTCACCGAATCGACCTTGCGGCCGTTGACCGCGAGGATGATGTCGCCGGAGGCAACGCCGGCCATCGCGGCCGGACCGGTCACATCCTCGACCAATAGCCGGCCTTCCGTGTCAGCCTGTTGCCGTTCGGCGGGACTCAACGGACGCACTGCGAGCCCCAGCTTGCCACCTTCGATGCCACCGAGATCGTCGGCGCTCGCCACTCGCTCGTCCTCGAGCTGCGCGATCTTGACCGATAGATCCTTGCGGGACTTGTCACGCCAGACTGTCAGCGTCGTAGTCGTACCCGGCTTGATCTCGGCAATAATCGGCGGCAGATTACCCGAATACTCGACCGGCCGGCCATCCACCGCGAGGATGACATCGCCCGCCTCGACGCCCCCGTCGTCCGCCGGCCCGTCACGCTCGACCGAGCTGACCAGCGCTCCCTGCGGACGATCCAGCCCGAACGAGTCGGCCAGCGCCTGGTTGACGTCCTGAATGGTGACGCCGATTCGTCCGCGCTCCACACGACCGTTCTCGATCAGCTGGTCGCGCACGCTGACCGCGACGTCGATCGGGATGGCAAAGGACACGCCCTGGTAGCCTCCAGTGCGGCTGTAGATCTGCGAGTTGATGCCGACGACTTCGCCCTCCAGGTTGAACAGTGGACCGCCGGAGTTGCCTGGATTCACGGCCACGTCGGTCTGGATGAACGGCGTATAGGCGTCACCCGGCAGCGAGCGCGACTTGGCGCTTACGATACCGGCGGTGACCGAGTTCTCGAAGCCGAAGGGCGACCCGATCGCAACCACCCACTCGCCGACCTTGAGCAATTCGGGGTCTCCCAGGCGCACGTATGGCAGGTCCTTCGCGTCGATCTTCAGCACCGCGACATCGGTACGATCGTCTTTGCCGATGACGGTGGCAGAATACTCGCGCCTGTCTGTGAAACGCACCGTAACCTCGTTGGCTTTGTCGATGACGTGCGCGTTAGTCATGATGTAGCCGTCGGGGCTGACCACGAAGCCCGAGCCCTCGCCCCGCACCGGCGGGTGCGCCCGAGGGGGCGTGCCGAAGCCGAAGCGCTTGAAGAACTCCTGCATCGGGTCGTCCGGGTCCATGCCCGGCATGCCGCCGTTGCCTGTGGACAGCCGACCGACTGTCGCGACGTTGACGACGGCGGGCCCGAAGGAATCGACCAGCCCACTGAAATCCGGCAGCCCGGCCGTGTTCATGACCACTGGCACGGGTGGCGGCGCGTCCGCCGGCTGGATCGCCGGCGTGGGCACCTTGGCCCCGGCGGATGACGGAGCCTGGTCGCCACAAGCCGCCAGCAGGAGCGCCAGCCCCGCAGATGCCAAGAAGCCCGCTGCAATGCGCCTGGAAGTCATGTTCTCTGTCCTCTCGAGCCCGATCCGGGTCGCTCCGAGGCGATTCCGCAGTCTGCCGCGGCGTTCGCTCGTCGCACACGTGTGACAACCCCGATGCGTTGAAGTTGCATGACGCTGCCGTCCGGCTATAGTCGCACGCCATGCTACGGCTTGCCGCCCCCCTCGTCCTGGTTCTTTCCGCACTGGTCGTCGTGCCCGCGGCCGCCAATGGCCTGCCCGACCGGCCGCAAGCTGTCGTAAAGCAGCAGTTGGTACCTGACGAGGCCGTAACCGTCGTTGTTCGCGACGTCGCGACCGGCGAAAGCCTGATCGAAATGAACTCGGCAACGCCGCGAATCCCGGCATCGGTAATGAAGATCCTGCCGACCTTTGCGGCGCTGGACGTGCTCGGTCCCGCGTATACGTGGAAGACCCGGGCCTTCGCCGACGGGCCGATTGCCAAGGGAACGCTACAGGGCAACCTGTACCTGCAGGGTGGTGGCGACCCGTTGATGACCATCGAGCGATGGTGGCGGTTCGTCACCGACCTCCGGCAGACCGGACTGAGAGCAATCGAGGGTGACATCATCATCGACGACGAGTTGTTCGCCCCTGATGACCAGCGTCCCGGCGACTTCGACGGCCGACCGTACCGGACCTATAACGTCCTGCCTTACGCACTACTCGTGAACCTGCAATCTTCCGAATTCACCATCCGGCCGAACGAGGATGGCGAGGCGATCGACGTCGCCGTGGACCCCTACCCGGCGAACCTGCAGGTCGAAAACCGGATCAAGCCCGTCAATGCGCGCTGCGCGGGACGCAATCGGTCTTTCAGTATCAATCATCCCGCCAGTGACCCGCTCAAGATCGTGATCAGCGGTACCGTTTCGTTGAGCTGCCCGCCGCAGACATCCCGGCAAGTGATCCTGGGACCGGCCGAGTTTGCCTACGGCACCTTCAGGCAACTGTGGGAACAGCAGGGTGGCACCATCATGGGCGGCATGCTCCGCGCACCGACTCCGAAGACTGCCAGGCAGTTACTGTCGCAGGAGTCGCTGACACTGGCCGAGATCGTCCGCATCACCAACAAGTTCTCCAGCAACGTCATGGCCCGCACGCTCTTGCTGACGCTTGCAGCCGAGAAAGGCACCACGCCCGCAACCACCGCCGCTGGCGAGACCGTTATCGGGAACTGGCTGAAGGGTCGGGGACTGGAATTCGACGAGTTGGCGATTGCAAACGGCTCGGGACTCTCGCGCGATGCGCGCATCTCTGGCGATAGCCTGGCAAAGGTGCTGCAGGCGGCGTGGAAGAGCGACTATGCCCCGGAATTCCTGGCCACACTGCCACTGGGCGGGCTGGACGGCACCCTGCGCAAGCGCTTTGGGCGGCTGAAGAACCCCAGCCGCGTGCGGATGAAGACCGGGACGCTAAATGGAGCCAGCTCCATTGCGGGTTACGTGACTGGGGAATCCGGCCGGACCTATGTCGTCGTGATTATGGTAAATAGCAAAGGCGTCCAGTACGGACCGGGTGAGGCCATCCAGGGGTCGGTGATCGAATGGGTGGTTTCTCAGTAACCATCTGATTTTATTACTACAAAACGCGCGCTCTCCCCAACCAGCCCCGGCCGATCCCGGCGATGCGACCTGGCTCATCCGGGTTGGTAGGAGGCCGTTGATTTCGATTGCACGCCGACTCACCGACAGGTGGCCTGTTCCTCCCGCCACTGCCACGGACCGCTAGCATCACTACGGCGGTCGAGGTTCCGCGCCACGACCGCTTCTGGAAATTGCCGCCCGTGGGGACGATCCCACGGGCGGCCAATGGCCGGGCCGGTTGAGCCGGGGAGCTCATGAAGTCGGTGGCCCGACGACCAGGCAATGATTGTCCGGGGTGGCAACTCAGGCCAGCACCGGCTGTCGCTAACTGGCGACGGATTGCGGACAGGAAGTTGACGCGGAAACCAGCGTCAATGAGCCTCCTTGGCGAGGCTCACGGACAACCGTCCGACTAGTGGCGCCGCCTGGCGTAGCCGCCGAACAGGTCGCCAAACACATGCTGCCAGCCGGGCACATACTCGCGGCGCAGCACAGATGCAATCTCTCCAAGCGCTTCCCAACCACCATGGGTCAGGATCACGCGACTGCCCCGCCCCACGCTGATGAAACTGACCTCGACCCACTGGGCCGACCCGGCGTCGCGACCCGGATGCCAGGAGAACCTCACCCGTTGGCCCGGCTCGAAGGCGATTACAGATCCCCAGGCGTGTTCGGCCCCGTCAGGAGCTGTCTCGAAGATGCGCCCGCCCTCATGCGGCTCGAACACGCAGCGCGTCGCGGCGGCCCGTGAAAGTGAATGAGTCAGCGTTGGCCACCATTGATCGAATCCAGCGACGAAATACTCGAAGCAGGCAGACGGCGAGGCATCGATGTCGATGGCGAGCACGATCGGCTCTGTGCTTTCACTGGGCTGGTTCATTGCGTGCCTCCTCCAAAATCGCCCGAAACCGCGATTCCAGGCGCCGGCAGCCAGCATGCAGTCTGCTTTAGCCAGGAGAAGCCGCGATCACGAACTCGGTAACCGGGTTCTGAGCTCGAGCAACAGGCGCCATTCGCCTCCGATACGGCACCACAGGTGCGCATAGCTGGCGTCCGCGGTTTCATCCGCGCCAGGCGCCGACAACCCGTAGGTGTAGCCAAGGTCGCCTGAGGAGGCGATGCCGGCGCCCATCGGCCACAGCTGCGTGGCAGCCGGTAAAGCGTCCAGTGCAGCCTGCTGTGCCGGACGCTCACGCAACCCCTCGACCGCCGGCGGGTGGAACAGAACGGCGCTCTCGGCCAGACGCTCGAGTACCTTCGCCCCATGAGGCCGCGGTGCCGAACCGGACAGCGACAGGTCGCGCACCTGCAACTCGCCCGGCAGGATTGTCGGGCCCGGTTCGCAGGCCGCGGCACCGGATTCCGGCCGGGGATGGTCCTGCGTTCCGCTCGGGCGCCGCCCGAAGCCGCCGTCGAAAACCACCGCCCATCCGGCCGAGCCGCGCCGCCAGACCGTCAGGTACCTGCCCTCGACCCGCGAACCCTCGCCGGCCGGTGTGAGCGACCAGGGACCCGTTGCAAAGCCAAGCACGCCGTCGCCGGCCAGTTCGGCCCAGTCCGGCGACCAGTCCAGCGTACCGGCAATTTCTTCCGAGGATTCCCAGGCTGCGCGGCCCCAAACTGGCCCGGGTTGCAGCACGATTGAATCCTCGGCCAGAAACTCCAGGAATGCCGTGCGCGCGCCGCGCTCCCGGGAAGCCGCCGCAAAACGGGCCTCGAGATCCAGGATGACGTGCACATCGGGTGCGGACTCGACGACGGGTCTCGGTTCCGGGGCTGTCGTGCATGCCACCAGCAGCGCTGCGAAGCCAGCGCCCGAGCACGCTCGCGCAAGAATTCTGGTTACCATGGGAATGAAACCTCGAAGTTGGTTGCCACCCGCCTGTGCCGCCCAGTCTAGATTACCTTCCAGGCACGGGCGCACAAGCTCTGCCGGGAGTGACCTTGGCCACGGATGCCCGAAGACGATCGTCATCCGGCTCGTATCAACTGACTGCAGCGCCGGTCTCGAAATCGTCGACGATGGCTGTGGAATTGGTGCCGGAACGCCCCATCAGGGCGGCTTGGGACTGCGCAGCACGGCCTACCGTGCGAAGAGTATAGGCGGGACACTGCACGTCCGGCAGCGGCCAGAGGGCGGTACCGGCATCCAGGTCCGCTGCCCACCTCCCGCAGCTTGAGGTCAACGCTCGGCGGCTCAACCTGGGGACGCCGCAACCGCGTCGCCTCCGTCCTCGAGGGCATGGAGCAAGGCACGCTGGCAGTCGATGTTGACGACGAGCTGATTGTGGGAGGCGCAAACGAAACGCTGCCAGCGCCAGTCCTCCGCCGGATCTGTTGGTGGATTGCCCACCGGCCATGCCGGGCGACAGGCCGCCGAGGCGCGCGTCACCATGCCGTCGCCCATCTCCAGCATCAACCGATCGTAGTCGAGATCCTCGCGACGGTTACGCACGTCTTCGGGCCGCGAGCGCACAGTTGGGCGGCCATGGACTGTTTCAACCAGCAGGCGCGCCTGCGTCGGGCGACAGTCGCCCCCGATCGAATAGTAGCGAACGCTGCGCGGAACGGGGGCCGCCCGGACGGCCGAGCGGAAATCCCGGGCGCGGCCCAGCCTGGCGTCGAATCCACGCTCGAGCAGCGCGAGCCGCGCCAGCCCCGCTTTGCGACTGCTCGCTTCGCCACGAATCCGCGTACGCACCCGGGGATCGAACACGCCCATGTCGAATTCGCGCCAAGTCAACGGATCGCAGGCATCCGCCAGGATGGGACGACCTGCGGCGTCGACCAGCCAAAGGTCCTCGCCATATGGCAGGAACTGGTAATTGATCTCCGTAGTCGCGAGAACCTCGGGCCCCACGCGGTTGAGCACGACCGGCTCGCCCTCCGTCAATGATGCCGCCGCCCGCGCCACTCCGATTTCCGGCACGCCGATGGCTACCGCGCTTCGAACCTTGGCCGCGCCCGAGAAATCGGGTGGGTCGCCGCCGCCGGCCGCCAGCGGCCTGGCGCCATGGAGGAGGTAATAACGGACGACCAGTCCGCCGCTCGAATGTGCGACCAGGTCGACGCGCAGGCCGGGTGAGCGATACGCCGTCCGCACCTGTTCGATCAGTTCGTCGAGCAGCCTCGCAGCATGTGACAGGTCCCGGCGCCAGTCGTAGACCAGCGCATACAGTCGCGGTACGGCGTCATCGATCGCCACGTCGGCGGACGCGCGGCGGTACCCGCCGGCCGAGGTGAGCATGTCGACCAGGGAGCCGTAGAACTCGACCACCCCGGCAGCGTCGAAGAGATCGTAGGCCTCGATGTCGTCCGGCAGCGCCTCGCCGGTATCGGGATCGAGTGGCAGTGCCAGCTCGTGGTAACCACTGACCAGCAGGTCGGGCACGCCGATCGGCCAGATTTCCCTGTGGGTTCGCCGGTCTCGCAATCGCGACCCAAAGGCGCCGTGAACGAAAACGACGGGCGCGCGGGGACCAACCGGATCAAACCAGACGGGGCGCTCATTCAGGGAACCGTTGGACAACAGGCTGCAGCCAGCAGTCGCCGCCGCTGCGCCAAGCGCCTGCAGCACCCTCCGCCGGTCAAGCTGACCGCAGTTGTCCATGCCTCTGGTATTCTTGGCCCAACCATGCCAGGCGTCATCAGCAGTCTCATCCAGCCCCGCCCCCGGGACCTCGGCGGATTCTCGGTCCGGCGAGTACTGCCCGCCGCCGGCCTCAGGATGGTCGGGCCCTTCATTTTCTTTGATCACATCGGTCCTGCAAGGTTTGCCCCGGGCACCGGTATCGACGTCCGCCCCCACCCCCACATCGGCCTGGCAACCGTTACCTACCTCTTTGAAGGCGCCATGGTTCACCGTGACAGCCTGGGCGTGGTCGCGACCATCGAGCCGGGCGCGGTCAACTGGATGACCGCCGGCCGCGGCATCGTGCATTCCGAGAGAACAGGCGACGATCTGCGTGCCAGCGGCCATGGAATTCACGGCATTCAGTCCTGGGTGGCTCTGCCGCGTGAATTCGAGGAGTGCGAGCCGTCGTTCAGGCACCACCCGGCTGCATCGCTGCCACAATTCGCGGTAGGCGAGGCGACGATCCGGATCATTGCCGGGAATGCATTCGGAATGCGGTCGCCCGTCGACGTGCTGGTACCGACGCTTTACGCGGACGTCGAATTGCCGGCCGGTGCCTCCATTCCCCTGCCCCCGGAACACGAGGAACGCGCCCTCTACGTAGCGGTCGGCACGGTGCTGCTGGCGGGCAGCGCGGTCGAAGCGGGCCAGATGGCAGTGCTCGAACCAGGCGCCGAGGCGCGGCTGGAGAGTCCCAAAGGCGCCCGCCTGTTGCTACTGGGGGGCGCCACGGCGGACGGCCCGCGCCACCTCTGGTGGAACTTCGTCTCCAGCTCGC